>CAYSVD010000001.1:0-3852 GCA_964434395.1 uncultured Pseudohongiella sp.
CGCTGCTGCACGGGCGCGGCCTGGACCGCGACGAGCGCTTTCGGCTGACGGACGACTCCCACGTCGCCATGGCCGCCGCCGACTTCGTGCTGGCCGCCGGCGGCACCGCGACCCTGGAGGCGATGCTGCTGCGGCGGCCCATGGCGGTCTGCTACCGGCTCGCCCCCCTGACCTACGCGCTGGCCTCGCGCCTGGTGGACCTGCGCTGGTTCTCCCTGCCCAACCTGCTGGCCGGCCGGGAGCTGGTGCCGGAATACCTGCAGCGGGCCGTCACGGTCCCGGCGCTGAGCCGGGAGCTCGTCCGCTTCTTCGAGGAGCGCCCGCCGCAGGAGGCTCTGCTGGCGGAATTCGACCGCCTGCACCGGATGCTGCGCAGGGACGCATCGAACGCCGCCGCGGACGCCGTCGCCGAGCTGGCGCGGGATGCCGGCCGTGCCGGCTGAAGAGCCGGCGGCCGGCGTCGACGAGGCGGGCAGGGGGCCGCTGGCGGGCGAGGTGGTGGCGGCGGCGGTGATCCTGGACCCGGCCCGGCCGATCCCGGGCCTGGACGACTCGAAACGGCTCAGCGAGCGGCGGCGGCTCGAGTGCCACCGGCGCATCCTGGACGACGCGGTCGCCTGGGCGGTGGGCCGCGCCACGGTGGAGGAGATCGACCGCCTGAACATCCTGAGAGCCGCCCTGCTGGCGATGCATCGGGCGGTGGCGGCGCTGGCGCCGCCGCCGGCCTTCGTCCTCGTCGACGGCGACCGTTGCCCGGACTGGTCCTGGCCGTCCCGCGCCGTCGTCGGCGGGGACCGGCTGGTGCCGGCCGTCGCGGCGGCCTCGGTGGTCGCCAAGGTGGAGCGGGACCGGGGCATGCTGGAGCTCGACCGGCGTCATCCCGGCTACGGCTTCGCCCGCCACAAGGGGTACCCGACGGCCATGCACATCAAGGCCTTGGACGCGCTCGGCCCCTGCAGGGCGCATCGCAGGAGCTTCGCGCCGGTGGCGGCGCGCCTGAAGTAGCGCGTCCGGCGGCCGGATGCGCTATATTGGAATCCCCGCCCGGACCAGGCCGCCCGCATGCCGAAGACCCCCGCGCCGCCGCTCTTCGTCCACCTGCGGTTGCACTCCGACTACTCCATCCGCGACGGCCTGGTGACCATGGAGCCGCTGGCCGCGGCCTGTCGCGAAAAACGGATGCCGGCGGTCGCGGTGACCGACCTGGCCAACATGTTCGGGTTCATCCGGTTCCACCGCAGCGCCGTGGCGGCCGGCATCAAGCCGGTCTGCGGCTGCGACGTGCCGGTGGAGGACGACGCGGGCGAGCGGACCGGGCTGGTCCTGCTGGCCATGAACCGGGAGGGCTACGGCAACCTGCGGCTGTTGATGTCCGCCCTGTACGCCGGGGAGGCCGGTCCGGACGGGCCGGCGCTGGACCGGAAGGAGCTGGCGCCCTTGAGCGGCGGGCTGATCGCCCTGTCCGGCGCGCAACGCAGCGACATCGGCGCGGCCCTGGCGGCCGGCGAGACGGAGGCGGCGCGGGAGCGGCTGGCGGCGTGGCGCGCCATGTTCCCGGACCGCTTCTACCTCGAGCTGCAGCGGGTCGGCCGGCCCGGGGAGGGGCGCTACATCAAGGCGGCGGTGGAGCTGGCGCTGGAAACCGGCTGCCCGGTCGTGGCCACCAACGACGTGCGGTTTCTGGATCCCGGGGACTTCGAGGCCCACGAGGCGCGGGTCTGCATCCACGACAAGGACACCCTGGGCGACGCCGGCCGGCCCCGGCGCTTCACCGAGCGGCAGTACCTGAAAAGCGGCGAGGAGATGGCGGCGCTGTTCGAGGACCTCCCCGAGGCGCTGGCCAACGCGGTGGAGATCGCCCGGCGCTGCAGCCTGCATCTGCCGCGGGCCAAGCCCGCCCTGCCCGACTACCCGGTGCCGGACGGCGCCCCGCTGGAGGACTACCTCCGCGCCGAAAGCCGCCGGGGCCTCGAGGCGCGGCTCGCCGAAGGGGACGTCGATCCGAAGCGGACCGCCGACTACCACCGGCGCCTCGAGGAGGAGCTGGCGGTCATCAACCAGATGGGCTTCCCCGGCTACTTCCTGATCGTGATGGAGTTCATCCAGTGGGCCCGCGAGGCTGGCATCCCGGTGGGTCCGGGCCGCGGCTCCGGCGCCGGCTCCATCGTCGCCTGGGCGCTGGGCATCACGGGACTGGACCCGCTCCGCTACGGCCTGCTGTTCGAGCGCTTCCTGAACCCCGAGCGCGCCTCCCTGCCGGACTTCGACATCGACTTCTGCGTGGAGGGCCGCGACCGGGTCCTGCAGCACGTGCGGGAGCGCTACGGCCAGGACGCCGTCTCCCAGATCATCACCTTCGGCACCCTGGCGGCCAAGGCGGCGGTGCGCGACGTGACCCGCGTCCAGGACAAGCCCTACGGCTTGGGCGACGAGCTGACCGGCATGATCTCCGACGCGCCGGGCATCACGCTGGAGCAGGCGGTCGCCGCCAACCCGGCGATGAAGGCCTTCATCGACGGCAACGAGGACGCGCAGGAGATCATGGCGATGGCCCGCCGGCTCGAGGGGGTCGTGCGCAACGCCGGCAAGCATCCGGGCGGCGTGGTCATCGCGCCGGGCCGGCTGACCGACTTCGCGCCGATGTACCGCGACGAGGAAGGCAACCTGATGACCCAGTTCGACAAGGACGACGTCGAAGCGGTGGGGCTGGTCAAGTTCGACTTCCTGGGGCTGACGACCCTCACCATCATCGACCGGGCCGTCGCCATGATCAACGAACGCCACGGCCCCGGAACCGTCGATCCGGACAACCTGCCGCTGGACGACGAGAAGGTCTTCCGGCTCCTGCAGAGCGGCGAGACCACCTCCGTGTTCCAGCTCGAATCCGCCAGCATCCGAGGCATGATCCGGCGCCTCAAGCCCAGCTGCTTCGAGGACATCATCGCGCTGGTGGCGCTGCACCGCCCCGGCCCGATGGACCTGAAGATGGACGACAGCTACATCAGCCGCAAGCACGGCCACGAGAAGGTCAGCTACCTGCACGAAGACCTGAAGCCGATCCTGTCCGAGACCTACGGCGTGATCCTGTACCAGGAGCAGGTGATGAAGATCGCCCAGGTGCTGGCCGGCTACACCTTGGGCGAAGCCGACGGCCTGCGCTCCGCCATGAGCAAGAAGAAGCAGGAGGCGATGGACCGGCAGCGCAGCAAATTCGTCGAGGGCGCACAGGCCAACGGCGTGCGCGCCGCGGGCAAGATCTTCAGCCAGATGGAGACCTTCGCGGGCTACGGGTTCAACAAGTCCCACGCGGCGGTCTACGCGCTGCTGGCCTGGCGGACGGCCTGGCTGAAGACCCATTACCCGGCCTTCTACATGGCCGCCGTGCTGACGGCGGAGAAGGGGGACTCCAAGAAGCTGCTGGCCCCGGTCGACGAGTGCCGCGCCATGGGGATCCGGATCCTGCCGCCGGACGTCAACAGCAGCGGGCGCGACTTCAAGGTCAGCGGGGACGGCGCGATCGTGTACGGCCTGGGGGCCGTCAAGGGCGCGGGAGCGCGGCCGGTGGACATCATCCTGGCGGCGCGGGAGCGGGACGGCCCCTTCGCCGGCCTGACGGATCTGTGCCGGCGCGTGGATCCGCAGCAGGCGAACCGGCAGATCATGGAGGCCTTGATCAACGCGGGCGCCTTGGACTGCCTGGCGGACGACGGCCTTGAGCACCACGCCGCCCGCGCCCTGTTGCTGGCCGGACTGCCCGCCGCGGTGGAGGAGGGCAGGCGCTTTCAGGATGACGCCCGGAGCGGACAGGGCGGCCTGTTCGGAGGGGATGAGTCGGAGGCCGCGGAGGGCGGG
>CAYSVD010000002.1:0-10025 GCA_964434395.1 uncultured Pseudohongiella sp.
CCGGGCAGATCGACGGCATCCGCGCCTTCTTCGAGGAGCACGGAGTCGGCGGCGACGCCTTCTATCCGCTGGTGCGCGCCCGGGTCACCCACGTCAACGGCGCGCCGCCCGCGCCCCGTCCCGAGGAGGAGGAGGGCGGCGCGCCGTTGACGTGGGTGACCCGGGCGCGCACCAGCGGATAGAAGGCGTCGCCGCCGACTCCGTGCTCCTCGAAGAAGGCGCGGATGCCGTCGATCTGCCCGGAGGTGATGTTCATCAGGAAATGGTTGGGGGCGTCCTCGGGCAGCTGGGCCCGCCACTCGTCGATCAGGTCGGTGCGCAGCAGGGTCAGCACCAGCAGCGACATGAGGGCGGCGGAGAACACCATGACCTGCAGCACGTTCTGCCGGCGCCGGCGCCGGATGCCGGTCATGGCGAGCTTGAAGGCGCCGCCGGCGCGCATGCCCGCGCCGCCGCCCGCGCGCAGCAGCAGCCAGGACGCCGCCGCCAGCAGCATCGCGACGGCCGCGGCGACGCCCACCAGCGCGCCGGTCAACAACAGGCTCCGGCTGTGCCAGTACGCCAGCAGCACCGTGCCCAGCATCCCGAAGAAATACGGCGTCCGGGCGCCGAAACGCCGCTGGGTCAGGTCCCGGCGCAGCACGCGCAGCGGCGGCGTCTCCCGCAGGGCCAGCAACGGCGGCAGGGCGAAGGCCAGCAGGCAGACCAGGGCCGTGACGGCGCCGCTCAGGAACGGTCCGGCGCCCGGCGCCGGCAGCGCGACCGTCACCAGCGAGCCCAGCAGCAGCAGGATGCCCTCGTGCACCAGCCAGCCCAGGGCGGAGCCCAGCGCGACGGCGCCCAGCGCCAGCGCCAGCTGGATCGACAGGTAGATGAACAGGATGCGCCCGGCGGTGCAGCCCAGGGTCTTCATGACGGCCACGTAGTCGTAGTGGCGCTCGCTGTAGCGCTCCGCCGTCAGTGCGATCGCCAGCCCCGCCAGCACCACCGCGGCCATCGAGCCCAGCAGCAGGAAGTTCTCCGCCCGCGCCAGGGCGTCCGCCACCTCGTCGCTCTCCTCGCGGATGTCGCGCATGTAGAACTCGCCGCGCCAGTCCTCGTTGTCCCGGAACCACTGCTCGAAGCCGTCCAGCGCGGCGGGATCGTCGGCGGCGAACAGGTAGCGGGCGAACACCCGGCTGCCGGGGCGGACCACGCCGGTGCGCGGCACGTCGTCCAGATGCAGCATCAGGCGCGGGCCGAGGCTGTCCACCAGGCCGCCGGTGCGGTCCGGCTCGGCGACGATGATCCGGTCCGCCACCAGCGCCGCCTCGCCCAGCTGCACCGTGCCGCCCATCTCGAGGCCCAGCGCCGACAGGGCCCGGCTCTCCAGCCAGACCCGGCCCGGCGGCGGGCCGCCGGGCGCGGGCGCGCCGCCCGCGAAGGGCCGCTCGGCGACGATCACCTCGCCCCGCAGCGGATAGCCGTCGCCGACCGCCTTGGCGGACACCAGCAGGCTGCCCGCGTCGGAGAAGGCCATGGAGCTGAAGGAGAGGGTCTCGGCGACGCGCAGCCCCCGCGCCCGTCCCTCCTCGAGGATCGCCCGGGGCGGCGCCTCGCGCCCCCCGACCACCCGGTCGGCCGCCAGCATGGCGGCCGACTCCAGCAGCAGCGCCTTCTCCAGCCGGTCGGTGAACAGGGCGATGCCGGTGACCGAGGTCACCGCCATCAGCAGGGCGGCGGACAGCAGCCCCAGCTCGCCGCCGCGCCAGTCCCGCCACAGCAGGCGCAGCGACAGGCCCGCCAGCCGGCGCAGGGAGGCCCCGCCCGGCTCAGCCATCCGCCGCCTCCGGCGCGCCGGGCCCTTCGCCCGCGACCTCGCCGGCCGCCAGCCGCACCACCCGGCCGCAGCGCCGGGCCAGCCGCTCGTCGTGGGTGACCAGCACCAGGGTGGTGGCGAACTCGCGGTTCAGGTCGAACAGCAGGTCCGCCACCTTCTCGCCGGTGGCCGTGTCCAGATTGCCGGTGGGCTCGTCGGCGAACAGCACCGGCGGGCGGGCGGCGAAGGCGCGGGCGATGGCGACCCGCTGCTGCTCCCCGCCGGAAAGCTGGTTGGGATAGTGATGCCGGCGCTCCGACAGGCCCACCCGGTCCAGCACCTCCCGCGCCCTGGCCTTCGCGTCCGGATCCCCCTTCAGCTCGATCGGCAGCATCGCGTTCTCCAGCGCGGTCAACCCCGGCAGCAGCTGGAAGGACTGGAACACGAAGCCCACCGTGCGCCCCCGCAGCAGGGCGCGCCCCTCCTCGTCCATCCCGGCCAGGCGGCGGCCGTCCAGCACCACGTCCCCGGAGGTGGCGCCGTCCAGGCCCGCCATCAGGCCCAGCAGGGTGGACTTGCCCGAGCCGGAGGCGCCGACGACAGCCACCGCCTCGCCGGCGCCGATCTTCAGCGAGACGTCGTTGAGGATGGTCAGCGGCCCTTCGCTGGTCTCGACGCGCTTGGTGAGGTGTTCCGTCTCGATCATGGGGGGAGTCCGCCGCGGCGGCGGCCATTATAGCCGCAACGGGCGGCGCGCGCCGGATCCGCGCCGGCGTTTGTCGCGCGGCGTTTGTCGCCGGCGTTACATCCGCCGGTCCGCGAAGGCATAATGGGGCGCCCCGCGAAGCATCCGGAGCCTTCGACCGTGCCGCGAGCGACCGTCCTGCTGGCGTTGCTGGCCTTGCCGGCCCTCGCCGCCCCGGCGGCGCCCGCCGCCGAGCGGACGTTGCTGGTGTACGGCGACAGCCTGAGCGCCGCCTACGGGATCGACGAGGCGCAGGGCTGGGTGGCGTTGCTGGCGGAGCGGCTGAAGGGGACGGGCTGGCGCGTGGTCAACGGCAGCGTCAGCGGCGAGACCACCACCGGCGGGCTGGCGCGGCTGCCGGGCATGCTGGACAGCCACGCGCCGGAGCTGGTGATCCTCGAGCTGGGCGGCAACGACGGCCTGCGGGGGTTGCCGCTGGCGGCGATGCGGCGGAACCTGGAGGCCATGGCGGCGCTGGTCCGGGACCGCGGCGCCGACGCGTTGCTGGTCGGCATCCGGCTCCCGCCCAACTACGGCCCCCGCTACACCGAGCCTTTCTTCGAGCTGTTCGGGGAGGTGGCGGCCGCGCGGGGGCTGCCGCTGGCGCCCTTCCTGCTCGAGGGCGTCGCCTTGCGCCCCGGGCTGATGCAGGACGACGGCATCCATCCGACGGCCGCGGCCCAGCCCCTGATCCTGGACAACGTCTGGCCCCACCTCGTCCCGCTACTGGAGGCGCGCGGCGGGGCTCAGCCGCCGGCGGCGATGGCCAGGTAGCGCCGGACCACCTCGCCGATGCCGAGCTCGATGGCCTCGACCACCAGCGCGTGCCCGATGGAGACCTCCAGCACGTCCGGAACCGCCTCGAGGAAGGGTCCCAGGTTCCGCAGGTCGAGGTCGTGCCCCGCGTTGACCCCGGCCCCGGCGGCGGCCGCCGCCGCCGCCGTCCGCGCGTAGCGCTCCAGCGCACGCGCCTGCGAGGCCGTCCCGAAGCTGCGCGCGTACTCCTCCGTGTAGAGCTCGACCCGCTCGGCCCCGGCGGCGGCCGCGGCCGCGGCTGCGGCGGGCTCGGGATCGACGAACAGGCTGCCGCGCGCGCCGGCGGCGCGCAGGCGCTCCAGGGCGCCGGCCAGCAGATCCCGGTGCCGGGCCGCGTCCCAGCCGTGGTCCGAGGTCAGCTGCTCCGGCGCGTCCGGCACCAGCGTGCACTGGTCCGGCTCCGCCCGCAACGCCAGCTCCAGGAAGGCCGCGGACGGATAGCCCTCGATGTTGTACTCGACCTCCGGACGGGATCTGAGGTAGCGGCCGATGGCCAGCGCGTCGTCCCGGGTGATGTGGCGCCCGTCGGGACGCGGATGCACCGTGATGCCGGCGACGCCCAGCTCGAGCAGCCGCCCGACGAAGCGGAGCACGTTCGGGAAGTCGCGGCCGCGGGCGTTGCGCAGCAGCGCGATCTTGTTGACGTTGACGCTGAGCGCGGTCACCGCTCCCCTCCCGCCTCCCCGCCCAGCAGGAAGGCCGACACGGCCGCCTCGAAGGCCGCGGGCCGTTCCGCGTGCGGCCAGTGGCCCGCCCCCTCGATGGTCTCGACCCGCGCGTTCGGGAACAGGGCGCGGATCGCCGGCAGGTGCTCTCCGCGCACGTAGCCGGAGCGCGCACCGCGCGCGAACAGCGCCGGGCCGGCGTGCGGCCGCCCTCCCTCCGGAAAGCCCCGCAGCGCGCCGTAGTGCCGCGCGATGGCCTCCAGGTCGAGCCGCCACCGCCAGCGGCCGTCCGCGCCGCGCGCCAGATTGGTCAGCAGGAAGCCGCGCAGGGCCGCGTCGGGGACGTCCCGCGCCAGCCACCGGTCGGCCTCGTCCCGGCCGGCCAGCCCGTCCAGGGGCAGCGCCCGCATGGCCGCGACCGCCGCCCGGGGGCCGTCCTCCCCGTCCTCCGGATAGGCGACCGGCGCGATGTCCGCCACCACCAGCCGGTCCAGGCGCTCCGGACGGTCCAGCGCCAGCCGCATGGCGACCTTGCCGCCCATGGAGTGGCCCAGCACGTGGCAACGGTCGAGCCCCAGCCGGTCCATCAGCGCCAGCGCGTCCGCCGCCATCGCCGGATAGTCGAGCCGCGGCGCATGCGGCGAGGCGCCGTGGCCGCGCAGGTCCGCCGCGGTCACCGCGAAGCGCCCCGCCATCCGGCGGCAGAACGAGCCCCAGTTGGAGCCGCAGCCCAGGAGGCCGTGCAGCACCAGCAGCGGCGGTCCGTCGTCCGCCCCGTGGCGCTTCGCGGCGAGCCGGACCGGGGCGGACTCACAGATGGCGCAGCACCTCCAGCACGTCCTCGTGATGGGTCTTGGTCTTGACCTGGTCGAAGACGTGGGCCACCCGGCCCTTGCGGTCGATCACGAAGGTGGTCCGCAGCACGCCCATGTACTCGCGTCCCATGAACTTCTTGAGCCCCCACGCGCCGTAGCGCTCGGCCACCGCGTGGTCCTCGTCGGACAGCAGCCGGAAGTTGAGCGACTCCTTCTCCTCGAACTTCTTCAGCCGCCGGACCGGGTCCGGGCTGACGCCCAGCGCCGCCGCGCCCAGCCGGCTCAGCCGGCTTTTCGCGTCCCGCAGGCCGCAGGCCTGCGCGGTGCAGCCCGGCGTCATGGCCTTCGGGTAGAAGTACAGCACCACCGTCTTGCGGTCCCGGTAGTCCTTCAGGCTGACCCGTTCGCCCGCCTGGTCCTCCAGCGTGAAGGCCGGCGCCGCCGCGCCGATCGAAAGCTTCGCCATATTCCCCTCCCCGGTCGGTCCTGCGGGCATTATACCCGCCCGGCGTCACGGGCGGCCGGCGCGACGGACCGTCGTGTCGACAGGGCGGCGCCGCCCGCGGCGGGCGTCAGCCGCCGAAGTCGGGGACGTGCCCGCCGCCCGCCGCGAAGTGGGCGCGGTAGGTCTCGGCGTCCTCGGCGCCGCCGACGATGATGAGCCGGTCCTCCTCCCCGCCGCCGTAGGTAAGGACCGCGAGCCTCGTCGTGCCGCTCGCTGGTTGCAAGGACGCAGGGATGTAGGGATGCGCGGGATCGCCGCCGGGGCCGAGCTCGACCGGCGCCGCCTCGACATCGGCGGGGTCGAAGCCGTCCTCCCGGATCCAGATCGCGTCGTTCTCGAGCTCGAAATCCTGGATGACGTCCGTGCCGTCGCCGTAGCGGAAGATGAACACGTCGCCGCCGCCGCCGCCCGTCAGGGTGTCGGCGCCCCGTCCGGCATCGATCCAATCGGCGGCGCCGGTCCCGGTCTTCGCATCCGGCCCGTCGGTGCCGTAGATGAGGACGACGGCGGGATCCTGAGCATAGGCGTCTTGGACGTCCCGCGCTCTGTCGCTTCCGGCATCGAAGCCCCCGCTCGCCGGTTCCCCGTTCCCGCCGCGGCCCGCGCCCGCGGAACGGACGCCCGAGGGCTCGGTCGGCGCGGCCCCGGCGTCCGCCGCGCGGTCCGGCGTGTTGACGGCGCCCGGCGCGTCGTCCCAGTCGTCGTAGAACAGTGCGATTTCCAGGTTGCCGTCATCGTCGTACACGTACTCGACCGCGGTCTCGTAGCCGCCGTCGTGGTCCGCATCGAACTCGGAGAGGATCTTCCGGCCGGCGGCGTCCCAGAGATGGCGCTCCTGCCGGGTGTGAGCGCCGCTGACGGGGTCCGGGTCGAACGAGGCCTGGACCAGCCGGTCGCCGCCGGGGCGGTCCGGGTCGGGCCGGTCCAGCAACCGGATGCTGTCGAAGGTGCCGTCGTCGTCCGCGTCCGTCGCCACCCGTTTGCGGACGGGCCAGGTGGTCCCGTCGATGGCGCCCTCCGGGAAAATGAAGGTGGTCCGCTCGTCGACGACGCCGTCGCCGTCGGCGTCCAGCGAGACGGTCTCCCACTTGCCGCCCTCGAGATGCCACGTGTACTCGACGATCCGCTCCGGCGCCCCCAGCTCCGCGGCGGAGCCGTCCCAGTCGTGGATCTCCAGCCGGGGAAAGCGGCCCTGCGCGTCCCGGAAACGCACTTCGACCCGGTCCCAGGTTCCGTCGATATCGACGTCGATGTTGCGGCGCCACGAGACGATCCGGTCCAGGGCGACGTCGAAGGTGTAGGCGGTGTCCAGGCGGCCGTCGCCGTCGGAGTCGCTCTCCCACAGCCGCCGGACCTCGGCGCCGCCCTCGAAGACGTAGGTGGAGCGGCGTTCCAGATCCCCGTCGCCGTCGTCGTCGTACTCGATGCCGACGACTTTGCCGTCGCCGTCGAAAGTCTCGAGCATGCTCCCGTCGACGGAGCCGTCGCCGCGGCGGACGACGGTGGTCCTTCGATCGACGTCGCCGTCGCCGTCCGCGTCTTCCGAGTAGGTCAGCCACCGCTTGTCGGCGGCGTCGGCGCCGTAGGTGTAGGTCTCGATGCGGTCGACGGCGCCGTCCGCGTCGTAGTCGAATTCGGCCCGGACGGGCCGCCCGGCGCTGTCGAAGATTTCCGTCTTGCCGTCGTCCGCGGCGCCGTCGCTGTCGTAGTCCTGAAGGAAATGAACGCTCCTGTCCGCCTGCTGGTCCGCCGCGCCCTTGCCGTCGTCCCAACTGTCGTAGAAGTCGATGCGGACCTTGTCGGCGCCGCTCCTGACGTAGGCCTCGGCCCGAACGAAGACGCCGTCCCCGGCGGCGTCGAATTCCGTCAGCACGACCCGCCCCAGGTCGTCCGTCGAGTCGCGGCTGGACGGGGCGGACGTCCGGCCTCCTCCCCCGCCCGCCGCGTCCGCGGTGCGGTCGTATGCGCCGTCGCCGTCGTCGTCATACTTGGCGGATTCCCGCCCGCCATCGACGTCATAGGCGATCGACTCCCTGCTGTCCACAGTGCCGTCCGCATCGAGATCCCGCTCGATCAGCAACGTTTCGGCCTCGCCGTTCGCATGGTAAGTGTAGGTGTAGGCGTCCGCCCGGTCCCATGCGCCGTCGCCGTCGTCATCGTTCTTGAGGGATGCCCGCAGACCGTTGATGTTGAAGGCGCGCAGCGTCCTCTTGTCCGCGGCGCCGTCGCCGGCGACCCCGCCGCCGGACCCGTCGTCCCATTCCTCCAACCGCGTTTCGGTCCTGCCGTTTTCGTGGTAGGTGTAGTAGACGGCGTATTGATACGCGCCGCCGGTGCCGTCGCTCTTAAAGGACTCCCACCGCCCATCGATGTCGTAGGCGATCAACTCCCTCTTGTCCACGGCGCCGTCATCGGCGACCCCGCCGCCGGATCCGTCGTCCCACTCCTCCAGCCGCGTTTTGGTCCTGCCGTTTTCGTGATAGGAGCGGTGGACGGCGTATTGATACGCGCCGTCGCCGTCATCGTCATGTTCGACGGATTCCCGTCGGCCATCGATGTCGAAGGTGTGCAGCGTCCTGCTGTCCACGGTGCCATCATCGGCAACTCCGCCGCCGGATCCGTCGTCCCACTCGGTCAACCACGTTTTGATCCCGCCGTTTTCGTGGTAAGTGTAGTAGACGGCGTATTGATACGCGCCGTCGCCGTCGTTGTCGCTTTTTCTGGACGCAAGCAGGCCGTCGACGTCATAGGCGTTAAGCGTTCTGCCGTCCACGGCGCCGTCGTCGTAGGTTCCGCCGCCTCTTCCGTCGTCATACTCGAACAACACCGTCTCGCGCTCGCCGTTTTCATGGTAAGTGTACGTATCGATGCGATTGTGCGCGCCGTCATTGTCATGGTCGTGTTTGCTGGACACCAGACGGCCTTTGGCGTCATAGGCGTAAACGGTGACCCGATCATATTCGCCGTTCTCATCGAAATCGACCTTGCTGGACTCGAGTCGACCTCCCGCGTCATAGGCGTAGGTCGTCCTAGCGTCGCGAACGCCGTCGTTTCGCGCGGCGATGCCGCCATCATCCCATTCGGCGGACACCGGCCACCCTAGGAGGTAGGTGACCAGCCGCCTGTTGTCGACGCTGCCGTCGTCGACGGTCCCGCCGCCCGATCCGTCGTCGAATTCGATCAACTCCGTTTTCCGTTCGCCGTTGTCGTAGTACGCGTAGGTGAACACCCGGCTGTATGCGCCGTCGCCGTCATCGTCATACTTGCTGGACTCCAGCCGTCCGTCGGCGTTGAACGAGCGAAGCCGCTTGCTGTCCACGGCGCCGTCGTAAGCGGTGCCGGCATCCGACCCGTAATCCCACTCGGTCAACTCCGTTTTGGTCGCGCCGTTTTCGTGGCGACCGTACGTGACGGCACGATCGTAAGCGCCGTCGCCGTTGTTGTCGTATTTGGCGGATTCCTGCCGCCCGTCGACGTCATAACCATGAAGCGTCCTTCTGTCCACGACGCCGTCGTCGCGGACTCCGCCTCCCGACCCGTCGTCATACTCGATCAAACTCGTTTCACGCCCGCCGTTCTCATGGTGGGTGTAAGTAAACACCCGGTCGTACGTTCCGTCCTCATCGTAGTCCATCTTGCTGGACTCGAGCCGACCGCTAGCGTCATAGGTGTTTATCATCGCGGCGTCGAAGGTGCCGTCGTTTTTCTCGGCGACGCCGTCGTTGTCCCATTCGGTCACCGGCCATCCCAGGAAGCGGTAGGCGACGGTCCGCCTGTTGTCGACGACACCGTCGTCGGCCACCCCGCCGCCCGACCCGTCGTCGAACTCGATCGACTCCGTTTTGATCCCGCCGTTTTCGTGGTATGCGTAAGTGAACACCCGGCTGTATGTGCCGTCGTTGTCATCGTCGTACTTGCTGAACTCCAGCCGGCCGTCGGCGTTGAACGCGCGAAGCCGTTTGCTGTCCACGATGCCGTCGTCGGCGGTCCCGCCGCCGGATCCGTTGTCCCATTCATCCAGCCGCGTTTTGGCCCCGCCGTTTCCGTGGTAAGCGTAGTATTCGGCGTTTTCATACACGCCGTCGCCGTCGCCGTCTTTTTTGACGGATTCCCGCCGGTCATCGTCGCCATAGGCGATCAACTCCCTGCTGTCCACGACGCCGTCGACTCCTTCGCCGTCGACTCCGACATCGGATTCGACCAGCTCCGTTTTGGTCGCGCCGTTTCCATCGCGAGTGTAGGTGTGGGCGTCCGCCCTATCCCATGTGCCGTCGCCGTCATCGTCATACTTGACCTTGATGGATTCCTCCCGGCCTTCGCTGTCGTAGGCGCGCAATGTCCATTCGTCCACGGCGCCGTCGTTGTCCGCGTCCTCGACGGTCAGCACCCGGTCGACAGACTGATCGGACAAATCCTTGCCGACGCCGTCGACCTCGATCAACCAGTCGTCGTACCAGGCGGTTTTTGTTTTCAGGTCCCCGGCGCCGTACTCGTAGGCCTCGGCCCGGTCGTAGGTGCCATCGCCATCATCGTCGAATTCAGTCAGCACCACCCGGCTTTGATCGTCCGTCGAGTCGCGGTGGGGCGAGGCGACGGGAGCCCGAACGCCGCCGCCGGAACCGCCGCCCGTGCCGCCGCCGCCGGAACCCCCGCCCGTGCCGCCGCCGCCGGAACCCCCGCC
>CAYSVD010000003.1:0-1795 GCA_964434395.1 uncultured Pseudohongiella sp.
TCCCGCGGCGCGGATTGTGGCACACCCCCCGCGCCCGCAGCGCCCCGAGGCCCCTTAAGCCGCGTGGCCTGCCGCATGGCGCCAACGCCGGCGCCGGCAGGACGGAGGCCGCCCTAGACGACGATCTCCACCCCGAACAGCCGGCCGTGGAAGATCATGAAGACCACGAACAGCGCGGCGCCGACGACGAGAACCGCGATCGTGCGCGCCGGCCGGGGCTCCGCGTCCACCGAGCCTTCCCTGAAGCGCGCGGCGTACTTGATCCCGGCCCAGAGGGCGAAGCCGCCGAACAGCAGCATGGAGGCGGCGTCTCCGTTCGACCACAGGTGGGCCAGGCCCCACAACAGGACGCCCAGCAGCATGGGATGGCGGAACCAGCGGCGGAGATGGTTGCCCCCCAGATTGCCGGCGAGCACCAGCGCGAACGCCGGCATCATGAGGTAAAGGCTGACGTCCCGCCACTCGAACGGCGGCGCCCACACCGTCACGAACGGCGCCCGTGCCTTGCCCGCGACGATGAGCGCGAGCCCGGCCAGCGAGACCAGGGCGAACAGCCCCCGGTAGGCCCCGGGGGAGGGCATAGCCGCCATCGCCCGCCCGCGCAGGCCCAGCTCGCGCAGCGAATGGGGAAGCAGAAAAAGGACCAGACCCGCCGTCAGCAGCAGCACCGCCACACTCCCGGAACGCCGAGGCGCGAATGTAGCACGGCGGTGACTTACCGCTCCCTGCGAGGCGGTGGACGGACAGGGTATGAGCGTGCTACAAAGCCCCGTCCCGGTCGGAAACCCAAGCTGGATGACTCAACCGATGCCGTCGAAGCCCCCCCCCCGCATTCGTAGATAAGCCGGGCCGGTCTCGCCAAGCCGTCCGGACGGGCGGCATCCTGCACGCCATGCGGGGAATGAGCGCCCGCCGCGTCGCTTCGATCCACCCCGCCTCGTCCCGCCATAGCAGCCACGGCTACGCCGTCCCGATGAGGGGACGGGCCGCGGGCGCTGCGTCCGGCGGCAAGCCTCATCTCGCGATCGGCGGCGAGGCCCATCGAAACAGGCCGGCCCCGGGCCGCTCGGGCCCTGCCGCCTCGCAACCCGGCACGTCCTCTTCGGCCGTCGGGTCGAGGGCGTCTTCCCACGCAAGACCTCGGGGCGGCTCCCGCCCCTCTTCCGTCACCGTCTACCACGGGCTTCCCGTGGAGAGCCGCGCGGGCTGAGGCCGCGCCCCCACCAGCGCAACGCAACGAAGAGGAGTTGCAGACATGAGAGAGCAGGACCGCAACGACGTCACCCTCCGCAGGGAGTGGAAGACTCCGCAGATCCAGCTGCTGAGCGGGCCGGAGGCCGAAGGAATGGCCTCCATACCAACTACGGCCACATCGCCGGATATGAAATTCCAATGGCCGCTCGAAGTAACCGAGGTGATGGGCGGCACTACCCGCCACTTCGGCAGCGGCGGATCCTGACGGCATGCCACTGGCGTCCCGTACCGCGGGGAGTTCGGACCGGACCCCACGACGACGCCTCGGCCAGGGGCGGCGTCCGGGTACGCGAGCGGGGAGAGGGAGGGGGCAGCGGCGCCGCGGGCGGCGTCCACCCCCGTGCGTTCAGGGAATCGGCACGGGCGCGCCCGGAGTGGAGCCGCTTTCGATGACTTCGTGCGCCTTGATCGCGTCCTCCAGCAGGTATTCGCGGCGGGTGTCGGCGCGCAGGGTGCCTTCGCCGATGGCCGCGAAGAGGTCCCGCACGGTCCACGTCCCGCGGCGCGGATTGTGGCACACCCCCCGCGCCCGCAGCGCCCC
>CAYSVD010000004.1:0-5559 GCA_964434395.1 uncultured Pseudohongiella sp.
CGCCTTCTGGTCCGAAAGCCTTTCCGTCGCTGAGGGCGAAACCGCGGGCGCCGTGCGCTCGGCCCTGACGGCGGTCGTCGGCGCCGCCGACCCGGCCGGCGAGCTCGCCGCGCGGGGGATCGAGAACCTGCCCGAGCGCCCCCGACGCCATCTCGAGGACCTGTTCCGGCTGGCGCGCTCGCTGGGGGAGGCGCTGCCGCAGCCGTTGCGGACCCTGCGCGCGCTGCTGGACGCCGACGCCCGGGAGGCGCTGCATCCCGTGCGCGTCTCCTTCCTCGAGGACATTCCCCGGCTGGGCCGCTGGCAGCGCGCGCTGGTCGAGAAGCTGAACCGGGACGCGGACCTGCTGGACGGCGGCGCGCGGCGGGACTTCGCGCCGCTGCTCCGGGAGACGCTGGACGGGGAGCCCGCGGCGGCGCCGGACACCGCGCTCGGCGCGCTGCAGCGGGGCCTGTTCCGCGGGCCGCCGGACGCGAAGGCCGGGATGGACGGCTCGGCGCAGTGGGTCGGCGTCCGGGACTTCATGCAGGAGGCGGAGACGGCGGCCGGCATGGCGCAGTCCATGCTGACCGGCGACCCGTCGCTCGAGCCGGCGGACATCGGGCTGCTGGTCCCGGACGGTTTCGAGTACGCCGCCGCGCTGGAGGGCGCCTTCCGGCTGGGCGGCCTCGCCCTGTCCGGCCTGCCGGCGGAGCGCTGGCGCCGCGACCTCGGCCGCGAGGCGGTGTTCCACTTCCTGTACTGCCGCAACCGCCCCGCCCCCGCCATGGCGCTGGCCGCCTGCCTGACCTCGCCGCTGATGCCCTGGGCCCGCGGGGACGGCGCGGAGCTGGCGCAGCGGATCATGCGGGGCGACTACGGCCTGAGGACGCCCGAACGCTTCGGGCGCGAGGCGAAGGCCATGCTGGGGCTGCTGCGCGAGGGCGACCGGGAGCCCGCCGCGCTGGCGCGCTCGCTGCGCCGGTTCGGCTCCCTGCTGGACGGCGGCGAGGCGCTCGCCCGGCACGCCCTGCGGGGCAGGCAGGCCGCCGGGGAGGCGGCCGCCCTGCTGGACGGCGCGGCGGAGATCCCGTGGCGGGAGCTGCGCGCCGCCGCGAGCCCGCGCTTCATGGACTCGGGCGAGGCGCCGGATTTCAACCTCGAGGGCGTGACCGTCTGGCGGGAGGGCCAGGAGCCCTGGCGGCCGGTCCGGCGCCTGATCGTGCTGGGCTTCGCGCAGGGCCGCTATCCGGGGGTCCTGGGCGGCGATCCGGTGTTCCCGGCGGCCGATTTCCAGGCCATCCTCGAGCGCACGGACCTGCGGCCCGTCACGCCCGCGCAACGGCTCGCGCAACGGCGCGACCGGTTCCGGCGGCAGCTGGGCGCGGCCTCCGAGTCGGCGACCTTCCTCGTGCCGCGCCGCGACCCGAAGGGCGGTCCGCAGCGCCCGTCCGAGAGCCTGGTGTTCATGCACCCGTTGCTGGACGGGCCCGAGACGGCCGAGGACCGCATCCTCGAGCTGGACGCGCCCGAAAGCCGCGAGGCGGTCCGCCACCTGGCGTCGGCGCCGGACGGCGCCGCCAAGCCCCCGCGCGCGCCGGCGTCGGAGGATCTGGCGCTGGGCCGGGATCTGCTGACCCTGCGCGTCGGCGACGACGGCGAGCCCAAGCCGGAGTCTCCGTCCGGTCTGGAGACGCTGATGGTCTCCGGACTGGGCTGGCTGCTGCGGCGCATGGGCGCGGAGCCCCTGGGCTGGGCGCCGGAGTCGGCCGATGCGGCGCTGCTGGGCAGCCTCGCCCACCAGGTGTTCGAGGGGCTGTTCGCCCCGGGCGCGGCGTTGCCCGACCCGAAGGGGATCCGCGCCCGGGTGGAGGCGCTGACGGACGAGGCGGCGCGCCGCCGCGCGCCGTTCCTGCGGGGCGCCGGATGGCAGGTGGAGCGCCGGCACTTCGTGGCGGAGACCGCCCGCGCCGCCCGGGAATGGCGCGAGGTGCTGGCGCGGCTGCGGGCCGAGGTGGTGGCCTGCGAGGTCTGGCTGCGCGGGGAGTGGGAGGGCATCGCGGTGGCCGGCCAGTGCGACCTGATCATGCGGCTGCCGAACGGCCGGCTGGTGCTGGTGGACCACAAGCGCTCCGGCTCGGGCAGGCGGCGCGAGCGGATGGAGAAGGGCTACGAAAGCCAGGTGAGCCTGTACCGGGCCATGCTGCGGAGCGGCGGGCTGAAGAACCGGGAGGACGCCGTTCTGGCGGAGCCGGGCGGCGACGCCCCGGGCATCGCCTACTTCATGCTCAACGACCAGATCGTCCTGTCGGACATGCCCCTGCCGGCGGGCCCCGCCTGGCAGACGCTGGAGAACGACGTGGCGGGCGAGGCCATGGCGCTGATCCGGCGGCGGCTGGAGGGGATCCGGGCCGGGCGGGTGCGCATGAACCGGACGGGCGACCGCGAGATGTTCGAGAAGAAGGCCGGGCTCGCGCCCTACGCGCTGGAGATCAGCCCGCTGATCGGGCTGTTCACCCGCCGCGAGCCGCCGGACGAGGATGAAGCGCCGGACTCCGGCGGGACGGACCCGGAGCGCGCGGCGTGACGCTGCCGAGGCTGACCGTGATCCCGGCCGGCGCCGGCTCCGGCAAGACCTACACGGTCACGGAGATGCTGGGCGACTGGGTCCGCGACCGGAAGGCGGCCCCGGAGAAGATCGTCGCGGTGACCTTCACCGTCGCGGCGGCCGGCGAGCTGCGCGAGCGCATCAGCGCCCGGCTGCTGGCGGACGGGCGCGCGGAGGACGCCCTGCGCCTCGACCAGGCCTACATCTCCACCATCCACGGCTTCGGCCTGCGGATCCTGACCGAGTTCGCCTTCGAGGCCGGCTCGTCCCCCCGCCCCCGCCTGCTCAACGAGGACGAGCAGGGCGCGCTGGTCCGCCAGTCGCTGGCGGGCACGGGCAAGGCGGCCGAGCTCATGTCCGACCTCCACGCCTTCGGCTACCGCTACGACCCGACCCCGGGCCGGGAAAGAAGCGCGGAGGACGCCTTCCGCGGCCACATCCTGCGCATGTCCGAGTTGCTCCGCTCCCTGGACTGGCGGGGCCGGTCGGACGCCCACGCCGGCCAGGCCGCGCGGTGGATCGAGGAGCGCTACGGGCCGGCCGGGAACGGCGAGCGCATGACGGCCGCGCTCGACGAGGCGGTCGGGGCCCTGCTCGCCGCCTATCCCGACGGCGTCGCCGCCGAACTGGGGGATCTCAAGGACGCCGCGCGGACGCAACTGACCCGGGACTACCAGAACCTGGGGCGGGCCACCCGGAACCGGTCCCTGAGCTGGGACTGGCGGCTGTGGCAGCGGTTGCGCAAGCTGCGCCTGTCGAAGCGCGGCTCGCCGCTGCCGGAGCGGTACGAGAGGCTGGCCGAGGCGGTCATCAAGGCGGCCGACGCGCTGCCCGGCCACCCCGGCCCGCTGGAGCAGGCGGTCCGCCACGCGGCCGCGCTGGTGGACGCCGGCCAGGACGTGCTGGCGGCCTACGCCGCGAACAAGCGGGAGATGGGGCTCGTCGACTACACCGACATGATCGCGGACGCAGGCCGGCTACTACGCGCACGGCCCGAGGTGCTGGAGACCCTGAAGCGGCGGGTGGACTGCCTGGTGGTCGACGAGTTCCAGGACACCAACCCGCTGCAGTTCGCCCTGCTGTGGGAACTGGCCGCCGCCGGCATCCCGACCGTGGTGGTGGGGGACCTGAAGCAGGCCATCATGGGCTTCCAGGGGGCGGACCCGCGGCTGTTCGACGCGCTGATCCGGCGGACCCCGGCGGAGGAGCTGAGGCCGCTGGAGCGGAACTGGCGCTCCCAGCCGCCGCTGATGGAGTTCGTCAACGCGGTCGGCCCCGGCCTGTTCCAAGACTACACCCCGCTCGCGCCGCAACGCGGGGAAAGCCCGCTCGCCCCGCTCGAGTTCGTCGCCTTCCCGAAGATGCGCCGGGGACAACAGGACGCGTCGAGGGCGGGATGCGTCGGCGGGCGGCTCGCGGCGCTGCTGTCGGACGAGCGGCAGCTGGTCGTCGACCGCCGGAGCGGCGCGGAGCGCCGGCTGCGCGGCCGGGACGTGGCGGTGCTCTGCCCCACCAACGACATGCTGGCCGTCTACGCCGAGGTCTTCCGTTGCCTGGGCCTCAAGGTGCGCCTCGAGGCGGAGGGCTGGCTCGGGTCGCGGGCGGTGCAGCTGGCCTGGCACGCGCTGGCCTACCTGGCCAACCCGGCGGACCGGCACGCGGCCCTGTACCTCGCCGTCACCGAGCTGGGCTCGTTCCGCCTCGAGGACGCGCTGAAGGCGCTGATCGCGGACGGCCGGATCGACGAGCCGGTGCTGGCGCGGCTGGACGCGCTGGCCGAGGACGCCGCCGAGCGGACCATCTACGCGCTGGTGGCGGACGTCATCGACGCGCTGGGGCTGCTGGACGCGGCGGCCGAATGGCCCGACGGCGAGCAGGCCCGGGCCAACCTGCTGTTGCTGCTGGCGGAGGCGGGCGAGTTCATGGACGCCAAAAAGGAGGCGCTGGCCAGCGGCGGCTACTACGGCTCGGGCATCCACACCTTCCTGGCCTGGGTCCGGGCCAAGGTGGAGCGCGACCGGGACAACGACCGGCAGCCGGACCCCGGCGTGCTGGACGAGGACGGCGTCACCCTCACCACCTGGCACAGCGCCAAGGGGCGCGAGTGGCCGGTGGTGGCCGTGTGCGGGCCGTCCCGCGGGGTCAAGGGGCGGCTGCCCAGCATGGAGCTGGGCTACAGCTCCTTCGATGACCTCTCCCGCCTGGCCGAGCGGGCCCGCATCGAGTTCGCTCCGGATTTCGCCGCGCCGGAGACGCAGGAGCGGTTCCTCGAGGCGCTCGACGAGACGGCGCGGGTCGAGGCGAAGCGGCTTCTGTACGTCGCGATGACCCGCGCCCGGGACAAGCTCGTCATGGAATGGCCCGAATACACGAAGAGCTGGACGGCCGTTTCCTACTGGTCCCTGCTGAAGGACGCCTGCGAACTGTCCGGGGACTGCGCGCTGGCGGGCGGCAAGACCTTCCCCTGCCATGTCGAGACCTGCGTCGAGCCGGAGCCCCCGCCCGGCTACGACCCCTCCGGCGCGACCGGACGGACGGAGGGCGGCAGGCCGTCCCGGGTGGGACGGCGGGCCATCCGGCCCGGCGCGGTCCCCGAGGCCCTGACGCCGGACAGCCGCGCGCCGTCGGAGCACGAGGCGGGCGGACACGGCGGGGAGAGGAAGGGTCTCGAAACCGAACGCTACGGCGACGGGCTGGATCTCGACATCGACATGCCCGCCATGGAGCTGGGAACATTCATCCACCGTTGCTTCGAGATCCTGGGGCCGAAGCCGCGGCTCAAGGACGAGATCCCCTCGATCACCGGCGTGGAGATCGAGCCGGACATGCTGGAGCGCGTCGCGGCGGCGGCGAGCCGGTTCCAGGCCTGGCTCGACAGGCGCTTCGCGGGGGCGGAGACGTTGCGGGAATGGCCGGTGCTGATGCTGGACGGGCGGGGCGCGGTGGTGTCCGGCACCGCCGACCTGATCGTG
>CAYSVD010000005.1:0-5395 GCA_964434395.1 uncultured Pseudohongiella sp.
GGCGGGCGGCAAGATCGTGAACGTCGACCGCTTCGAGTGGCACTACATCCCGGACCACCAGAGCGCGATGAACGCGCTCATCAACGGCGAGGTGGACTACTGGGAGCAGCCGCCCGCCGACCTGGTGCCGGTGATGCAGGCCGACCCCGGGGTGAAGGTGGTGCAGGCCGACCCCTTCGGCACCCAGGGCTGGCTGCGCATCAACCACCTGCACCCGCCGTTCGACAACAAGGTCGCGCGCCAGGCCATCCAGTACGTGGTGGACCAGGAGACCTATCTGCAGGCGATCGTCGGCGAGCCGGACCTCTACAAGGTGTGTCCCGCCCTGTTCATGTGCGACACCCCGTTCGCGACCGACGTCGGCTCCGACCGGGTGATGGCGCAGGACTTCGAGAGGGCGAAGGCCATGCTGGCGGAGGCGGGGTACGGCGGGGAGAAGATCGTGCTCATGCACCCCACCGACATCGCCACCTTGAACGCGGCGACGCAGGTGACCGCGCAGCTGCTGCGGCAGGCGGGCATCGACGTCGAGGTGCAGGCGATGGACTGGTCCACCCTCACCTCGCGGCGCGCGGAGAAGAAGAAGCCCGAGGACGGCGGCTGGCACATCTTCCACACGTCGTGGATCGCGCCCGACCTCATCAACCCGGTCGCCAACATCGGCGTGTCCGGGGGCGGCCCCGACAAGGCGTGGTTCGGCTGGCCGGAGGATGCGGGGATCGAGGAGTTGCGCCAGCAGTTCGCGCGCGAGACGAACCCCGCGAAGCAAAAGCGGCTGGCCTCGCAGGTGCAGGAGCGGGCGATGGACGTGGTGACCTACGTCCCCATCGGCCAGTACCTCACGTACCGCGCCATGCGGGACGACGTGTCGGGGTTCATCCCGGCGCCGGTGCCGTTCTTCTGGAACCTGGGCAAGGGTTGAGTCGAGGCCCGGGCGAGGGTTCCGGGAGCAGGCTCGCGGCCGCTCCCGGCTGCCGGCCGGCGCGACGGCGCCGGCGGGCCGGGAGCGGGTGCGGCGTGCGGCGTGCGGTTCACGGCTGGGACTTCAACTGCAACTGCAACATCAACCTGAGGCGGCGATGAGGCGATTGAAGCGATGAAGATACTGGTGGCGGTCAAGCGGGTCGTCGACTACAACGTCAAGATACGGGTCAAGTCCGACGAGACGGGAGTCGAGACGGCCAACGTCAAGATGTCGATGAACCCGTTCGACGAGATCGCGGTGGAGGAGGCGCTCCGGCTCAAGGAGGCGGGTAGGGCGGAGGAGGTCGTCGTCGTGTCCCTCGGGCCGCAGAAGTGCCAGGAGACGATCCGCACCGCGCTCGCGATGGGGGCGGACCGGGGCATCCACGTGGAGACGGACGAGGAGCTGCAGCCCCTCGCCATCGCCAAGATGCTGAAGGTGTTGGTCGAGCGCGAGGGGCCGGGGCTGGTCATCCTCGGCAAGCAGGCGATCGACGGCGACAACAGCCAGACCGGGCAGATGCTGGCGGGCCTGCTCGGATGGGCGCAGGGCACGTTCGCGTCGAAGATCGACCTGGACGGCGGCGGCGGGGGAGACGGCGATTCGGCCCACGTGACGCGGGAGGTGGACGGCGGCCTCGAGACGGTGGCCCTCGCCCTGCCCATGGTGGTCACCACCGACCTCCGCCTGAACGAGCCCCGCTACGCTTCGCTGCCCAACATCATGAAGGCGAAGAAGAAGACCATCGACACGCTCGCCCCGGCGGACCTCGGGGTGGCGGTGGACCCGCGCCTCGCCGTGCTCAAGGTGACGGAGCCGCCCACGCGCGAGGCGGGGGTGCTGGTGGAGGACGTGGGGGCCCTGGTGGACAAGCTCCGGAACGAAGCAAAGGTGATCCGATGAGCGTTCTCGTCTATGCCGAACACGACGGCGCGGCCGTCCTCAACGGTTCGCTGTGCGCGGTCGCGGCGGCGCGCGAGCTGGCTGCCGCCGCCGGCGGCGGCGACGGCGGCGGTGGGGGCGACGGCGTCCACCTGCTCATCTGCGGCGAGGGGTGCCACGCGGCGGCCGAGGCGGCGGCTGCGGTCGAAGGGGTGAGCCGGGTGCTGCTCGCGGACGCGCCGGCCTACGCCCACGGGCTCGCCGAGCCGGTCGCCGACCTGCTGGTGCGGCTCGCCGGCCGCTACGACGCGATCCTCGCCGCCCACACCACGAGCGGGAAGAACGTGCTGCCGCGCGCCGCCGCCCTGCTCGACATCGCCCCCATCTCCGACATCATCGGGGTGGAGTCGGCCGACACCTTCGTACGCCCGATCTACGCCGGCAACGCCATCGCCACCGTGCGCACGTCGGACGCGAAGAAGGCGATCACCGTGCGCGTCACCGCGTTCGAGGCGGCTGCGGCGGGCGCGGGCGCGGGCGGCGGCGGGGGGGCCGCTGCCGAGATCGAGGAAGTGGAGGCGGACGGCGGCGCCCCGGACAACGCCCTCTCGCGCTTCATCGGCCAGGAGCTCACCCGCTCCGAGCGGCCCGAGCTGACCTCGGCCGGCATCGTCATCTCGGGCGGGCGCGGGATGCAGAGCGGCGACAACTTCCACCTGCTCGAAGCGGTGGCCGACCGGCTCGGCGCCGCCGTCGGCGCGTCGCGCGCGGCGGTGGACGCGGGCTTCGTCCCGAACGACTACCAGGTAGGCCAGACCGGCAAGGTGGTGGCGCCCGATCTCTACATCGCGGTCGGCATCTCCGGCGCCATCCAGCACCTCGCGGGCATGAAGGACAGCAAGGTCATCGTGGCCATCAACAAGGACGAGGAGGCCCCCATCTTCCAGGTCGCCGACTACGGCCTGGTCGCCGACCTCTTCAAGGCCCTCCCCGAGCTCGACGCCGAACTGGCCAAGACCCCGGATTGAGCAAGGGAGGAGGCGACCGATGAGGCGTCTGTTCGTAGCGGTCGCTATGCTCGCTTTGTCCGGGTGCTCCGACACATACATCGCACGCACGAACGAGTGCCTGACGCCTGACGATCTGCGGAATGGCCCTTGGTCCGGAATCAAAAACGAGTACTTCTATCTTGCGGTCGAACAGAGAGAGAAAATGATCACCATTCAAGCACGAGAAGGGCAGTCCAAATACTTATGGAGAGTGGGAGCGTCGGACTTGGCAAAAAGGCTTTGTTTTGTGAATAGTAACGGAAGATACCGAGATGCTGAGCTGTTCAGTGTGTTCGATAAAGGATGCTTGGCATTGTTCGAATGTGTTACGAGGTAGGAGGATAACGAATGAACCTCTACGTGCCGGAGTTCGAGATTCGACACAGTCTGCGAGACTGTGATACCCTTGACGTCGTGGTGGGTACGGTCGCTACTGGTGAGGGACAGTTAATGAGAAGCAAGGGCAGTAAGCCGATGCATACTTCGCTCCGAGTCTCTTCCTCGGTAGTATGTAAAGCCGTAAAGCCGTTGTTGAAGTGGCCTGGAGGTAAGAGTTTGGAATTGCCAATGATTACTGCTAGTATTCCGACACATACTCGATATTTTGAGCCATTTTTCGGCGGAGGAAGTGTTTATTTTGATTGTATTGATACTGACGTCGCTTACGCAAATGATCTGCATTCAGACCTGATGGACTTTTATCGTGCCGTCAAGAGTCAGCATGATGGGTTCTTCTCACGGCTTTATGATTTTGTTGGTGAATGGGAAAAAGCATCGTCGTCACAGCGCGAATTTCTTTACTATGATGCTAGGCGGCGATACAACTATAATGAGGGGGGGGGGGTAGGAATAGATATTGAAAGAACTGTTTGTTTTTTCTTGCTTCGGGAGCTAGCCTATGGTGGAATGTTTAGGCTGAACGGATCGGGAGACTTCAATGTTCCGTTCGGTCGAGTGTATGGACGTAATCCTGGTTTGTTGCGTCGGAAGACGGATCATTTACAATCTTTATCGGTTCAAAATAAGTTGAAGAAATTGACGTTATATTCTGCTGATTTTGATGATTTTCTGAATCAATTCGAATTTGAATATAGTGATTTTATGTTTGTTGATCCACCCTATGACACCACATTTTCGTCCTATGGGGAGGGAATGAATTTTGATAAAGATGATCAGGAACGGTTAGGAGAGAGGCTATACAATTTTCCCGGCAAATTTATGCTTGTGTGTAAATTGACACCCTTGACCGAAAGATTGTATTGCAGTGGAGCTTTTCGAGGTCTTCGTGTGCAACAATACGATGTGCGATATAGATTCAATATCAAGGGAAGATTCTCACGCGATAGTCGCCACTTGATGGTGACCAACTATGGCTAGAATTGGTGAAAAGGAGCTGATTCTTCCGTCGTTGTACGCAATGTTTCTTGCTGGAGGTGCAATTAAAACGAGTGATCTCATCGTAAAGTTGACTGAAATCCTCAAACCCACAGGTGAGGATATGGAAATCCTGGATGGGAGAAAGGATACAAAATTCTCACAGAAAGTGAGAAATCTTAAATCGCATGAAACACTTGAAAAGAAGGGTTTTTCAAAGTATGTAGATGGGAGATATGAGCTTACTGATATTGGACGTAAGTTGATAGATGAGAATAAGGTGCATCTCTCGATTCTTTTTGAGTTTTCCATTAACGAAGTTACTCATGAGCTGAGACAGCTTGCTGTTGGTGCACCTGTAGAGGTAATAGACGAAAAAATCGTGGCCGAAGGTGAGTTGCGGACGAGAACACAAGAATATCGCACTAGATCAAGGGAATTAAGAGAAGCTGCAGTTGAGCATTACTCTTTGGATGGAAGAATTATGTGTAATGCCTGCGATTTTGAGTTTGCACTTGCATATCCTAAATTGGGCAATGGCTATATCCAAATTCATCACCTGAGGCCGGTGTCGTATCTACGAGGCGAGAAGTTAGAAATTTCGCGGGCCTTGCAAAATGTCTGCCCATTGTGTGCGAACTGCCATCAGATGGTACATAGGGATAATCCGCCAATGGCGATCAGTAAGTTGCAAAAAATTTTAAAAGTAAACTATCAATATAGATAGATGTGGAATTCCCCATGTATTGCCGCAAGGAGGGCGGGTCGTTCTGTCTAGTCGCCTGTAATCCCCAATTAAAACCAGAGCAAAGTGTGTTTGGCCTACTTTGACTAAGCTGGATCGGAGGCATCGGGTTCCTCAAGCGGCATCACTCGCTTCAGGTAGCCGTCGAACAGGGGGACGGTGAACGCGGTCATGCCGTGCTCGGGACCGTAGATGACCCCTCTTTCGATCAGCTTCGTCCGGGTCGGTCCGACTGCCGCTGACGACTTTCCGAGTGCTTTCGCGATGTTGCCGGAACGGTGGGGGCCGCTGCCGAGTTCGGCCATGGCGCGGAGGTAGCGCCTTTCCGACGGCGGCACTCGGTCGAACCGAACCCGGAAGAAGCCCGCGTCGAGCTCCGCC
>CAYSVD010000006.1:0-54895 GCA_964434395.1 uncultured Pseudohongiella sp.
GGTCCGGCGTTTTCCGTCAACAGGCCGGCTAAGCCGCGACGCTCAGGCACCCGATGGCTCCGCGCATACAGATCTTCTCGCCCATGCGGCACCACACCCCAATTCGATTGCACACTGAGGGTCCATACCATGCGAAGAGACTGAGTGGCCGATCATCGAAAACGCGCTTCGTCGCTCCCGAACGGATGGACGGTTGCCAGCGAAACCACCGGCTCAGTAACCGAGCAAAGGCCTGGGTGATGTCCGCCTCACCACCGTTCCGTCTTCGCCGTACTCGATAAAATGCTCCGGTCCGGTGCTTTGCTCATATTCCTCGCTTTCGTGCCCGTCCGCAAAGGACGCCTCGCCGATCACTACCGAGTCCGACAGACCCTTCTCGGTCAATTTCGACAACAGGAGCCGTTGAAAGACGCCGCGATGCCATACTCGAGGCGGGCCAAATGCCCGCAGGTCGGTCGGCAGGATCCGGTAGTGCTGAACAAGCGTCAGATAGTCAGTGCCGAGGCCATACCACATGAAATAACAACTGTAGATGTCATCGGGAAAAAGGTATTTGTTCTCCGGCGACGCCAAGAGGCCCTTCGGCGACAATACAAACCCGTGAATATCCATCGCCTCGCGGACGGTATTCATGACCTCGTCCTCCCGGTTCCGAATCTTCAACGTCAAAAATTTCCTCTCCGACCTGAAGTCGACTGCACAAGATGGTTGCGAAAAATCAAGCAGCTCGGGACGCAACCTGCGCACATCATCCGCTGTCCAATATCTGGGCCATTCCTCGCCGAACGGTTCGGGCTGTCGGACGGTCAACGAGCACGCCGACAGCACAGACAGATACAGCAAGGTTGTTGGTAGCGGGTGTTGTCGCTTTTTCATATGGACTCGCCTAGCCTGAGCAAAAGAACCGGATTCTCAGTGGAAGTTTATGATCAGTTTGATTAGGTTTCCGTTCACATCGTATTCCACCTCGTGCTCCGGGCCGGTGCTTTCCTTGTGTTCTTCATAGAAATGATGCTCGCGACTGAGAACTCTTGTCCTGTCGACCCGCACAAAGCGAGACAAGCCGTTTGCGGAAAAACGCGACAGCAACAACTGATGAAATGCGTCGGCGTCCCATACTGAGAACGGCCCCTTAAGGAACCAGATTCTTTCCGGAAAATACCTGTAGTGTTCCACAAACATCATGTCGTCGGTACCAAGGCCGTACCACATGAAGTAGCAGACGTGGACGTCATCGGGGTGGATGTAACGGTTTTCGGAAGGCACCCGAGGATTTTCCGGTAACGGCGCAAGGCCGTAGAGACGCATCGCCTCAAAAATAGCGCTCACAACTTCGCTACGGCGACCCAACACTTTTACTGTCAGATGTCTTCCGTTCTCGGCCACTCCGCATCTGGGACGGGAAAAATCAAGGTGCTCCGCATACAACTCGCGCGCCTCATCCGCGGTTCGACAAGGCCCGAGCACACCGCATGATCTCGGCTCCGGGGAATTGTCAGGTTGCTGGGCGCAATGCGGCAACAACAGCAACACGGATAGATACAGCAAGCCGATTTTACGCATAAGCTATCGCCCTTGGGCGGACCTCTTGTCTGGCAAACATTCCCAGCCAGCATAATAGCCATCTTGGGACGGCACGGTATATTTCGTCAGCTTCGTGTTGCTCGGAAGGTTATACTTTTGGTCTTCGGTGCTGATTTGCTTGGATAAAAGTCTTGGCCCCATCACGGTACGCACTCTGATCCCGCCAGGAAGCATCTCACCATCAGTCCACTCATTATCAACCAACCCAACTCCCTGACGGCAACCGCCAGAGTAATAATACCATAATCCCCAACCGGATGGGTTGCCGTTCCGACCCGGACAACGCGTGGTCAATGGCTCTAGCGCAGAATCCTGACGAACCGCTAGCGTCCGACAACCCAGCCGATCATGGTTATCCTCCATACTCATCGGCATCGGACAGATATGCTCATCGACGCAGAAGACCTCCTCGACCTTCAACGGCGCCGGCGACGGCGGTTGCCGCATCTGGGGAACAGGGGCGGATCGTGGCTTACGCTCGCCGCTCGGCACCACGCCGCCGCGGAGTCTGCTGTTCCAAGGCCGCGGCAGCGGCCTGCAAAAGAACCTGCCGCCCGCCCGGTATCGCTTCCAACAGCTTGCGGGAAATTTCGCCCTCAACCGCGGCATAGGATCGCATTGCCGTCACATAACGGTCGGCGCCCATGACATCTTGGAGGAAGGCTCCGGCCGTGCCCAGCTCCTCGCAACAATACTCGGCGCCAGCCGCTCTGAATCGATTGAACGCGATCGTCAGCGCCCACTCCGTCTCGTTCCCGCGGCCGATGGACTCGGCTGCCGCCGCCAGCGTCGTCGCCAGCCAGCCATTGTCGTCCAGAGTGGCGACGGCGCGGGTGGCATCCCGCCGCAACATCAGCACGTGGAAGTTGTCGGCGAGCGCTATTACTTTCGCGCCCTGGATGGCATGGGCGCTGTCGTCGACGTCCACCTCCAGCACCACCACCACGAGCCTGCCGTCCGCCGGATCCTCCGGCGCACAGACGCAGACCACATCGCGTCCGCTGGCCCAGCGGCTCGGCTCCACCGGCGGGATCGGCAGATCCTTCGCCTTGGTGTCTTTGGGCGCGGGCACTGGCCAGAACTCCACCTTCCAGCCGGGCCCCATGCAGTCCGGAACCAAGGCGGTCCCGCCGTTCTCACTCCCGCTCACAGATCATCCTCCATCTAACCAGCATCGGGATTGGTGCCGGTCAAAACTCGTGGCGGCGGCGCTCAGCGCCCAATCCCCTGCAATTGTCGCCACTCCCGAACACTCGCCGATGCCGTCGCCGCGATGACTCGCTCAGGTCCGTCCGGCGGTCGAGACGAATTTAGACGATGGCGGCGGTGTCGGTCCAATCGGGGCCGGCATGGGGAGCCGCCCGTCCACTGATCGGCCACCGGGTGCCTGGTCCCGCCGCCTAAGGACCGACCGGCGCGGGCAAGGACTGGCTGGCCTGCGCCCAGGTGCATGAAAAGGTTGCCGGGAGGGCGCAGCGCCCTGTACCTGCGCCTGCCCCGGATGTTGCGGAATCTGATGGCGGCCAAGGACCAGAGCCAGTGCCCCAAGCAGCTGGCCCCCTCGCCAAGGTCGAGATCCTGGTCATCGACGACTGGGGCCTGGCGCGCCTGACCGGGGAGAACCGCCGCGATCTGCTGGAGGTCCAGGATGATCGGCGCGGCGCCCGCTCGACGGCGATCACCAGCCAGCCGATCAAGGAATGGCACAGACTGGTCGACGGCCCCACCCTAGCCGACGCCATCCTGGACTGGCCGGTTCGCAACGCCCACAGGATCGACCCGAGCGGACCATCAATGCGAAAACTGAACCGGCCTCTGACAAGACGGGAGGATTCGGGATAGAAACACGTCCCCTGCGATGCCGCCGATCTCCCAGGGTGGAAGGTTTGCCGTGAACCGGGTGGCACATTTTCAGCGAAATTCGGCAGCTTCGGTTCCCTCGAGAGCCCTTCCGGAGTCCCTTTTGCGTCCTTAAGGAACTTGGGATTGAATCAAGCGACCAAATCGAACGAGATGGCGGGCGAAAGCCCCCCGCTCCGCCTACCCCTCCGTCTCCATTTCCGCCCCCAACATCCGCCCCCATTCCCTTTGCGCGGCGGGCGCGGCGCCGCTATATTGGCGGAACGCGCGCGGCGGCCCGCCGCGACAGCGCCCGCCCTCGACGGAGGCCGCCATGTCCCGCCTTTCCCGACGCAAGTTCATCGGCTCCAGCGCCGCCCTGGCGGCGGCCGGGCTGGGCCTTCCCGCCCGCGGCGCGACGGCCGCCGCCGACCCGCCCGCGGATGCCGCGCCGGACTACGTGGTGGTCAACGCGCGGGTGTTCACCAGCGACGCCGCCATGCCGCGGGCCGGGGCCTTCGCGGTCAAGGGCGGCCGCTTCGCGGCGGTGGGCGGCTCCGGCGACATCCGCAACCTGGCCGGCCCGCGCACCGAAATCATCGACGCGCAGGGCATGTTCGTCGCGCCGGGCTTCATCGACGCCCACTCCCACCCCTCCGGCGCGGGGGTCAACGAGCTGGTGCAGGTGAACGCCGACCTGCGCTCCATCGCCGAGATCAAGGCGGCGCTGACGCGGCGGGCCGGCGCCACGCCCCGCGGACGGTGGGTGCGCGCCTTCAAGTACGACGACACCAAGCTGGCCGAGGGCCGGCCCCTCAACCGCTTCGACATCGACGACGCCGTCCCCGACCACCCGGTGGTGGTGGGCCACCGCGGCGGCCACACCGCGGTGTACAACAGCATGGCGCTGGCGCTGGCGGGCGTCACGGCGGAGACGCCGGACCCGGACGGCGGCAGGTTCTACCGGGACGCCGACGGCGTCCTGACCGGGCTGGCGGCCGAGAAGGCGCGGCGGGCGTTCGACGGGCTGATCCCCTCGGGCTCCACCCGCGAGCAGCGCCGCGACGGCGTCAAGCTGATCACCGAGCTGATGACCCGGGCCGGTCTGACCTCGGTGCATCAGGCCAGCGCCGGACGCGACGACCTGATCGCCTACCAGGACGCGCGGGCGGACGGCGGCATGCGCTTCCGCATGTACCTGTTCCCCCGGGGCCGGCTGTTCGACGACCTGGCGAACGCCGGGATCCGCACCGGGTTCGGGGACGAGGTGCTGCGCATCGGCGCCGTCAAGTACAGCGCCGACGGCTCCGCCTCGGAGCGCACCATGCGCATGAGCACCCCCTTCGAGGGCCGCCCGGACGACCACGGCATCCTCACCATGAGCCAGGAGGAGATCCACGAGGCGGCGGAGAACGCCCACCGCAGGGGCTTCCAGGTCGGCATCCACGCCAACGGCGACGTCGCCATCGACATGGTGCTCAACGCCTACGAGCGGGTCCAGCGGCTGTGGCCGCGGTCCGACCCGCGCCACCGCATCGAGCACTGCTCGCTGGTCAACCCGGAACTGCTGCGCCGCATCAAGGCCGTCGGCGCGATCCCCACTCCCTTCTACAGCTACGTCCACTACCACGGCAACAAGTGGGTGGAGTACGGCGAGGAGAAGATGCGCTGGATGTTCGCCCACCGCTCCTTCCTGGACCACGGCATTCCGGCGGCGCCGGCGTCGGACTACACCCCCGGCCCCTACGAGCCCCTGATGGCGTTGCAGAGCATGGTCACCCGCAAGGACTTCGAGGGCCGGGTGTGGGGGCCGAACCAGCGCATCAGCGTGGACGAGGCGCTCCTCGTCTGCACCATCAACGGCGCCCGGGCCTCGTTCGAGGAGGACATCAAGGGCAGCATCGCCGCCGGCAAGCTGGCGGACTTCGTCATCCTGGCCGACGACCCCCGCGAGACGGACCCGGACCGGATCAAGCACATCGAGGTGGTGCGCACCGTGGTGGGCGGCGTCGCCATGCACGGCGCCTGAGCGCCGTCTTCAGCCCGCCCCGGCGGGCGCCTCGACGACCGGCCGAAGGCAACGGTCGTCCTCGTCGAACCACAGCCTGCCGACCGGCGCGGCCGCGCGCCGCAGGGTTCCCGCGCGCAGGTCCCACAGGTCGCCGTTGGCGCCCACCAGCCGCCGCGGCACCCCGGCGGCCCGGGCCAGCTCGGCGTTGGCCCGCATGTGCCGGGGCTCGCCGTGCACCGGCACCGCCAGCCGGGGCCTGAGCCAGCGGTACATCCGGTCCAGCTCCCCGGCGCAGGGATGACCCGAGGCGTGCAGGGGGCGGTCCGCCTCGTCGGCGTGGGTGACCCTGACGCCCCGCTCCCTGAACCGGGCCGTCAGCCGCTCCACCTCCCGCTCGTTGCCCGGAATGGTCTTGGCGCTGAACACCACATGGTCGCCGGCGGCGAGGTTGACGTCGGGATGGGTGTCCATGGCCAGCCGGTGCAGCGCCGCCCGGGGCTCGCCCTGGCTGCCGGTGGCGATCAGCAGCGTCTCGCCGGGCGGCAGGTAGCCGATGTCGGCCGGACGCGCCGTGTTGAAGTTCTCCGCAAGATAGCCGGCCGCGCGGGCGCAGGACACCATGCGCGTCAGCGAGCGGCCCAGCAGGCCGATGTGCCGGCCGGCCACGCGGGCCACGTTGCCCAGGGTCTGCAGGCGGGCGATGTTGCTGGCGAAGCAGCCGACCACCGCCCTGCCCTGCGAAGAGGAGACCGCTTCCAGCAGCCCGGCGAACAGCTCCGATTCGGACGCCGAATGGCCCTCCACGGTGGCGTTGGTGGAGTCGCAGACCACCGCGTCGATCCCCGTTCGCCCCAGCTCGCGGTAGCGCCCGCCATCGATGGCGTCGCCGACGACGGGCCCCGAGTCCAGCTTCCAGTCGGCGGTGTGCAGCACGCGCCCGGCCGGGGTCTCGATCAGCAACGCGTGGGTCTCCGGCGTGCTGTGGGTGATCGGCACCCAGGTCACCCGGAACGGCCCGATGACCTGGGTCTCGCCGGACTTCACCGTGACGACCGGCGCGGGCGCGTCCTGCCGGCGCAGCTTGCCCCGCAGCACGTTGCGGGTGAACGGCGTGGTGTACACCGGACAGCCGAAGCGCTCCCACAGGTGGGCGATGGCCCCGATGTGGTCCTCGTGGGCGTGGGTGGCGACGATGCCGTCCAGCGCGCCGCTGCGGTTTTCGATGAACACCGGATCCGGCATTTCCACCCGGTGGCGCCCGTCCGGCATCAGACGCTCGCTCGAGAAGGTGACGCCGCAATCCACCATCAGCCACCGGCCGGCGTGGCCGTACAGGTTGAGGTTCATGCCGATCTCGCCGCAGCCGCCGAGCGGCACGAACCACAGATCCTTGTGGGAGGGCGTCACGACGATGCTCCGGCGCGCTACGGCCAGCGTCCGCCGAGGGCGGTCCACAGCGGGACCGTGACGAAGGCCGCCAGCGTCTGCGCGGTGACGATGTTGGCCATCAGCCCCGCGTCCCCGCCCAACTGCCGCGCCAGGATATAGGCCGAGGGCGGCGCGGGCAGGCAGGTCAGCAACAGCAGCACCGCGGCCAGTCCGGCGTCCACCCGGAACAGCAGGCAGGCGCCGGCGGCCAGCGCCGGAAACAGCGCCAGCTTGTTGAACAGCGCCGTCAGCAGGGGCCGGCGTTGCCCGCCCAGCCCCGCCGTCCGGATGCCCGCGCCCACCGCCAACAGGCCGAGCGGCAGGGCCGGCAGGGCGAGGAGGCCGAGGATGTCCGCCGCCGGACCGGGCAACGCCAAGCCGGTCGCGGCGAGGCCGATGCCGGCCAGGCAGGCCAGCACCAGCGGGTTGCCCAAGACCGCGCCGGCGACCGCGCGCCACCCCCGGCCCCCGTCGTCGAGGCTCAGGGCGGTCACGCTGAGCGCGTTGACCAGCGGGACGTAGACCGCCAAGCACAGGACCGCCAGCTCCGCGGCGCGCCCGCCGGGCAGCGCGTCCGCCACGGCCAGCGCGATGTAGGTGTTGAAGCGGATGCTGCCCTGGTAGACGGAAGTCAGCGCACCGGCGCCGACGAAGCGCCGCAGGAGGACGACCAGCGCGCTCATCGCCGCCAGCGCCGGGGCGATGACCAGAGCGATGGACGCCAGCTCCCCGGGCCGCGGATCGGACGCGGCCAGGCGCGTCACCAGCAGCGCGGGGAAGAACAGGTAGTAGACCAGCCGCTCCATCTGCTCCCACGCGTCGGCGCGCGGCAACAGGGTGCGGCTCAGCGCGAATCCCAGCGCGACGACGGCGAGTATGGGAAAAAGCGCGCCGAAGATCATGACGGCATTTTAGCACCTCTTCCCGGACGTCCGGGCGCGTCAGTGTCAGTCTTCGCTTGTCCAAGCCATGCGACGGAGTGCGCCGAAATCTCCGTCAACTCACCAAACGATTCCTAGCTTGTTCAATCCATTGTATTTACTGCTTTTTATTCCTCGGCATCCGTGTGCAATATCAGGGTTCGCAACATGGTACTATCGACTGGTCCCTTTTGTTATACTTCATCCGATTCCATCCGGCTTACGTTCATCCTGAGGGCATACCCTGCCCCGGAGACTTAGACGTGACAAGCATAACTCTGGCAGGATTCCGTCTTGAACGTTGTTTTCAGAACAAAACAGTTGGAATACTGTTACAAAAGCCATCAAAAAGCCGTCCGAAGGTATGGCCCGGTTGTCGGAAAAAAATACATCCAGTGCGTCACTACGATTCAGAGGGTCAAGGACATTCGAGAACTTACGGAGAGAGCCGGGTTGCGATGCCATATCTTGAAAGGGGATCGAGAAGGACAGTACGCTATTAATATCACCGTCCGCTATCGATTGATATTCTCTTTGCAAGATGCGTTGCTGAAGATCATCCGCATTGAGGAGGTAAGCAAACATTATGGCGATTGAGCAAGAAATCCACTCCGATCTTCCGGTGCCGCCCGGCTGGCACATGACCGATGTTATCAAAGACAGGCACATGAGCCAGGCCGAACTAGCGCGGCGCATGAACCAACCTATCCAGACGATACGCGGCATCGCCCGCGGCACCAAGGCCGTCACGGCAGACATCGCACTGCGGCTGGAACGGGTGCTTGGCGTACCCGCCCACATCTGGACCGGGATGGAGACGGAGTATCAACTGACCAAAGCGCGAAACAAGGCGGCCGAGCAGATCAAGGAGGAGTCCAATCTGGTCGCCCGCTTTCCCTACTCGGCGATCGCAAATTGCGGCTGGGTGGAACCTACCAGAAAGCGGACGGAAAAAGTGGTCGAACTGCGCCGCTTTTTTGGTATCGCATCTCTGCATAATTTATCGAGTGTGCACGCCTATGAGCCTGCCTTTCGGCAGTCCGTCAGGGGCAACGCCAGCGTCTCGCAGGAGTCGCTGGTCGCTTGGTTGCGAGTAGGCGTTCTGGAAGCTGAAAAGGTCGCCACCAACCCATTCGACCCCGTCAGTGCGCTTGCGGCGATGCAAATTCTTCGCCTTTTGACCAAAGAGAAGCCCACGGCCTTCCAGCCGACGCTCAAAAAGCGCTTGGCGGAAGCCGGCATCGCGTTTGTACTGATTCCGCATTTCCCCAAAACTCATGTCAATGGCGCGACCTTCTGGGTCAGGCCGGACAAGGCCGTTTTGATGGCGACCATCCGGGGAGGTTGGGCGGACATCTTCTGGTTCAGCCTGTTTCACGAGTTGGGGCACATTCTGTTGCACGACAAGCGTCGCACCTTCCTTGAAGACGATGCCGCCGATCCGGTATGGGAGGACAAGGAGAAGGAGGCCGACGAATTCGCCCGGGACGCCCTTATTCCGCCAGCACACTGGCGCGAATTCTCGGCGGCGGGTGATTTCAGCGACGCGCGAATTTTGTCGTTCTCCGACGAGGTCGGGATCGCCCCGGGAATCGTCGTCGGCCGGCTACGGCACGACGGGCTGGTTCCCCGTAGCCGCCAGACCCACCGAATGAAGTACCGATGGACCAAATAACCCCCTTCATCCCGCATCCTTGCTTCGCGAACGACGAAGCCGCTGAAGCCATGAAGCCGCGCACGCGGCAAGGAGCGACGCAATGGAATTTCTGATCATCGCCCACGACGGCACGGACCCCGACGCGCCGGAGCGCCGCCGGAAGGCCCGTCCCGCCCATATCGAGGCGGCCGACCGGCTGCGGCGCGCGGGCAATCTCATCGTCGGCGGCGCGATCCTGAACGACGGCGGCGAGATGATCGGCTCGACGGCGATCGTCGACTTCGACGACCGGGCGGCGCTGGACGAGTGGCTGCGCGGCGACCCCTACGTGACCGGGGATGTCTGGCGGGACATTTCAGTGAAGCCGTTCCGGATCGCGATCGGGCCGCGGGCCGCCGGCGACACCTGAGCGCCTGAGGGCGGCGGCCCGCCAAAGCCCCGCGGGGGCGGTCCGCCCCGGTTCAGTACCCCCGGCCCGGATCGATGACGTATTCGAGCTCGCCCCCCTCGACGAAGCGCCGGTAGTTCGCGGCGAACACCCGCACGATGTCCGCCGGGCGGCTGACGGCGGCGACGTGTCCGGTGATCGTCAGGTTCGGCGCCGTCCACAGGGGGCTGTCCGACGGCAGGGGTTCGACGCGCAACACGTCCAGCACCGCCCCGGCGATCGCGCCGGCCGCCAGCGCGTCCGCCAGCGCGGACTCGTCGATCAGGTTGCCGCGGCCGACGTTGATCAGCAGCGCCGCGGACTTCATGCGGGCGAAGGCCGCCGCATCCAGCAGGTCCGTGGTGCCGAGCACGTCCGGCAGGATGCCGACCACGTAGTCGCTGCCCGCCAGAAACCCGTCCAGCGCGGCCCGGGTGTGGACGCGCTCGAAACCGGACAGGTCTTCGCCCCGGGTGTTGAAGCCGATGACCCGCAGGCCGAAGCCGGCGGCGACGCGGGCCACATGGCGGCCGATCGAGCCGGTGCCCATGATGCCCATGACCTTCCCGTCCAAGGCGCCGGACGGCGCGTCGTCCCAGTACCCCGTGCGCTCGCTCTCCCAGCGCTCGTCGTCCAGCCGGATCTCGCGGGCCAGCACGTGCGCGAACACGTAGGCGGCCATCTGCGGGCCGAACACGTCCTTCACGCCGGTCAGTCTGTAGCCGCGGAAGTCCAGCTCGGCCAGCGGCCGCACGCCGGCCCAGGTGGACTGGACCCAGGCCACCGGCGGGCGGGTTGCGAGCAGGGGCGCCAGCATGTCGGGCCGGCCCAGCAGGACAGGCTGGCCTTCGTAGCGGGACGCCGCCTCCGCCGCCGATGACGCGGCGGCAATCGGCGCCTCCCCGCCCAGCGCCCGGCGCAGCAACGGCAAGTAGTCTTGGGCGTCGTGGCTGACGACGAGTACGGGCGCGGCGGGCATGGGGAGGACTACTCGCCCGGCCGCCGGCGCTCCAGCACGAGCCCCACCGCCGTGCCGGGCGCGAAGCCCTTCCAGTAGTCGTGCTCCGCGGTCGGGCGGCCGCCCCGCATGGCGTGCACGGCGTCGGCGCCGTCGGGGACCACGTCCAGCCAAGCGCGGGCGGCGTCATCGCCCTTCAGCCGCCAGTCGAACCAAGCGGTGACGAAATGATTCAGGATATTGTTCATCCGCACCGTGTCCCACACCGGATCCGTGTAGTGCCCGGCTCCGGTCCGGTCGGCTCCGTCCGCGATCTCCGCCGGCAGCGGGATCGGCGCGCCGGCGTTGTGCCCGGCGTTCTTGAAGGTCAGCAGGTAGCGCTCGCCGCCCGTCGCCCGCTCGAAGATGGCGCGGGCGCCGTCGGCGTAGCCGGCGACGGCGTCCGCGCTGCCGGCGACGAACAGCAACGGCACGGAGACGCCGGCCAGATCCTCCGCCCGCCAGAAACCGAAGTTCATGCCCCAGGGGGCGACCGCGACCCCGGCCTTCAGACGGGGGTCCAGGCCGTCCCGGTAACGCGGGCTGGAGGCCGCATGCTCGCCCAGCAGGCCGTTGGGGGGCGACAGAGGGGAGTTCACCGCCTCGTCGCTGTAGCCGCCGCCGGCGTTGTTGACCAGTCCGTAGCCGCCCATGGAGTAGCCCACGACGCCCGCGCTGTCCGCGTCCGCCAAGCCGCTCAGGAAGCCGTCGGGCAACGCGGACAGCGCCGCGATCCGGTCCAGCACGAAGCGCTGGTCCAGCGGCCGGTTGTACAGGGTGCTGGCGAACGCCTGCTGGTCGTCGTAGGTGCTGTCCGCGTGATCGATGGACGCCACCACGTACCCCTTGCTGGCGAGGTTCTCCCCCATATGGCTCATCAGGTAGCGGTTGCCGGGATAGCCGTGGGACAGGATCACCAGGGGCCAGGGCCCGTCTTCGGCGGGGGCGGCGTCGCGCACCGCCCGGCCGCGCAGCTCGGCGACGACGTCCGGATTGCGGGTGACGGCCCGGTAGCGCCCGCCAGGCGCCTGCCCGGGCGGCAACGCCGCCGGGTACCACACCTCCACGGTCAGGGCGCGGTCGTAGCGGGCGGTCGGGCCGTCCCGGGGCGTACCGAGCACATCGACCCGGTCCGCGTCCACCAGCTCGATGGTCCGCACCCCGATGTCGTGCGGACCGAAGGCCGCCAGCTCCGGCGCGTCGGCGTGCACCCGGTCGATGCGGTTGGGTTGCGCGCCGACGCCGGCGCAGGCCGTCAGCAGGATGACGGGGAAGGAGCGTCGCACGGCGGGGCCCGGGGGGTTCATGACTGGACATGATAGCCGCGGCCGCGCCGCAATGACAGGCGCGGGCGGGCGGCGTATGATGGCGCCTCCCGACCGTTCGACAAGGAATCGCCATGCACATGCGGAACGCCCTCTTCGGTCTGGCGCTTCTGGCGGCGGCGCCGGCCGCTGGCTTGGCCCAGACCCCCAGCCATCTTTTCGACCACATCCACATGGCGGTGCCGGATCCCCAGGCCGCCGCCTCTTGGTACCTTGAGAACATCGGCGGCGAACGGGTCGACGGGCGGGACGACCGCCTATTGTTCGGCCGCACCCGGGTGATGTGGCTGTCCGACCGCGGACGCGCCCGCCGGCCCAGCCGGGGCGGCGTGGTGGACCATCTGGGATTTTCCTTCACGGACCTCGACGCCAAGGTGGCGCAACTGGTGCGGGCCGGCGCGACGCTGGAGGGCGACATTCTCGATCCGCCGGGGCTGTTCAGGCTCGCTTTCGTGGTCGACCCGTGGGGCGTCCGGCTGGAACTGGTCGAGGACTTCCAGCACTTGGGACTGCACCACATCCATCTGCGGGATCCGAATCCGGGCGAGGCGCTGGACTGGTACGAGAACATGTTCGGCGGCGTGCGCCTGAACCTGAAGGGCCTGATCGAGGGGCTGCTGTACCCCGGCAACGTCTGGCTTCTGGCGGCCGAGGGCGACACCTTCCCCACCGTCGAGGGCGTCATCGACCATTTCGGCTGGCGCGCCGCCTCGGCGCCGGAGACCATGGCGCAGTTGAAAAGCCGCGGCGCCTACGTCACGACGTTGCCGCGGCGGATGGAGCTGCCCAGCGGCATGATCGAGTTCTTCTACATCGCCGGCCCCCGCGGGGCCAGGCTGGAGCTGGTCCAGCGACAGCCCGACATGCAGTGACGCGACGGGCGGCCCCCGCGTTCTACAGCATCCGGGCCAACCGGTTCATGCGGCGCCGAATCTCATCGGCAGGCAGGAATACCGACCTGTCTTCACGGAACAGGCTCAGTGCATCATGCAGAACCTGTGGCGACGCTGTCTTGCGCGCGTTCATTTCATCTATCGCCCAAAGCACCCCGTGGACTTCTATCCCCTTGCCCTCCGCCACTTTCCGAAGCGACGCATCGCCTGTTGATAGGATGCTTCCGCCAATCGCTTCAGCAAACACAAGAGCAAGGCAATCATTGAAGTCGAGTCCTCCGTATTCCTCAAAACACTTCGTCGCGCGTCGCACAAATTCAATCGGCGATTCCTGTGCATCAAGGCCCATTTCACGCAATGCATCTCTCTCATCTTTGTTCGGGCACAGCCATTCATCATCAAACATGGTTTCCGGCATGACAAAAACGTACGGGAGCCGTAGCGACGCATCCAAAATGCCGGCTTTTCTCAGGTCAGTCATGCAACTTGTGTCGCTAACCGCCCTCAGCATTGCCTTCAGCAGGTCCGTTCAGAATTCGTTCGACTTCCGCCAAAGATTTCTGCAACAACCCACCAGCCCTCCTCAGCCCTATGATTCTTTCTCTAAGCGCTCGTTTGCAGAGTCGCTCAAAGCGCTGCGGCGCCTCTTGTATTCCCCCCTCTCCTTTGGTTTCCAGCGGCTCTGGTTCATTCTTCCGCCAACCACGCGCATAGCTCTGAAACGCTCTCTCTCCCCCTGCCTTGGATCTGTCTTGGACCGTCTCGGCCCCCATGGCCGCGCCGCCCGGTGCGGCTCCCCGACAGGCCTTTCGCCTCCGATCGCGAACCCCCGGTCATGGACGCCGCCGCGCCCGGCGCGAGGCGCCGGAGAGCGGCCCGCCGCGGGCCTCAATCCGGCTCGGGCACGTACAGATAGCGCATCCGCGCGTCGTCGACCGGGCGGGGGCGTCCGTCGCGGATGGCCGGCCTGAAGCGGATCCCGCGCGCCGCCCGGCGCCCCTCCCGCTCCACCCGCTCCTCGGGGGGCGCGGCGGAGAGCGCCTCGACCGAGGAGACCCGCCCGCGGGCGCTCACCCTGAATGACAGCTCGACCTGGTGATAGGGCTGCTCCACCGCCAGAAGCGGATGGGGATTGGCCGGACGCGGGATCGACGCCAGACCGTCCTCCCAGGCGGTGAAATTCCCCAGGAACATCCCGTCCGCGTCCGGTCCCGCCGCCGCCGCGGCCAGCTGGTGGGCCTCGTAGTCCGCGAAGCGGGTGAAGAGCGTCTCCATTGGAATCGCCGCGGGACGGCCCAGCGCCCGGTCGACCCGCGCGGCGTCGAAGCCCAGTTCGATCAGGCGGGCCCGGGCCCGGCGGTAGTCCCGGCGCCCGGTGCCGATGTCCCCCAGGGTCCGCAGGTCGCCGCGGTGCAGGGTGGCCATGGCCCAGGCCTCCCCGTCGCCTTCGGCCTCGGCGATGTCCCGGATGTCGTCGATCAGCCCCCGGGCCTGGCGCAGGTAGCCGGCGCCGACCGGCTCGCCGTCGACCACGACGGGCACGAAATTCCCCCGCCCCCTCGACGCGGTGGAGACCAGCACGCCCCGGCCGGGCGACTCCAGCCGCCCCGGCCCGTCGCGGAGATACGCCTCCTCGATGGCGTCGGATGCCATCCCGCCGTCGACGTTCAGCAACTCCACCAGCCGGACCAGGCTGCGGGCGCGCCGGTACAGCCACGGCATCAGCGCCGGATCGCCCTCGCCGTAACGCGCCTCGGCGACCTCCAGCATCTCCTTGTGCAGGTCGCGGGCCTCCATGAAGTTGTCGGCCCGGTCCCGGTCGGGGCCCAGATGGACCAGCTGCAGATGCCAGACGGCCAGCCGGTCCATCGCCTCGAGCAGCGCCCCGGCGTCGTCGCCCGGCGCGGACGCGGCCAAGGACCGCAGGTGCTCCAGACGATCGGTCACCTCGTCCCACTCGCCCAGCCGGATGGCGGTGGCCGCCAGCGCCTCCAGCACCGGCGCGACATCCGGATGCTCGAAGCCCAGGGCGGCGCGGGTGACCTGCAGGCGGCGGGTCTGCAGCGCCCGCACCCGCTCGTCGTCCCCCCGCGCCCGCCAGAACGCCTCCAGCCCCTCCAGCGGCTCCAGCAGGCTGGCGTCGTAAGGGCCGAAGCGGGACTCCAGCTCCGCCAGCCCGTCCTCGTGGCGGCGGAGCTCGGCGGCCCCGTCGGCTTCGGCGGCCTCGGACGGACGCAACAGGGCCGACAGGAGGAGGGCCGTCACGGGAAGGGACCGGGTCTTCATAGGGGGCCGGGACGCGGGCGGGGCGGAAACGGCGCCCCCAACATAACCCGACCCGCGGGGCCTGTCGACTCACCGGTTCCGGAGTGTCCCGGCCGGTCGACGACGAGCCAGAACGCGGGCCCGCGGCCCGGCGCGTTCCGCCGCCGCTCCCGCCTACCGGCTCAAAGCCTCGGCCAGCCGGTACAGGAACTCGTAGCCCTCGTAGAGGGAGGTCTTCAGCAGGCGCTCGTCCCGGCCGTGGATGCGCATGTCGCCGCGGTCGACGAACAGCCCCGACACCCCGTAGGTGGGGATGCCGGCGCGGCGCATCCGGGCGCCGTCGGTGGCGCCGGTGGCCATGGTCGGGATCACCGCGACCCCGGGCCACATCCGCTCGGTGACCGACTCCACCGCGCCCATGATCTCCTCGGTCAGGGGGGACGGCTCGGTGACCGAGCCGCCGCCCCGGTAGACCACCTCCAGCGCCGGGTTGTCGACCACCTCGATCAGGGTCCGGAGCACCCGCCGCGGGTCCGAGCCCGGCATCATGCGCACGTTGATGTTGGCCGCGGCGGTCTGCGGCAGGGCGTTGGGCGCGTGGCCGCCTTCCAGCAGGGTCGCCACCGCGGTGGTGCGCAGCTGCGCGTTGATGTCCGCCTCGCGGCTCAGGCGCTCCAGCGCGCCGGGCGGGATGGGCTCGGACAGCAACGCCCTGAAGTCGGCGGCGCGCCGGCCCTCGCTGATCTCGGCCAGCCGCTCGAAACTGACCCGCATCACGTCGCTGATCTCGACCGGGAAGCGGTGGTCGCGGATGCGCAACAGCGCCTCGGCCAGGTCGTAGATGGCGTTGTCCTCGCGCGGCAGGGACGAGTGGCCGCCCGGATTGCGCGCCGTGACGGTGTAGGTGGCGTAGATCTTCTCGGCCACCTGGATGCTGTTGGCCAGACGGCGGCCTCCGCGCAGGACGCCGTAGCCGCCCTCGTTGATGGCCAGCGCCCCGCGGATCAGCCCCGGCCGATGCTCCAGCAGCCAGCCGATGCCGTTGCTGCCGCCGCCCTCCTCGTCGGAGGTCAGGGCGACGATCAGGTCCCGGTTCGGCGCGAAGCCGTCGCGCCGGTAGCGGATCAGGTTGGCGACGAATATGGCCGCCATGGCCTTGTCGTCGATGACGCCCCGCCCGTAGTAGTAGTGCTCGTCCTCGTTCAGCGTGAAAGGGTCCATGCTCCAGTCGTCCCGCTCCGCCTCCACCACGTCGAGGTGGGCCATCAGCACCAGCGGCTCCTTCCGGCCCGCGCCGCGGTAGCGGGCCACCAGGTTCCCCTTGTGGGGCAGCGGGCCGCCGACGAAGACGTCCTCCGGCGCGAACCCCGCCGCCGCCAGCCAGGCCGCCATGCCCTCCGCGGCCAGGGTGTTGTTGCGCTCCGAGCCGGTGGTCTTGTACTCCACCAGCTCCTTGTAGATGCGGCGCAGCAGCTCGCGGTCGTCGTCGGGGATCTCGCGCTGGGCCATGGCGGCCGGCGCGGCGGCCAGCAGCAACGACAGGACGAGGGAGCGAAGCGGGGATCCAAGAGGCATCATGGCGGGCTCCGGGCGGGCTCCGGGTTGCTATCGAGAGGGGGGCATTCTACCCTTGAATCCGCCGTTTCGGACCCGCCGCCCCATCCGCCCTCAGCCTTTCAGGAAACCGCCATGAAGAATCTGCGGACCGCCGCCCTGCTCTTCGCCGCCTGCCTGCCCGCCGCCCCGCCCGGCCGCGCCGCCGAGGCGCCGCCCTCCGTGGCGGAGGCGACGGCCGGCGCCGAGCATCGCGGGGGGTTCTTCGACTTCTGGCTCCATCCCTCGTCCGGCCGGGTGCTGCTGGCCATCGACCGCTTCGACGAGGAGTTCCTGTACGCCGGCTCCCTGGCCACCGGGCTGGGCTCCAACGACATTGGCCTGGACCGCGGGCAGCCCGACGGCGGCCGGGTGGTCCGCTTCGAGCGCCACGGCGGCAAGGTGCTCCTCAAGCAGCGCAACCTGCGCTACCGGGCCCTGTCGGACAGCGCGCCGGAGCGGCTGGCGGTCGAGGAGGCCTTCGCCGAATCGGCGCTGTGGGGCTTCCCGGTGGCAGCGGAAAGCGGCGGGCGGGTGCTGGTCGACCTGACGGAGTTCCTGTTGCGCGACGCGCACGGCGTCGCCGAGACCCTGCGCGCCGCCGGCCAGGGCGGCTACGCGGTGGACCCGGCCCGCTCCGCGGTGTACGCGCCGCGCACCCGGAATTTCCCGGACAACTCGGAGTTCGAGGCGCAGCTGACCTTCGCCGCCGACGGCCCGGGCGGCGAGCTGGTGCGCTCCGTCAGCCCCGACGCCCGGAGCGTCACCCTGCGCCTGCACCACTCCTTCGTGCGGCTGCCGGGCCCCGGCTACGCCCCGCGGCGGTTCCATCCGCGCTCCGGATTCTGGGCGCGCAGCCACGCGGACTACGCCTCCCCCATCGACCAGGACCTCACGCGGCGCTTCATCGCCCGCCACCGCCTCCACAAGCGCGATCCGGACGCGGCCCGCAGCGAGGCGGTCGAGCCGATCGTCTACCACCTCGACCCCGGCGCGCCGGAGCCGGTGCGCTCGGCGCTGCTGGACGGGGCCCGCTGGTGGGCGGAGGCCTTCGAGACGATCGGCTTCGTCGACGCGTTCCGGGTGGAGATGCTGCCGGAGGGAGCGGACCCGATGGACATCCGCTACAACGTGATCCAGTGGGTGCACCGCTCGACCCGGGGCTGGTCCTACGGCTCCAGCGTCGTCGACCCGCGCACCGGGGAGATCATCAAGGGCAAGGTCACGCTGGGCTCGCTGCGGGTCCGCCAGGACCACCGCATCGCCCAGGCCCTGCTGGGCCTCGCCGGCGAGGGCGCGGACGAGGCGCTCGAGCGGCTGGCCCTGGCCCGCATCCGGCAGCTGTCCGCCCACGAGGTGGGCCACACCCTGGGCCTCGCCCACAACTTCGCCGCCAGCGTCGACGGCCGGGCCTCGGTGATGGACTACCCCCATCCGCTGCTCGTCCTCGACGAGGATGGCGCGCCGGCCGCGCCCGAAGCCTACGGCGAGGGGCTGGGGCGGTGGGACCTTCACGCGATCCGCTACGGCTACGGCGAATACGGAAGCGGGGAGGAGGAGCGCGCCGGCCTGGCCGCCGTCCTGCGCGCCGGCCGGGAGGCGGGGCTGCGCTTCGTCTCGGACCAGGACGGCCGGCCGCCGGGCGCGGCCCACCCGCTGGGCAACATGTGGGACAACGGGGCCGACCCCGCCGAGGAGCTGCGGCGCCTGCTGTCCGTGCGCGCCGCCGCCATGGCCCGCTTCGGCGCGGACAACCTGCGGCCCGGCCGGCCCTACGCCGAGCTGGAGGAGCTGCTGGCGCCGCTGTACCTGCTGCACCGCTACCAGGTCGAGGCGGCGCAGAAGACCCTGGGCGGAACCTGGTACGACTACGCGGTGCGCGGCGATGCGCCGCCGGACGGGCCGGTCGTGCGGCCGGTGTCGGCCGAGCGGCAGTGGCGGGCCTTCGACGCGCTGCTGGAGACCGTCTCGCCCGAGACCCTGCGGATCCCCGCCCGGGTGCTGGCCCTGATCCCGCCGAAGCCCATCGGCTACGCCCGCGGCCGGGAGAGCCTCCCCTTGCGCACCGCCCTGGGCGTCGACCCGGTGGCCATCGCGGAGACCGCCGCCGACCACACCCTGCGCGGCATCCTGCAACGCGAGCGGCTGGCGCGGATCAGCGGCCTGAGCGCCGCGCATCCCGGACTGCCGACGGTCCACGAGATCCTGGACCGGCTGCTGGAGCGGGTCTTTTACCGGATGCCCGCCGATCCCGCGCTGGCCGCCATCCAGCGCGCGGTGAACCACGCGTTGCTGTTCCGGCTGATGGAGCTGGCGCGCGGCGGGGACGTGGACAACCAGGTCAGGGCCCAGGTCCGGCTGGCGTTGCTGGGCCTGCGCGGGGAGCTGGAGCGGCGGCTCGCGGGGGAGCTCGACGCGCCGTGGCGGGCGAACTACCGGCTGGCGCGGGACGAGATCGCCCGCTGGCTCGACGACGGCGCCGCCGACAGCCTGCTCAGCGCGCCGCTGCCGATGCCGCCCGGGGCCCCGATCTGATGCCCGCGGCCGGGGCGGCCGCCATCTACGTCCTGCTGACGGGCGTCGTGGTGGTGGCGCACTACGAGATGCTGCGCCTGCTGTCCGTGCTGATCCCGAAACTCGGGGCGCGGCGCCGGCTGCGCGTCCTCGTCGGCGTGTTCGGAACCCTCTGCGCCCACATCGGGGAGGTGTGGATCTTCGGCGTCGCCATCCACCTGATGGTCCGCCACGGCGGCTTCGGATCCTTGGGCGGCAATTTCGACGGCAGCCTGAGCGACAGCGTCTACTTCTCCTTCACCAACTACACCACGGTGGGCTACGGCGACATCGAGCCCTTCGGCGGCCTCCGCTTCCTGTCGGGGCTGGAGGCGATCGCCGGCCTGTCGCTGATCACCTGGTCCGCCTCCTTCCTGTTCATGGAGATGACGCGCTTTTGGGAGGACGGCCGGGAGCGGCCCTGAGCGCGCGCGCCGCTCAGTCGCCGGGCCGCTCCAGCTCCCGCCGCCGCGCGCCGGCCAGGATCCCCTGCAGGCCGTAGTTGCCCTCGTGGCAGGCGTACTCGTACGGCATGGCGTCGGTCGCGTTGAAGCTCATCTCGCCGCGCCAGGTTTCGGTGTAGTAGACCGGGTCGTCGACCTCGAACTCGTACAGGATCCGCCGGTCCGCGACGCGGGTGAAGCGCTCCGTCACCCGGCCCCGCGCCGACAGCGGCGCGACGTTGCGGGGCGCCTGCCGCGGGTGCAGGTTGACGGTCTCGACCACCAGCGTGTCGCCATCCCAGCGCGCCGCCGAGTCCCCCAGCCAGGGCGCGAGCGCCGCCGGGCGATGCCCGCCGCCGATCGGGATGATGCGCGCGTCGTGCACCATCTCCACCAGGATCACCAGGTGGTCGTCGGTCTGCACGATCTGGTACAGGTTGTTGTACAGGACGTTGTTCATCGGCGGTCCGCCGGTGCCGCCGAAGCCGATGATGCAGCGCTCGCCCAGGGAGCGCCCCTCCGGCCCGTCGCTGGCGGCGAGGCGGGCGCGCAGCCCGCGGCGCAACGCCTCGCCCCGCTCGGAGAAGGGGATGCGCCCGTCCTCCGGGTGGACGATCCAGGAGGTGCGCGCCTCGCCGCGGACCCGCCCGAAGCGGGAGCCCGGATCCACCCAGAACGCGTTGTAGCCGCGCCCCCGGGCCAGGTCCGTGCCGTCCGGCAGCCGTCCCTGCACCTGGTTGTCGTCCGTCGCCTGCCGCACGTTCTGATGGTGCCCGGCGGTCAGCGCCTCCAGCCGGTCCTCGGGGATGACGAGGCCGATGTCGGCGTAGCCGGGGGCGCGCTGCAGCGTGGTCAGCGCGGCGTTGGTCCAGTAGCCCTGCAGGTCGGGCCGGCCCGAGGCCGTGCGCGGCGGCTCGTAGTCCCGCGCCCAGGCCGCCGGCGCGAACGCCAGCAACAGCGCGAGTCCCAGCGTCTTGCCCATGATGCCCTCCCCGCGGCCCGGCATCGGACGGCCGCGGGGCGATGGTCCCCGTTGGCGGCCTTTCCGTCAAGACTGGGCGCCGCCCGTGTTGGGCGCCGCCCGGCGGTCATCGACCGCGCGGCGGTGGTAGAATGGGCGCGTCCGGATCGGGACGCGGCGCGGGAGATTGCTACACCATGGATTCCATCAACGTGGTCGACATGACCGAACTCCAGAAGACCGGCATGGACGGGAAGTGCAGCCGGTGCACGCAGTCCATCTGCTGCAACTCCATCAACCAGAAGATCCCCGCGCCGAGGAGCAAGGAGGATTTCGATTTCCTGATGTGGCAGATCTCCCACGAGAACATCAACGTCTTCAAGGACTCGGACGGCTGGTTCCTGCACGTCAACACGCGGTGCGTCCATCTGCTGCCGAACGGCGCGTGCGGCATCTACGAGACCCGCCCCTGGGTGTGCCGGGAGTACAAAAACGACTTCTGCGAGTTCGACGAGAGCATCGAGCAGGGCAGCGAGCTGTTCTTCTCGACGCCGGAGCAGCTGGAGAAATACTGCCGCAAGCGCTTCAAGCACTGGAGCCGCCGCTTTGAGGTCTACGAGTAGCCTGCCGCCGGCGCTGCTCGCCCTCGCCCTGGCGGCCGGCGCCCTGCCGGCGGCCCAGCGGGATCCGGCGGCCGTCGCGGCGCGCGTCGACGCCGCCCTCGGCCTGCTCGAGGAGCTCGACGGCATGGCCGGGGCCTGCCTGGACGATGCGGGCGGAGCGGCCTGCGCCGGTTTTCTGGCCGCCCTCGACGGCGCCCTGGTGGGCGGCTACCTGGAGCACTGCGCGGCGCTGCGGGCCTGGCGCGACGGGCTCGCGGACCGGCGGCCGGACGGGGCCGACGGCGGCCTCCCCGAACTGACGGCGGAGGTGGAGCGCGCCTGCGGCGAGGATGCGGTGTCCGGCCGCGCCCCCCGCGCGGCCGCCGCTTTCGCCGCGCTGGCCGGGACCGGCGCCGCGGCGGACGCCGCCGCCCTGTCGCGGCGGCTGGACGCGCTGCGGCAGGAGATGCTGATGGAGCGGGAGCGCCGCCGGCTGCTGGACGCCGTCGCCGGCCAGCGCGCCGCCCGGCGGGCGGAGGAGCGGCGGCGGTGGGACCGGGTGGAGCGCGAGCTGCTTCGCCGGGGCGCCGAAGCGCCGCCGGACCGTCCTCAGTAAAGCGCCAGGAAGCCGCCGTCGGGCAGGGCCGCGACGGCCGGGAAGCTGAAGTCCCCGATCCGGACCGGCGGCGCCGCGAAGTCCAGCTCGCCGCCCGCCGCATCGAAAAGGCGCAGCCTCAGGTCGCCGCCGCCGACGAATCCGCCCCCCTCGGCCCACGCGACGAGCCGCTCGCCCCGGTGGTTGAGCGCGACGGCGGGGTGCTTCTGGCGGCTCCGCCCCGCCGGCGCCACCGCGCTCGCCCCGTCCATGTCGTCGAGGCTCATCAGCACGACCCGGTGCCGCGTCTCGAACGCCAGCCAGCGCGCGCCGTCCGGGCCCGCGCCGAAGTCGCCGGTGCTGAGCGGACAGGACGAGGCCTCCCAGCGCTGCAGGGGGCCGACCGGCCGGTACGCGCCGGCGGGGGCGCCGGTTTCCGCCGCGTCCAGCAACTGCATGTGCCGCCCGAGGCCGTCGATGGCCGAGCGGTAGGCCACCGCCAGCCCTGCGCCGTCGAGGTGCTCCGCCGCCGGCGAGCAGCAGGCGCAGGCGCCCAGCGCCGGATCGCCGATCATGCGCTCCGCGCCGAAGACGGCGCCGCCGTCCCGGGAAAAGCGGGCGTGGACGGAGCGCTCGCTCTCGCGGGCCGGATCGCCCGCCGTCCACACCAGCGCCACCTCGCCGCCCCGCGCCGCCACGTCCGCCCCGGCATCGAAGCGCCCGCCGGGGCGCAGCGCCATCGAGCGCTGCGGCTCGAAGCGGGCGCGGTCCGGGTCGGACCGGCTGTAGAGGTACTCGCCGCGGCGGGGCCGGTACCAGACGACATGCATGCGCCCGTCGCCGCCCGCCGCCATGGCCGCCCGGTCGATCGGGTGCGACGAGGCGGCGAAGGCCTCGCTGGAGACCCGCACCGGCTCGCCGAAGGCGTCCCGGTCCGGAAAGTAGCGGCGGTAGTACAGGTTCCCCTCGCGGGCGTCGGGACGGCCGGGGCGCCGTTTGAAGTACAGCAGATGCACGCCGCCCTCGCCGTCGCGCGCCAGCCGCGGCTGCAGGCCGTCGTCGGGCGTGGGCCGGACGCGCACCTCGCCGCGCGCGGCGGCCGCCAGCGCGCACAGGGCGAGGAGCGCGAGCAACCGCCGGACGGCGGGAAAGGCCGCCCGCCGCCGTGGATAATCCGGGCCGGTTGTAGCAAACTTCGCCGCCATGAGATCCATGATACCCGCGGGACGCCTCCCGGCGATACTGGCGCTGGCCTTGGCCGGCGGCTGCGCGCCGCCCGCCGCGGACGGGGACGCCGCGGAGGCCTACACCATGGCGCTGGACATGCGGCAGCTGATGTTGCTGGTGCTGGAGCCGGCCGCCGAATTCCTGTGGGATTCGGGCGGCTGGGTGCTGGACGCGGCGGAGGGCTACCAGGAGCTCTACCCCGTCACCGACGAGGGCTGGGAGTCGGTCCGGGCGCGCGCGGCCGTGGTGGCGGAGTCGGGCAACCTGCTGGCCATGCCCGGGCGGGCGCCGGACGGCGACGCCTGGATCGTCTACGCGCAGGGCCTGAGCGCGGCCGGGCTGCGCGCCATGGAGGCGGCGGCGGCGCGGGACAAGGAAGCCTTCTTCCAGGCGGGCGCGGACATCTACAGCGTCTGCTCCGCCTGCCACCAGGCCTACAGCCCGGAGATCAACGACCGCTTCCGCGAGGCGGAGGCCGCCCGGCCCTGATGCGGCGCCCGCGGCCGGCGGCCCTTCGCACGGCGGCGCTGTGCGCGGCCGCCCTGCTGTGCGCGGCGGCGGCGGCCCACACCATCGAGGGCGACGACGCCCGCTTCGTCCGGACGGTCGACGGCCCGGCCGTCTTCGCGTTCATGTACCTGGGCGCCAAGCACATGGCGACCGGCTACGACCACCTGCTGTTCCTGGCGGGGGTGGTGTTCTTCCTCCGCCGGCCGCGGCACGTGGTCGAGTACGTCACCCTGTTCGCCGTCGGCCACAGCGTCACCCTGCTGCTGGGGGTGCTGGCGGACCTCAGGGTCGACCCCCGCCTGATCGACGCCGTCATCGGCCTGTCCATCGTCTACAAGGCCTTCGAGAACATGGGCGGGTTCCGGCGCATGCTCGGCTTCGCGCCCGACCCCCGGTCCGCCGTGTTCGTGTTCGGCCTGTTCCACGGGCTGGGGCTCGCCGCCCGGCTGCAGGCCTTCGAGCTGTCCGGCCGCGGCCTGGCCGTCAACCTCCTGGGCTTCAACCTCGGCGTGGAGATCGGCCAGCTGCTGGCGCTGTCGGCGGTGCTGGCGGCGCTGGCCCTCTGGCGCGCCCGCCCGGGGTTTCCGCGCCAGGCCTTCCTCGCCAACGGCGTCCTGATGGCCGGCGGCTTCCTGCTGGCCGGCCGCCAGCTGGGCGCCTGGGCGCTCGCGCCCCCGTACTGACCCATTCCCCCGGAGCGCAACCATGAACCAGCCCGACCTTCCGCCGCCTTCCGCCCGCCGGATCCTGACCGCCGCCGCCGCCGCCTTCGGCGCCGCCGCGCTGCTGCTGCTGGCCGCGGTGCTGCCGGCGGAGCACGGCGTGGACCCGCTGGGAACCGGGCGGCTGCTCGGGCTGACCGCCCTGTCGGCGGAGCCCGGCCCCGTCGCGGCGCGGCCGCAGGCGCACCGCGTCGACCGCGTCGAGTTCGAGCTGGGGCCCTTCCAGTCCGTCGAGTACAAGTACGCCTTGGACGCCGGCGCCCCCATGGTGTTCAGCTGGACCGCCGACGGCGGGGAGGTGCGCTACGACCTCCACGCCGAGCCGGCCGGACTGGGCGGGGAGTACGCCGAGAGTTTCGAGCGGGGAACGGCGGCGGCGCGTTCGGGCTCCTTCATCGCGCCGTTCGCCGGCATCCACGGCTGGTTCTGGGAGAACCGCGGCGACCGCGCCGTGCTGCTGCGGCTTCACAGCGCGGGTTTCTACACGGACTCCACCGTCTTCCGCGACGGCGGCGACTACCGCCGGGTCATCGAGCCCGTGACGCGGTGAGCGCCCCGCGGGGCGCCGCGGCCTACCTTCTTTCGGTCGGATCCGAGCCGTCGCGCGGCGCGCCGGTGCCGGACGATCCCATGAACAGCTTGCGGCCGTCCGGGAAGGTGATGTCGCGGCCGTTGGCGCGGCAGGTCTCCCGCATCTCGCCGCCCGAGCGCGCCGGCATGCACAGCCGGTCCTTGCTCTGGTAGCCGGTCACGACGATCTCGGTGCCGAGCTGCAGCGAGTCGCGGTTGATGCCGCGCCGCAGCAGGGTGTTGGGCGTGCCGCCCTCGACCATCCAAAACCGCTCCGAGTCGTCCGTGCGGGTCGATTCAGGGTCGGTGTTCTCCAGATGGATCCAGGTGTGGGGGTTGATCCACTCGACGCGGGTGATCGGGCCGCCCAGCCGCACCGGCAGGTTGGCGTCGAACTCGGCGGAGAACGCGTGGTGCGCCGTCGCGGGCGGCCTGACCACCGCCGCGCCCGCCGCGGCGACCGCCGCCAGCATCAGAAGTCTTTTCGTCATGGCTCTCTCCTCATTCGACTGGCCGCCGCTCGCGGCCGTTCCGACCCGCCGGATTGTAGCGGCCGGCCGGCGGAATGCAACACGCGCCGCCGCCGCCGCCGGCTCAGGGGTCGCCGTCCTGCCGCCGGCGCATCTCCTCGCGCAGGCTCCGCTCGAAGCTGCCGCCCTTGCGGTACTGGCCGTACATCAGCTCCTCGACGAACTCGACGCACTTGAACTGCGGCAACTCGAAGCCCTCCTCCAGTCGGCGGTACAGCGGCATGCGGATGGTCCAGGGACGCTCGAACACCTCGGGATCCTCCATGACGGCCGAGTACATGACGACGTTCTCGTCGACCATCTCGTAGCGCTCGGTGACCTTCAACTGGTTGGAGTGGTGGTTGCCGGCCCGGTCGAACCAGGTCTGGTCGTTCAGTCCGGTGACCTCCACCACCCAGACGTCGCCGTCCCAGTAGCCCCAGGACTGGCCCATCCACGAGTCGAGCGGCGGCGGTCCGGGATCCTCGAGGAAGACGTTGCGCACCGCGCCGGCGAAGGAGTAGGCGATGAAGAACGCGCTCTCGCTCTGGAAGATCTGGAACGGGTGCGGCATGTAGGTGGCGCGCGGCACGCCGGGCATGTAGCACTTGATCTCCGGGTCCAGGTTCAGCCAGTCGGCGCGGTTCGCCTCGCGGCGGGCCAGCGCCTCGGGCCGGTAGGGGATGGCGCCGCCCTCCACCACGCCGAAGCTGGCCGGCACGGCGCCCGCGGCGCCCAGCGCCACCACCGCCGGCGCGGGCACCGGCACGAAGTCGCCGGGAACCAGCTGGTAGGCGGCCTTCGGCGGCGCCGCCTCCAGATTGTCGTTGGCGTTCATCATCACCTGCCAGATGCCGTTCAGGTCGGGCTTGCCCCCCGGCGTCCGGGGGATGCCGCCCGCGGCGGCCTGGGACAGAAAAACGCCCGCGAGCAACGCGGCGGCCGCCGGCCATGGTCTCTTCATCTTCTCTCTCCGCCGCCGGGCCCGCGGCCCGGAATCCCTGGAACGTCGGCGATGTAAGCACCCCCGGAAGGGAGTGTCAAGACTGGCTGGCTTCGCGGGTTCGCGGGTGCAGCTTCGCGGGCTGGCTTCGCGGGCTGGCCGCCGGTCGCGGGACCGCCCCGCCTCCGGATGTCACTCCACCCGCCAGGTGCGCCCGCCGCGCAGCAGCTCCCCGAGCGAGCCGGGCGCGCGGCGCGCGGCGGCCCGCGCCGCCCGGTGCTCGGCGTCCAGCGCCGGCCGCTCCCGCCGGTAGATGACGCCGGTCGCCACGGGCAGCTCCGGGCCCGCCATCGCCGCCAGCAGCCGGGCCTGGGCGATGTTGCCCTCGTCGTGCACCAGGACGCTCCCGTCGGCTGCGTCCGCCACGCGCGGCTCGAGCGTCTCCCGGTCCAGCGCGACCGCCTTCTCCCGGTCCCGGCCGAACGCCGCGGGCCGGCCGTGCTCCAGCTCCACCCTGAAGTCCGGCGCCCGCTTCCGGTCCCGGACCCGCTCGAAGAAGCCGTCGTTGTAGATCGGGCAGTTCTGCAGGATCTCGATGAACGCCGCGCCGCGGTGGCCGTGCCCGCGCCGGACCGTTTCGGCGAGTCCGGCCGCATCGGTGTCGACGGCGCGCGCGACGAAGGAGCCGCCCGCCCCCAGCGCGAACTGGCACGGGGACAGCGGCGCGTCGACGGAGCCTTCCGGGGACGAGGGCGAGCGCGTGCCGCGCCGCGAGGTGGGGGAGTACTGCCCCTTGGTCAGGCCGTAGATCTCGTTGTTGAACAGCAGGATGTTGAGGTCCACGTTGCGGCGCAGCGCGTGCAGCATGTGGTTGCCGCCGATGGAGAGCCCGTCGCCGTCGCCGGTGATCACCCACACGTCCAGCTCCGGATTGGCCAGCTTCACCCCGGTGGCGATCGCCGGCGCCCGGCCGTGGATGGTGTGGAAGCCGTAGGTGTTCATGTAATAGGGAAAGCGCGACGAGCAACCGATGCCGGAGACGAACACCTGCCGCTCCCGCGGGCGGCCCAGCTCCGGCATCAGCTTCTGCAGGGTCTTCAGGATGGCGTAGTCGCCGCATCCCGGACACCACCGCACCTCCTGGCCGGACGCGTAGTCCCTGTCGGCGGGCCGGGGCGGCGGGGAGTTCATGACGGCCCCGCCGCCTCGGCGCACCGGCGGCGGATCTCCGCCAGGATCTCGCCGATCCGGAACGGATGGCCGGTCGCCTTGTTCAGCCCGGCCGCGTCGATCAGGTACTCGGCGCGCAGCAGGCGGACGAATTGCCCGGTGTTCATCTCCGGAACCAGCACCGCATCGAAGCGGCGCAGCAGCTCCCCGAGGTTCGCCGGCAGGGGCGCGAGGTGCCGCACGTGGATGTGCGAGACCGCGAGCCCCTCGGCCCGGGCCCGCCGGACGGCCTGGTGGATGGCGCCGAAGGTGGAGCCCCAGCCGACCACCGCGAGCCGGCCGGCGTCCTCGCCCAGGCTGACCCGCTGCGGCGGGAGGTCCGCCGCGATGCCGTCGATCTTGGCCTTGCGCAGCTCGGTCATCTTCTGGTGGTTGGCGGGGTCGTAGGAGATGTCGCCGGAGTCGAAGTCGCGCTCCAGCCCGCCGAGGCGGTGCTCGAGGCCGGGGGCGCCCGGCCTCGCCCAGACCCGGGCCAGGGTCCGCCCGTCGCGCAGGGCCGGCGAGAAGCCCTCCGGATCCCGGCGGTGCCGCACCGGAAAGGGCGTCAGCGCCTCCGGGTCCGGGATCCGCCACGGCTCGGACGCGTTGGCCAGGTAGCCGTCCGACAGCAGCAGCACCGGGGTCATGTACCGCACCGCCAGCCGCGCCGCCTCGATGGCCGCGTCGAAGCAGTCGGCGGGGGTGGCGGCGGCGAGCACCGGCGCCGGCGCGTCGCCGTGGCGGCCGAACAGGGCCATGTTCAGATCCGACTGCTCGGTCTTGGTCGGCAGCCCGGTGGAGGGGCCGCCGCGCTGCGTGTCGATGACCACCAGCGGCAGCTCGACGGCGGCGGCGAGGCTCACGCCCTCGGACTTCAGGGCGACGCCCGGCCCGGCGCTGGACGTGACGCCGAGCGAGCCGGCGAAGGAGGCGCCGAGGGCGGCGCACACCGCCGCGATCTCGTCCTCGGCCTGGAAGGTGGCGACCCGGAACGCCCCGCGCCCGGCCAGCTCGTGCAGCAGGCCGGACGCCGGCGTGATCGGGTAGGAGGCGAACAGCAGGTCGATGTCGGCGAGCTCCGACGCAGCGATCAGCCCCCAGGCCATGGCCGCGGAGCCGGTGACGTTCCGGTAGACGCCGGGGGCCATCTTCGCGGGCGGCACCCGGCGCGCGTGGATGCCGGCCGGCAGCTCGGCCGTCTCGCCCCAGGCGTGGCCGGCGTTCAGCGCCCGGACGCCGGCGTCCGCCACGTCCGGGCGGGAGGCGAAACGGGCCCTGATGCTCTCGACGGTCGGGCCGCGGTCCCGGTCGAACAGCCACATCACCAGCCCCAGCGCCCACATGTTGCGGCAGCGCAGCGCGTCGCTGCGGCCGAGCCCGCCGGCGCCGGCCGCCTCGAGCGTCCGGGCGGAGATGTCGACGGCGATCACCCGGAACCGGTCCAGCGAGCCGTCCTCCAGCGGGTCGGACGCGCAACCGGCCCGGGCGAGGTTCCGGGCGGTGAAGGCGCCGCTGTCGGCGATGATCAGCCCGCCCTCCACCAGGTTGCCGACGTTGGTCGCCAGCGCGGCCGGGTTCAGGGCCACCAGCACGTCGACGGCGTCGCCGGCGGTGGTGACGTCCTCGCTCCCGAAGTGGATCTGGAACGACGAGACGCCGAAGGCGGAGCCGGCCGGCGCGCGGATCTCGGCCGGAAAATCGGGGAAGGTGGACAGGTCGTTGCCGTGCAGCGCCGCGGCCTGGGTGAAGTTGTTGCCGGCCAGCTGCATGCCGTCGCCGGAGTCGCCGGCGAAGCGCACCACCGCCGCGGCCGCGTCCTCCCCGTCGAGGCGGCGCCCGCTCGGGTCTTCGCTGGACGGTCGGGGGGTCGGGCTCATTCGGGGAAACGGCGCGGCATCTGCCGGAAAACCGGCATGTTAGCAGACCGGACGGGCCGTCCGCCCGCGCCCGACGGCGCTCGATGATGTACTCTCCCCCCGCGGTCCCGCGATGCGCGGGCAGGTTCCCGTCGAATCCGCGCCCGGCGCGTCGCCGCCCCCGGTTCGGGCGCTCCCGCCCGGCGAAGGTTTGCCGCCCGGATTCCGTACAAGGGGACGACGCGACCATTCGTTCCCAAGGAGGACACCATGCGCATCACGAACACGATCATCGGCCTGGCGTTGACCGGCCTGTTCGCCGCGGCCCCGGCCGCCGAGGAGCGTCCCGCCGGCCAGCGGACGCTGGAGCGGCTCGACGCCGACGGCGACGGGACGGTGAGCTTCGCCGAATTCCAGGAGAGCGCCGATGCGGAGATCGACCGGCTCGATGCCGACGGCGACGGCTTCCTGTCCCTCGAGGAGTTCGCGGTCGCGGAGTTGCGGGGCCGGCGGGGCTCCCGCCGGGGCGGCGGCGGCGCGTCCGATGAGCGCTTCCAGGAGCGGGACGCCGACGGCGACGGCCTGCTGTCCCTCGAGGAGTTCACGGCCGCGGCGCCGCGCGGGGAGGCGATGCGCGCCCGGATGGCCGAACGCTTCCAGGAGCGGGACACCGACGGCGACGGACTGCTGTCCGCCGCCGAGATGGTCGAGGCCCGCTTCCTGGCCCTGGACGACAACAGCGACGGCCTGCTGGACGGGAGCGAGCTGCGCCGCCAGGAACGCGGCCGCTTCGGCCGCCGCGGCGGAGGACCCCGGGGACGGGCGCGGCCGCGATAGGCCGGACGGCGGGCTGGCGGCGGCGTGGGCGGCCGGACGCGCGATGAGCGATGAAGAGCTGATGGAGGCGGTGCGCAATGGTGACGAGGCGGCCTACCGGACCCTGGTCCGGCGGCACCTCGGGGCGGTCAGCCGCTACGCCTTCCGGCTGCTGGGGGACCGTCACGAGACCGAGGACGTCGCGCAGGAGACCTTCCTGAAGCTGTGGACCGCCGCCTCGCGCTGGCGGCCCGAAAAGGCCCGGCTGTCGACCTGGCTGCACCGCATCGCCCACAACCTGTGCGTGGACCGGTTGCGCCGGCGCGCCCGCTCCCCGTCGCCGGACGAGGCCGGGGACGCGGCGGACGGCGGCGAGGACGCCGGACCGGACCCGGGCGAGCGGCTGGACGGGGACCGCGAGAGCGCCGCGTTGCGCGCCGCCGTCGGGCGGCTGCCGGAAAACCAGCGCACGGCGCTGATGCTGTGCCATTACGGCGGCTTCTCCAACAAGGAGGCGGCCGCCGTCATGGGCGTGTCGCTCAAGGCGCTGGAGTCGGCCGTCGGCCGGGCGCGGCGCGGCCTGTGCGCCATGCTCGGCGGAGGAGAAAAGGGAGACGGTCATGGATCTTGAGGAGTTCGCGCGGCGCCTTGAAACCCTCGGCTGCGAACCGGCGCGCTGGCCGGCGCCGCTCGCCGGGGCGGCCGAGGCGCTCCTGCGCGAGAGCGGCCCGGCCCGGGCCGCCCTGGCGCGCCACCGCGAGCTGGCCGCCCGGCTCGACCGGATCCCGGCGCCGGATTTCCCGGGCCTCGAGCGGAAGGTGCTCGAGCGGCCGCTGCCGCCCCGGCCCCTGAGCCCGGGCGACCGGCTGGTGGGCTGGCTGCTGCCCGGGCAGGCGGCGGGCGCGGCGCTGCTGCGGCCCGCCCTGGCCGCCTGCCTGTCCCTGCTCCTGGGCGCGGCGGCGGGCGGTTTCCACAGTTTCGGCGTCGGCGCGGAGCCCGACGGCTTCGAAAGCTGGGACGACGAGCTCATCATGCTGTCCTTCAGCGACCTGTCCGGGAACGGGGAGCCGCCATGATCCGCCGCAACCTGCCGCTGTTCGCGCTGCTGCTTTCCGTCGGCCTCAACCTGTTCCTGCTCGGCGGCATCGGCATGCGCCTGTTCCAAGCCGAAACGCGCGCCGCGGTCCGCCCCTTCCCGCCCAGCATCGGCTGGATCCTGCGGGATCTGGACGAGGAGCGGCGGGCGCAGCTGCGGGAGCTCGCCGCGCCCTTCGCCGAGGAGATCCGCCCGCTGCGCCGCGACATGCTTGCCGCCCAGCGCCGGGTCAACGCGCTGATGGCCGCGCCCGACTACGACGGCGAGGCGCTCGCCGCGGCCTTCGCCGAGCTGCGCGAGGCCAGCCGGCGCTACGCCGACCTGTCCCACCGCCAGACCGCCGTCATCCTGGGCGAGCTGAGCGCGGACGAGCGGCGGGCCGCCTTGGAATTCGTGCGCCGGCGCGGTCCCCGCGACGGCGGCGGCCCGCGCCGGGGCGGCCGGCCGGACCGGACCGGCCGCTGAGATCCCGTTCCCGCCCGGATGCTCAGTCCATCTCCAGCGTTTTCTGCGGGCTGGGCGCGGTGGCTATGTTGGGGGTCTCGAAGCGCCCGCCTTCCAGTATCTCCTGAACGGTCAGCAACTGCATCTTCGGATACGCCTTCCCCATCACCTCGACGTCCCCGGCCTGCGCCATCGATGTGAGGAAGTTCTCCCTCTTCCGCTCCCCTATGTCCATCACGATCAGCCCGGCCATGTCCGCGCTGTCGTCCTCCAGTACGCCTTTCAGGGCGCGGACCGCCTCTATCCCCACATTCCCGCCTCCCTTGACCTCCACGATCATCGTGCGGGTCGCGTCCTTCTCGTCCGTCGGGTCGATGTAGAAGATCCGCCCGTCGATTCCGCCATCGGCCGATTTCTTCGTGGTGACGAACCCGTCCACCTGCTCGATGGCCCATTTCTGGAACTGGTAGGCGTCCCTCTCCCACAGATCGCGGGCGTCCTCCATGTACCGGGGAACGCCCTCGACGACGAAGTCCTTGCCCTCCTTCAACCGCAGCATCTCCTCGAGACGGGCCGCCGCGACCCGTTTGACGGCGTGGATCGTGATGTCGACGCCGATCCACCTTCTCCCGAGCTCATGGGCGGCGTGCATCGTGGTGGCGCAGCCGCAGAACGGATCCAGCACCACATCGCCGGGATCGCTGCTGGCGGCCACGATCCGGCGCAAAAGGTCCACCGGTTTTTCCGTCGCGTATCCCGTGCGCTCCGGGTTTTTGATGTCCGTCTGATAGGTCGCGATGTCGGACCAGACGGACGTCACGGGCACGCCCTTGGCCTCGTCGAGATACAGGCGCCTGCTCTTGGTGATCGACTTGTATCTGCGCCCATCCTTGTCCACTCCCGAGAAGCGCTTGAGCTGGCTTTCGTCGTACGGGAGCCATTCCTTGTTGAACGTCCGCCGCTTTTCCGATGCACAGTAATACAGGATGACGTCATGGCCGCGCACCCAGTTTTCAGCCAGCGCCTTGTATCCCGCGGCCGCCTTCGTCTCCCAGATGATTTCGCGCCGGAAGCGTTCGCGGCCGAAGATCGCGTCGAGCAGCACCTTGATGTAGTGCGAAGCGGCCGGGTCGCAGTGGAAGTAAAGGCTCCCCGCGGGCTTCAGGACGATCTTCATGGCGAGGATCCGCTCCAGCATGTAGGCCAGATAGGCGAGCAGGTTTTTGTCGATGTGGCGCAACGCCTTCACCCACTGGATCCAGAACGCCACCACATCCGGGCTCGTCGCCGCGTCCAGCATCTCCCTCGGCAGCCTTTCCAGCAGCCTTTCCGTGTCGGCGTTCAGCCGCCACATGTCGCTGAACGCCTCGGCCTGCGCGGGGATGGGACGCCCGGTGGCGTCCTTGTAGATGGTGTGGTAGTCGCGGTTGGAGTTGAAGGGCGGATCGAGGTAGATCAAATCCACGCTGCGAGGCGCTATTTCCCGGCGCATGATGTCCAAACAGTCCCCGTAATAGAGCTTGTTCATGCCGTCTCCCGGTCCGCCGCCACGCCGGCGACACCGTCCCATCAGCCCCGTATGGTACATTGCTTATAATCAAATGTACAGCCCAAGTCCAAGCCCAAGTCCAAGCCCCAAGTCCTGCCCAAGTCCATTCCGGTGTTCATTCCAAGCCCGCGCCGCGTTCCCGCCAAGCGGCGACGGACTTAGGCCGGATGCCCGGGGCGGCCTTGTCCACTCGAGAGCGGACCTGAACCGACTCACGCGCGATGCCTCAAGTTGATCGGACCCCGCGCCGGACCAAGGGCCGGGGGGTGGAGAGAGAGAAAGTGGAGAGAGAAAGTGGAGAGAGAAAGTTGACTTCCTTTCCGTCATCCTCCACAGTTCAGGAGAGGATGGCGGGAATGGCGTTGTCCCGCGGTTGCCGCAGACAATCTGGCTTTTAGGGAGACATGCCGTGGATATCCGAGAGAAGGCGAAAGGTGCCGGTTTCTGGGCCATGATGGGCGCGTTGACGGCGCTGGCAGGGTTGTTTGTGGCGGTGGTGCTGATGTTGATGACGTACTTCGGAGACGTCAATTCCAGATTGGACGGGATCAGTCAGGATCTGGCCGGAATTCGATCCGAGCAGGCCGCGATGCGATCCGAGCAGGCCGCGACGAACGACAGGATCGATGCCCTGCATGCCCGAGTCGACGAGCTCCATGCCCGAATCGGCGAGTTCGGCGATGAGTTGCGGCGGGGGTTGACCGCTCTCGGCGAGAGGATCGACATGCTGCGCGACCGGGTCAGCGCCATCGCAGACCGCCTGTCCAAGCTTGAATCCCTGATGGAATTCCCGCGCCGGAACTTGCCGCCGCAGGACCGCTGAGCCCGCTTCCCCGGCCCGGCGGTCCGTCCCCTTGGGAGTCCGCGCCGCCTCGGATGCGTATGCGGGAAGACCGGGCGGGGAAGCCGAAGGACGGCATCCATCGGGGTATCCATGCGGGCGCCGGCGGTGGTAGCCTTCGCCGGGACACAGACCGGAGCGCCGCCATGACCAGAACCGCCCCCCTGCTCGTCCTGCTGCCGCTCTCCGCCGCCGGCGCGCAGGAGCCCCTGCTCGGATTCGACGGGCCGGCCGCCGCCGCCCAGCATCGGCTGGAGGCCCGCTACGACAGCCACATCGACGCCCGGGACATCGACGAGTGGATCCGCTTCCTGTCCAGCGAGCCGCATCACGTGGGATCGCGCAAGGGCCGCGAGAACGTCGAGTACATGCGGCGGCTGTTCGACTCGTGGGGCTTCGAGACCGAGATCGCGGCCTACGAGATCCTCTTTCCCACCCCCGCGACGCGGGAGCTGGAGCTGCTCGCGCCGGAGCGCTACACGGCGGGCCTGCGCGAGGACTCCCTGCCGGAGGATCCCAGCACCTACCGCATCGACGAGCTGCTGCCGCCCTACAACGCCTTCTCCGCCGACGGCGAGGCGGAGGCCGAACTGGTGTACGTCAACTACGGCACCCCGGCCGACTACGAGATCCTCGACCGCTACGGCGTCAGCGTCGAGGGCAAGATCGCGATCGCCCGCTACGGCGGCTCCTGGCGCGGCATCAAGCCCAAGCTGGCGGGCGAGAAAGGCGCCGTCGGCGCCATCATCTACTCCGACCCGGCCGACGACGGCTACGGCGCCGGCGACGTCTACCCCGACGGGCCGTTCAAGCACGAGAGCGGAGTGCAGCGGGGCTCGGTGATGGACATGCCGACCTATCCGGGCGACGTGCTCACGCCCTTCGTCGGCGCCACGCCCGACGCCGAGCGGCTGGACCGGGAGGACGCCCCCACCATCACCGCCATCCCGGTCATGCCCATCTCCTGGCGCGACGCCCTGCCGTTGCTGGCGGCCCTGGGCGGCGAGACGGCGCCGCCCGAGTGGCGCGGCGCGCTGCCCATCACCTACCGCCTGGGGCCGGGGCCGGCGCGGGTCCGCATGCAGCTGGCGTTCGACTGGGACATGGTGGCCGCCTGGAACCTGATCGCCCGCCTCGAGGGCGAGCGCTTCCCCGACCAGTGGGTGATCCGGGGCAACCACCACGACGGCTGGAACCACGGCGCGGCCGACCCCGTCTCCGGCATGGCCTCGCTGATGGCGGAGGCCCGGAGCGTCGGCCGGCTGGCGGCGGCGGGCGAGCGGCCGGCCCGCACCATCGTCTACGCCGGCTGGGACGCGGAGGAGCAGGGGCTGATCGGCTCCACCGAGTGGGTCGAGCACCACGCCGGGACGCTGGACGGGCGCGCCGTGGCCTACATCAACACCGACGGCAACGGCCGCGGCTTCGTCAACATCGGCGGCAGCCACACCCTGGAGCGCATGGCCAACCAGCTCATGCGGGACGTGGCCGACCCCCAGACCGGCGTGTCGGTGCTGGAGCGGTTGCGCGCCCGGCTGGAGGCGGAGGGGGACGAGAGGACGCGGCGCGAGCTCGAAACCCGCGCGGACCTGCGCATCAGCCCGCTGGGCTCCGGCTCGGACTACACCCCCTTCCTGCAGCACCTGGGCATCGCCTCCCTGAACATCAGCTTCGGCGGCGAAGGGACGGGCGGCAGCTATCACACGATGTACGACACCTACGAGCACTTCACCGCCTGGCGCGATCCCGGCCTGGCCTACGGCGCGGCGCTGGCGCGGGTGGCCGGACGGGCGACCCTGCGGCTCGCCAACGCGCCCCGGCTGCCCTTCGAGTTCACCGGGCTGGCCGACAACGTGGCGCTGTACCTCGAGGAGATCGAGGAGCTGGCCGACGCCATGCGCGCCGAGACCGCCGGAACCAACGCCCGCATCGCGTCGGGGGTCTACGAGCTGGCGCGCGACCCCCTCAAGGGGCCGGGGCCGCCCGCCGCGAAGCCGCCCGTGCCCTTCTTCAACTTCGCGCCCCTGAAGAACGCGGCGGCGGAGCTGCGCGCGGCCGCCGAGGCCTACGCCGGGGGCGCCCTGCTCCGCCCCGCCGCCTCGGAGCGGGAGAACCGCCTGCTCTACACCAGCGAGCGGGAGCTGACCCGGGACGACGGCCTGCCGGACCGGCCCTGGTTCACCCATCACATCTACGCCCCGGGCCTGCACACCGGCTACGGCGTGAAGACCCTGCCGGGCGTGCGCGAGGCGATCGAGCAGCGGCAATACGACCGGGCGGCGGCGGAGATCGAGACGGCGGCCGAGGTCCTGCGCGGCATGGCGGCGCGGGTCCGGTTGCTCAGTGAATGAACACCCTTACGGAGAAAGCGCCATGACGACGCGCATCGCCGGCCGGTGCGGCCTCGCCGCCGCGGCCGCCCTGTCCGCCGGCTGCGGCGGGCCGGACGAGTCCGGCCTCGAGGCGGAGATCGAGGCCATCCTGCACCGGCACATCGCCGTGCTGGCCTCGGACGAGTTCGAGGGCCGGGCCCCGGCCACCCCGGGCGAGGAGAAGACCGTCGACTACCTGCGCGGGGAGTTCGAGCGGCTGGGCGCGGAGCCCGGCAACCGCGGCGCGTGGTTCCAGCCCGTCGAGGTCACCGAGATCGCCGCCGTCGGCGAGCCGTCGCTGCGGGTGCGCGGCGCCGGCGCCGAGCTCTCCTTCCGCTACGGCGAGGAGATGGTCGTGGGCACCCCGCGGCAGCTGCCGGGGGTGTCCGTCACCGACAGCGACATGCTGTTCGTCGGCTACGGCATCGTCGCGCCGGAGCGGGGCTGGGACGACTACGCCGGGGTCGACGCGCGCGGCAAGACCGTGGTGATCCTGGTCAACGACCCCGGCTACGCCACCCAGGATCCGGCGCTGTTCAACGGCAACGCCATGACCTACTACGGGCGCTGGGTCTACAAGTACGCCGAGGCCGCGCGCCAGGGCGCGGCGGCGGCGCTGGTGGTGCACGAGACCGGGCCGGCCGGCTACGGCTGGGAGGTGGTGAGCGGCAGCTGGACCGGCCCCCAGATCGGCCTGACGGACCCGGACCTGAACCGGGACCGCGCCGCCATCGAGGGCTGGCTCTCCCTCGAGAGCGCCGAGGCGCTGTTCGCGGCCGCCGGCCTGGACTGGCAGACCCTGAAGTCGGCGGCCGCGCGGCCGGGCTTCCGGGCCGTGCCCATGGGCGGGCTGCGCGCCAGCGCCGGCGTCCGCAACACCGTGCGCGAGTCCGTCTCGCGCAACGTGATCGCCGCCATCCCCGGCGCGTCGCGGCCCGAGGAGGCCATCATCTACACGGCGCACTGGGACCACCTGGGCGCGGCGCCCGAGGGCGCCGTCGACGGCGACGCCGTCTACAACGGCGCGGCCGACAACGCCACCGGCACCGCCGGCCTGCTGGCGCTGGCCTGGCTGCACAAGCGGCGGCCGCCGCCCGAGCGCACCATCGTCTTCCTGGCGGTCACGGCGGAGGAGTCGGGGCTGCTCGGCTCGCAGTGGTACGTCGAGCACCCGGTCTGGCCGCTGGCATCCACCGTGGCCAACATCAACATGGACAACCTGAACACCGTCGGGCGCGCCCGGGACGTAGTGGTGGTCGGGGCGGGCAGCAGCGAGCTGGAGCATTACCTCGAGCGGGCCGCCGCCGCCCAGGGCCGCTACGTCGCGCCGGAGCCGACCCCCGAGCGGGGCTACTACTACCGCTCCGACCACTTCAACTTCGCCCGGGCGGGCGTGCCGGCCCTGTACGCCGAGTCCGGCGAGGACGACCTGGAGCGCGGCCGCGAGTACGGCGCCGCCCAGGCGCGGGAGTACAACGAGAACCGCTACCACCAGCCCTCCGACGAGTACGATCCGGATTGGGACCTGGGGGGCGCGGCGCAGGACATCCTGCTGTACTTCGAGATCGCGGACCGGCTCGCCCGCGAGACCTCCTTCCCGGAATGGTTCGAGGGCAACGAGTTCAAGGCCGTCCGCGACGCCTCGCGGCGCGGCCGGTAGCGGGCCGCCGGCGCCCGATGCGGCTCGAGTCCCTCGTCCCGCCCCCCTACCTGCCGGATCCGGAGCAGGACACCGTCCTCAAGCTGGGGCTAAGGCCCCTCGCCGCGCGCGACTGGCTGGCGGTGGACGCGGACTTCGCCAGATTCAACGCCCACAAGCGGGAGCAGGGCCGGCGGCGCCTCGACGAGGTCTGGCGGGCGATGCCCGGCTCGGAGGCGGCCCAGGCCGAGTTCGGCCGAACGCTGCTGGCGCACCTGCTGGCGCACCACGGGGACAGCCACGTCCTGGCCGGGGACCGGCTCCGGCACCGCCCCTCGGGCCTGGAGTGGCCGGCGCGCCCGGCCGACCTGTGGCACAGCGCCCTGTGGATCCAGGAGGACATCTGCCTGATGGAGGAGGCCGGAGGCGAGTACGCGCTGACCGCCGCCAGCGTGTGCTCGCCGTCCAACTGGCGGCTTGACAAGAAGATCGGCCGCGGCGCGGACGCGATCCACGGGCCGGTGCCGGGCTACGCGCGGGAACTGGGCGGCCGGGTGAACCGGCTGCTGGCCGGCCTGCGGCCGGGCCGGCCGGTGCTGCGCTTCAACTGGTCGGTGCAGGCCGGCGGCGAGCTGTTCAGCCGCAAGGATCCGGCCGCCGGCGAGCCCGACCACTGGCGGGTCGAGCGCCAGACCCTCCTGCGCCTGCCGGAGACCGGCGCGGTGGCGTTCGGCATCCGCATCTTCCTGCACAGCTTCGAGCGCATGGCCGCCTGCTGCGACTTCCACGCCCGCTACGCCCGGTTGCGGGCGCGCCTGCCCGAGGCCCAGCGAACCTACAAGCGGCTTTAGCCGCCGCCCGCCGGACGGGGCGCCAGGCGCGGCACGAAGCGGGTCAGCCCCCGGACCGGCCCCACCTCGCCCGCATAGACGACGCCGTCGCGGTCCGCCGTGACGCCCTCGCCCATGGCGCCGACCCCGCCCATGCCGGACGGGCGCTCCGGCGAGACGTGCTCGGGCACGAAGTAATGCACCCGGCCGGTGCGGGCGCTGCCGACCCTGAGCCCCTTGCGCCAGCCGCCCGGGTTGTAGTTGGGGTCGGACTCCGAATCGATGGCGTACAACATGTCGTTGCCGCGGTCGATGTACAGCCCGCTGATGCGGCTGAACTGGTACCAGGTGTCCAGGTGCCCGCCGTCCTGGGTGAAGATCTGGATCCGGTTGTTGCCGCGGTCAGCGACGAACAGCCGCCCCTGCGAGTCGAACGCCAGGCCGTGCGGCGTCCTGAACTCGCCCGGCCCGGAGCCCAGCCGGCCCCACGACTTGATGAAGTTGCCGTCCTTGTCGAACTTGACGATGCGCGCCACCGTGTCGGGCGGCGCATCCGCGGCCTGGCCCGTGTGGCCCTCCGAGACGAAGATGTCGCCGTTCGGCGCCGTGACCACGTCGCACGGCGTGAACAGCAGCGGGCCACTCCCGTCGCCCGCCACCCCGGGCGTCCCAAGCGTCAGCAGGATCTCGCCCTCGGGGCTGAACTTGAGCACCTGGTGCCCCTTGCCGTCGCGGTCGGGGTCCTCGCCGTCCGGCCCCTGCGCGTCGGTCACCCACACGTTCCCGTCGGCATCGATGTGGAAGCCGTGGGGAAAGATGAACAGACCGGCCCCGAAGCTGCGCACCAGGTTCCCGGCGGCGTCGAACTTGAGCACGACCGGCAGGTCGGACCCGGCGCAGTTGTTGGCGCCGCAGCGTTCCGCCACCCAGATCGATTCGCCGTCCGGGTCGATGTCCACCGCGCTCGTCGCGCCCCAGGTGCGGCCCGGGGGCATCCGGAAGTGGTCCTCTATCGTGAGGTACGGATTCGGCAGGTCGTTCACCGGCTGCGCGCCGGCGGGCACGGCGCCCGCCAGCAGGGCCAGCGCCGCAAGACCGCGCGTGCACCGTGTCAGCAGTGTGGACATCTGGCTCGCCTCCGGCTTCAAGCTTCAATCCTTCAGACGGGGCTGCGCCCCGAACCCCCGGCGTTCGCTTGCGGGGACCCCTTTGCCCCGCGCCGCTCCCGCCGAGGCGCGCTGTGCGCGCCTTGCGGAGTCTGCATGGTTATGCGGAGCAGACTCCGGCTCAGACGCCAAGCGCCGATTATACCGGCCGCGCCAGCGTCTCGGCGTTACAATGTGAACATGCAGGCAGGCAGGTTCCGGCGGTGCCTGGGGTGGATTGCCGCGGCGTTGCTGCTCGATGCCGGCACGGCGGCCGGCGCCGGCGACTGGCCGGAGTTTCGCGGTCCCTCCGGGCAGGGCCACTCGAGCGAGCAGGGATTGCCGGTCGAGTGGAGCGAGTCGCACAACGTGCTGTGGAAGACGGCGGTGCCGGGCCTGGGCTGGTCGACGCCGGTGGTGGCCGGCGGGCGGGTCTGGCTCACGACAGCGACCGACGCGGCCGGCGGGTCGTTGCGCCTGCTCGCCTTCGACGCCGGGTCGGGAGAGCCGGTGCTTGACGTCGAGGTGTTCCGAACTGCCGACCTCGCCGCCCCCAATCCCAAGAACAGCCTGGCATCGCCCTCCGCCATCGTGGACGGCGACCGCGTGTACGCCCACTTCGGCACCTACGGCACCGCTGCGCTCACGACGGCCGGCGAGCTGCTCTGGACGGCGCGGTTCACCTGCGTGACGCAGCACGGCAACGGCGGCTCGCCCATCCTTCACGAGGCCCTGCTCATCCTGAGCTGCGACGGCTACGACGTGGCCTACACCGTCGCGCTCGACACCGCGTCCGGCGCGGTGCGCTGGCAGGTCGAGCGCGACCAGCCCGTGTCGCAGGCCTACTCGACGCCGCTCGCCATCCGCGTGGGCGGCGAGGATCAGATCGTCAGCGTTGGCGCCTTCCGCACGTCGGCGTACGACCCGGACACGGGCGACGAGATCTGGCGCGTGCGCTACGGTCGCGGCTTCTCGAACGTGCCGCGGCCCGTCTACGGCCACGGCCTCGTCTACATCGCGACCGGGTTCCAGTCGCCAACCATGCTGGCGGTCCGCGCCGACGGCTCGGGCGACGTCACCGCCACGCACGTCGCCTGGCGGCACCGCCGCGGCGCGCCGCACACGTCCTCGCCGCTGCTCGTCGGCCGGGAGTTCTACATGGTGAGCGATCTGGGCGTGATGACCTGCCTGGACGCCGAGAGCGGCGAGGTCCACTGGCAGGAGCGGATCCGCGGCAACTACTCCGCCTCCCCCGTGTTCGCGGACGGACGCATCTACGTCCAGAGCGAGGAAGGCAGGACGACCGTGCTCGCGCCCGGGACGACGTACGCCGAGCTGGCGACCAACGAGCTCGACGGGTCGACGCTCGCCTCGATGGCGGTCTCGGACGGATCGTTCTTCCTGCGCACGGCCACCCATCTGTACCGCATCGGCGGCGCAGCCGGCCAGCCCTGAAATCCGGGTCGATGACCGGCACAACGTGAAGGCAGGCGCATCATGAACGGGATGATCGACTGGTTCGCGCGCAACCCGGTGGCCGCCAACCTGCTGATGGTGTTCATCATCGTCAGCGGCCTGATCGGCCTGTTCAACGTCCGGGGCGAGACCTTCCCCGAGATAGAGCTCGACATGGTGAGCATCCAGGTGCCGTACCTGGGCGCCGCGCCGGAGGAGGTCGAGGAGGGCGTCTGCATCCGGATCGAGGAGGCCATCCAGGGCATCGACGGCATCGAGCAGATCACGTCCACCGCGGACGAGGGCTCGGGCACGGTGCTCGTCGAGGTCGGGCTCGGCGCCGACACGCGCCGGGTGCTCGACGACATCAAGGCCAACGTCGACGCCATCGAGACGTTTCCCGAGGAGACCGAGAAGCCCATCATCACCGAGCTGCTGGCGCGGTTCCGCGTGGTGGACATCGCCGTGTCCGGCCAGACCGACGAGTTCACCCTGAAGGCCATCGCCGAGCGGGTGCGCGACGACCTGGCGGCCCAGCCGGGCATCTCGCTGGTGGAGTTCGCAAGCGCGCGGCCCTACGAGATCTCCATCGAGGTGTCCGAGGACGCCCTCCGGCGCCACGGGCTGACGTTCGACGACGTCGCCATGGCCGTGCGCCGCTCGTCGCTCGACCTGCCGGGCGGATCGGTCCGCGCCGACAGCGGCGAGATCCTGCTGCGGACGATCGGACAGGCGTATCGCGGCGCCGAGTTCGAGCGGCTCGTCCTGCTGGCGCGCCCCGACGGCACGCGGCTGCGGCTGGGCGACGTGGCGACGGTGGTCGACGGCTTCGCGGAGACCGATCAGTTCGGGCGCTTCGACGGCGAGCCGACCATGCTCGTCTCGATCTTCCGCACCGGCGAGCAGAGCGACATGGAGATCGCCCGCGCCGTGGACGAGTACATGGCCCGCGCCCAGGCCACGCTGCCCGAGGGGATCAACCTGACCGTCTGGATGAACCAGGCGGACATCCTGATCGACCGCCTGTCGCTCATGCTGCGGAACGGCCTGGCGGGCTTCGCGCTCGTCTTCCTCATGCTGGCGCTGTTCCTGGAGCTGCGCCTCGCGTTCTGGGTGAGCCTGGGCATCCCCATCTCGTTCCTCGGGGCGATCATGCTGTTGCCGGGCATGGACGTCACGGCCAACGTCGTCTCGACGTTCGCCTTCATCATGGTGCTCGGCATCGTCGTGGACGACGCCATCATCGTCGGCGAGAACATCCACCGCCATCAGCAGCACGAACCCAATCGATTGCGGGCCGCCATCAGCGGCGCGCAGGAGATCGCGACCCCGGTCACCTTCGCGGTCCTCACCACCGTCGCCGCGTTCTCGCCGCTGCTGTTCGTGCCCGGCATGATGGGCAAGATGATGATCTTCGTCCCGCTGGTCGTCATCCCGTGCCTGCTGTTCTCCCTGGTCGAGTGCCTCGCCATCCTGCCCGCCCACCTGGCGCACCGCAAGCAGGGCGGGCGGGGGTTGTGGCGCTTGTGGAACGGGTTCCAGAAGCACTTCGCCGACGGGCTCGAGCGCTTCGTCGCCCGTGTGTATCAACCCGCGCTCGATTTCTGCCTGCGCTGGCGCTACCTCTCGCTGGCCGTCGGGCTGTCCACGCTCATCGTGACCGGGGGCATGGTGGCCGCCGGCTGGATCGCGTTCCACTTCTTCCCGTCGCCCGAGGCAACGGTCATCAGCGCGTCGCTGACCATGCCGCTGGGCACCCCGCCGACCGCCACTTCGGACGCGATACAGCAACTGGAGGACGGCGCGGAACGGCTCCGGCGGGAGGTGCTGGCGGAGACCGGCATCGACGTGATCCGCCACGTCTACGCGGCCGTGGGCGACCAACCGATGGGAGGTGACGGCCCCGGGCCGATGCGGGCGCTGGGCGCACCGTCGTCGGGGCACCTCGGGCAGGTGATGATCGAGTTGGCGCCGCCGGACAGCCGCCCCCTGCGGGCCGAGGAGCTGGGCAACCGCTGGCGCGACCTGACCGGGCCGATTCCCCAGGCGACGGAGCTCAGCTACAGCGCCTCGGAGGCGGCGGCCGGCAGCGACGTCGACGTGATGCTCGTCGGTCCCGACGTGGCGCAGATGCAGGCGGCCGCCGAGCGGCTCAAGCAGCATCTGCGGGGCTATACGGGCGTCTACGACATCACCGACTCGTTCCGCGCCGGCAAGGAGGAGATGAAGCTGGGCATCACGCCGGCTGCCGAGACGCTGGGCCTCACGCTGCAGGATCTCGGGCGGCAGGTGCGGCAGGCGTTCTACGGGGAGGAGACGCAGCGCATCCAGCGCGGGCGCGACGACATCCGCGTCATGGTCCGCTACCCGGCCGACGAGCGCCGGTCGCTGGGCGATCTGGAGGGCATGCGCATCCGCACGCCGGACGGCGGCGAGGTGCCGTTCAGCCACGTTGCCGTCGTCGAGCCTGGCCGCGGCTTCGCGTCGATCAAGCGCGTGGACCGCAACCGGGCCATCAACGTGATAGCGGCGGTCGACGAGACCGTGACGTCCACCGGCACGGTGAACGGGTACCTCGCGTCCACCGTCCTCCCCGAGGTCCTGGCCGAGTTCCCCGGCGTGCGCTACGAGTTCGAAGGCGTGCAGGCCGAGCAGCAGGACGCCATCGGCGGGCTCCAGATCGGGTTCACGCTGGCGATGTTCGGCATCTTCGCCCTGCTGGCCATCCCGCTGAAGTCGTACATTCAGCCCATGATCATCATGAGCGCCATCCCGTTCGGCTTCGTGGGCGCCGTGTGGGGCCACGTCATCATGGGCGAGAACATCTCGCTGATGTCGACGATGGGCATCGTGGCGCTGTCCGGCGTGGTCGTCAACGACAGCCTGGTGATGGTCGCCTTCATCAATCGCGCGCGTCGCGTCCACAGCGACCTCGGGCGCAGGATTCGAGAGGCGGGCGGCCAGCAGCAGAGCCCCCACGAGTTCGCGTCCGTCGGCCTGCAGCTCGCGATCCGTGAAGCCGGCAGCAACCGCTTCCGCCCCATCCTGCTGACGTCGCTCACCACGTTCGTCGGGCTGGCGCCCCTGCTGTTCGAGCAGAGCACGCAGGCGGACTTCCTCAAGCCGATGGCCATCTCGCTGGCGTTCGGCATCGTGTTCGCCACCTTCATCACGCTGGTGCTGGTGCCGACGTCCTACATGATTCTGGAAGACCTCAAGTGGGCGGCGCGGCGCGTGCTGCGGCGTCCCGATCCGGCCGGCGAGGGGCAGTCGGCCGAGGCGTTGCAGCCGGCGCGTTAGCGGGGGAACTGCTTCAACAAATCCGTTGGGTTGCGCAGGGCGAGCATCGCATCGAGCTCCTTGCAGTCCAGACCGGGCAAGCCAACCCGATCGAAGTATCCGCGCGGATTCCGTCCCCACGACCCGCAGCACGGCGATTCCGTGCGTACGGCCGACGTTGTCAGCTACCCCGATTCACGAAGGCGCGCGGCCAGCTCTTTCGCGGCCGGCGCCGCCCCGCTGAGACACCACTCGATGCCACGACTCTTCCCGTTCCATGTAGCCAACTCGAGCTGCTCGAACACCACGCCCAGATAGCTGCTGGCCTGCGCGTGCCAGAGGTCACGGGGCCGGATGTCCAGGATCGTCATTCCAAGGCCCGGTTGCTCCGTGCCGTTCCACATCTTCGCCACATTGTTCGCCAGCGGAAAACATCCCGAGCCGAATTGGTCCTCCAGGCTCTTCAGGATCTCCACGAGCTCTCCTAGCGGAAAGTCCTCAAGCCGGCGGTTCTGCCGGTGAATCCAAAGGGTCGCCCCGTCCCACTCCCAGCTAAAGCTCTTGCTGCCGGCGCCGCCGCGCGTTCGCCCCGTTGGCATTGCGCTCCGTCCTGTCCGCCCGGAGGCGGTCATTGCCCGTGCTGCCGATGAGGCGGCATCGCAACCGCCAAACCCGCCTCCGCCGCAGCATCGAGGAGCCGCAGGTCGTAGGCGACAAGGGCCTCGAGTCCCTCCAACGAAAGCGCAGTGGCGAGGTGGACGGCGTCGAGGCTTCGCAGGCGCCCCGGCTCTAGGTGCGCGGCACCGCGCAGGACAGGCTCGTCGACGGCCAGCAGCGCGACTCGCTCCAGGATCCGTTCCGCCCGCTGCAGCGTGCGCTCGTCGGCGTGTGCGCGACGCAGCGCCCGCAGCACTTCCACGCGAGCGAGTCCGCTGGCAACACGTTCGTCGCGGGTCGTCAGGTACCGGCGCAGCGCTTGCGACTCGGGTTCCGGCACGACGAGCTTGACGATGGCCGAGGAATCCAGATAGACCACGCCGCGCTCAGGGTCGGTCGTCGCGGTCGGCCAGCAACGCCTCGGTCGCGGCCGTGGACTGCTGACCCGCAGGCGGGCCGAGATCCAGCAGGTCGCCCTTGGGCGAGCTCGCCCGTCCCTGGGCGATGAGCTTCGCCAGGGGCGACTCGTTGCCGATGAGCGGGATGAGCAGGGCGACCGGCCTGCCGCGATCGGTGACCTCGAACCGTTCGCCTCCGTGGATGCGGCGGAGGTAGACGCTCAGGTTCTGTCGCAGTGCGCGAACTCCGACCCGGGACGTCGCCGCGCCGGTTTCAGGCATGGTGACGCACATCGTAGCACATACGTCTGCGTCAACGGGAGACCTCGAGGCCGACAGCCGCCATCAGGGCCAGGGCGTTCGTGCCGGTCGAGCGGCCCGGCCTGAGCCGGTAGTCGAAAGTCATCGCGCCCCCGGCTGCCAGTTGATCCTCGAAGTGCACGTTGGCCGCCGCCGGCGCGAGGCGGTCGGCCAGGGCGGCCAGCGCCAGGTCGTGCGTCGTGATGAAGCCGATGGCGCCGAGCTCCAGGAGATACCGCAGCACGCCGTGCGCCCCGTCGAGCCGGTCGCTCGAGTTCGTGCCGTGGAACAGCTCGTCGAGCAGGAACAGGAGGGGCGCCGGCCCCCGCGCCATGTCCACGAGCCGGCGCAGGCGGGTGATCTCGGCGTAGAACCGCGACCGCCCGTCGAGCAGCGAGTCCTGCACCCGCAACGTCCCGCCGATCGCCAGCGGCGTGAGCCGCAGCCGGCGCGCCCGCACGGGCGCACCCGCGAGCGCCAGCACGGCGTTGACGCCCACCGTGCGCAGCAGCGTCGTCTTGCCGGCCATGTTCGAGCCGCTCACGACCAGGAGCTGCGGCTCGGCTCCCAGCGCCACGTCGTTGGCCACCGCGCACGCCGGCAGGAGCGGATGCGCCAGTTGCTCGCCCTCGCAGACCGGGGTCTCCCCCTCCCCCAGCTCCGGAAACGGCTGGTCCGGCCGCCCGAAGTGGTAGGTCGCGAGCGACGCGAGCGCCTCGATCTCGCCGGCAATCCGCAGCCACGCCGTCACGGCCCGGCCGTGACGTTCGCGCCACGCCTCGACGGCCGTCGCGCACTGCAGGCCCCACAGGACGCAGGCGGCGATCGGCGCGAAGAGGATGTTGTGCTGCCAGTCGTGCATCTCGATCAGCCGGCCGAGCTGCCGCACCGTGCGCACCGGGTCGCCGGTCTCGCCGAGGTCGCCGGCGAGCTGCCGGAGCCGGTCGGCCGCGAACGACTCGCCGCGCACGCGCCCGACAATCGCGGCCAGGACCGCGAGCTCGCGCGCCGGCTCCGCGGAGCCGTGCAGCACGCGGCTGACGGCTCCACGGAAGAACCCGCCCGCCAGAACGTTTCCAAGGATCAGCACGACGGGCAGCGTCCCGGGCGCGAGCCCCGCCAGCCAGGCGGCCAGCGCCGCGACGGCTGCCCCCGAGAGCACCGTGGCCGCCATCCGCAGCCAGCCGGTGTCCAGTTGCGCCTGCGCCGTGGCCCAGTCGGCCAGACTGGCCGAGTCGACAGCCGCGCGCACGTCCGCGCCGAGCGTGTACAGCTCCTCCCGGAACAGCGGGCGTGACGCAAGGTCCCGCACCGCGGCTTGGCGCCGCCGTACGGTGCCGGCATCGGCGCCCTCCAGGAGCCAGCGCGCGAGCGTCTCCTCGCCCGCGGCAGTCTGCCCTGTCGTCAGCAACTGGAACAGAGAGCCGTCGCCGAGAATGTCCAGGTCGAGCGCATACGGGTGGTCGGCATCTTGGAACCGGGCGCCCGTCTCGCCTCGTCCCACCCAGCGATCCTCCAGCCGCGCCAGCCCGAGATCGTGCCAGTCGACGCGCCGCGAGGCAGTCTGCAGCAAGCGGATGACGCGGTTGTGCACGACCACCAGGACGGCGAACAGCGCGGCCGGGGCGGCCAGCCACCACGCGGACAGCCAGTCCTGCCACAGGGACGCCAGCACGAGGGCGACCGCCAGCAGCGCCGTCGCCAGACGGGCCCGGCTCAGCCGCAGGTCGGCGCGCTCCAGCCGCGCCCTGTCCGCCCGGCGTTCCGCCAGGTGCGCGTGGTGATACCGGATGGGATCGATGTCGTCCGCCATATGGCCTGCGGATGCCGGCGAGAGGGAGTGGCCGGGGCGCCGCGTCATTCGGCCACGCCCCGCAGCAGGGCGAAGTCGCTGTCCGCCGACTCCACCGCGGCGCCGTGGTGTTGCGCGCAGGCCGCGATGACCAGGTCGGCGACCGGAACCGTCACGCCCCTGGAGCGCGCGCGGCGGGCGAGATCGTACGCGGCATTCCAGACATCATCATCGATCGGCAGCTCCGAAAGCGCGAGCGCGAACCGGCGCAGCACCTTCTTCTCGCGCTCGCCCCCGGCGCCGTTCCAGAGCTCGAGCTGCACCACCGGACACCAGCAGGCGGCGCCGGATTGCAGTGCGGCCTCGACACGGCCGCGCACAGCCGGATCGCCGTCGGGACGCAGGAGGTGAATCCAGGAGGACGTGTCGATCAGAATCAATGGCGCTCATCCCTGCCGGCGCTGCGCCTGGAGCTCATCGGCGGTCATCAATTCGGTGCAGGTGCCCGCGTATTGGACGAGCTCCATCATGCGCCGGCGGCGATTGTAGTCGGCGATAGCGGTGACAACAGCCTCCCGCTTGGTCTTCGCGCGCGTGAAGCGAATTGCATCCGAGAGCTCGTCGTCCGGAATATCGACTGTGGTCTTCATGAATCATTGGTAGCAGGTCTTGGATTCCCTGGCAAGTGCTCCGTGCATCCCGGCGCGCGTCTTCGGATGGCGCGGTACCCGGCGCGGGAACCCGCGCCAATCAGGCATATAATGCGCCTTGGCGAGACTGCCGCCCGGAAGCGAGGATAGCGATGAACAGGATCGTGCTCACCACCGTCGCGCTCCTGCTGCTGGCGCTGCCGGCGGCAGCGGCCAACGACGAGTGGCCCCAGTTCCGGGGTGCCGAAGCGGGCGTCGCGCCCGACCACCCCGATCTGCCGGACCGCTGGAGCCAGACCGAGAACGTCGTCTGGAAGGCCGACATCCCCGGCCTGGGCTGGAGCTCGCCCATCGTCTGGGGCGACCACGTGTTCGTCACGACCGCCGTCAGCGAGGGCGAGGAGCCGCAGCCGGTCAAGGGGCTGTACGACCCCGGCGACGAGCACGGCAAGCGCGACGCCGTCGCGGCGCACCGCTGGATGGTCTACGACCTCGACCTCGAGACCGGCGCGGTCCGCTGGGCGACGGAGCTGCGGGCGGCGGTGCCGATCATCAAGCGGCACCTCAAGGCCAGCTTCGCCTCCGAGACGCCGGTCACCGACGGCGAGCGGGTGTACGTGTACTTCGGCAGCATCGGGCTGGTCGCGGCCCTGGACATGACGGGCGAGGTGGTCTGGACGCGCGACGTCGGCGCGTTCAACGGCCACCAGGAGTTCGCGCCGGCTGCCTCGCCGGTGCTGCACGACGGCCGGCTGTACATCGTCAACGACAACACGACCGAGTCGTTCCTCATCGCCTTCGACGCGGCGACCGGGGAGCAGATCTGGCGCGTCGTGCGGGACGAGACGGAGAACTGGTCCACGCCGCTCGTCTGGGAGAACGACCTGCGCACGGAGCTCGTGATCACGGCGCGCCGGCGGGTCCGCTCCTACGACCTCGACGGCAACGTGCTGTGGGAGCTGCAAGGCATGACCGGCAACGTCGCGCCGACGCCGTTCGCCAGGGACGGCCTGGTGTATCTCAGCTCGGGCTATCCGGGCTCGTCGGTGCGGCCGGTGTACGCGGTCCGGCCGGGCGGTGCCGGCGACATCTCGCTCGATCCGGACAACCCGACTGACCACCCGTACATCGCCTGGTTCCAGCCGCTGCTGGGCACCTACGTCACGTCGGCGCTCGTCTATCAGGGCACCTACTACACGCTGCTGGACCGCGGGCTGATGCTGGCGCACGACGCCCGCACGGGGAGCGAGATCTACGGCCGCAAGCGCCTGCGGCCCGGCAGCGGCTTCACGGCCTCGCCCTGGGCCTACAACGGCAACGTCTTCGTGCTGAGCGAGGACGGCGATACCTACGTCATCAGGGCCGGTCCCGAGTTCGAGATCGTGGCGACGAACCCGCTCGACGAGATGACCCTGGCCACGCCCGCCGTCGCGGGCGGCAAGCTGCTCATCAGGACGCAGTCGAAGCTGTACTGCCTCTCCAGGCAGGGTGGCCGGTGATGGCGGGCCGCATGCCGCAGCGCCGCGCCGTGCTGCCGCTCGCGCTGGGGCTGGCGCTGGCGGCCGGTCCCGCGTCCGCGCCCGCCCAGACGCTCGGGTTCACGCCGGTCAGCGCCATCTCCGGGCCGATCGACCTGGTCCGGGCCAGCGGCGCGTTCGCCTACGTCACCCGCGGCGAGAGGCTCACCGTGTTCGATCTCTCGAACCCGGCGGCGCCGGCGCGGCGCGGGTCGCACGTGTTCCCCGAGAAGGTGTGGGGCTTCATGGTCGCGGGCTCGCTGGCGTACGTCGCCGCGGGCCACTCGGGGTTCTGGATCCTGGACGTCTCCGATCCGGACGCGCCCGTGCTGCGGGGATCGCTCGAAACGCCCGGCCAGGCCAAGAACGTGGCCGTGTCGGGCGCGCGCGCGGTGGTGGCCGACCACATGTCGGGTATCGACGTCATCGACATCTCCGACATCGACGCACCGGCCGCCGTGGGCTCGGTCTACACCGACGGCTACGCGCGGGACGTCGCGATGTTCGGCTCGCGGGCGTACGGCGTGGACCATCCGGCGGGCTTCTACGTGCTCGACATGACGCTCGCGGACCCGCTCGAGCCGGTCGGCTCGCTGCAGTCGGCCTCCGCGCCGCGGCACGTGGAGGTGGTTGCAGCCACGCCGGGCATCGCCGTCCTGGTGGGCGGCGTGCCGTACGATCCGCTCCGTTCGCTGCGGGACGCCGCACCCGACGACCCGCGCGGGACGCTGCAGCTCTACGACGTCTCGGACCCCGCGGCCCCGCTGCTGATGACGACGTTCGCGACGCCCGGCGACGCGCAGCGAGCCGAAATCGAGGGCACGCGGGCCTACGTCGCCGACGGCCCGGCGGGACTCTCGGTCGTCGACCTGTCGGCGCCGGAAGCACCCGGGGTGGTCGGCACGTACCGCACGCGAAACTCCGCGCGGGACGTGGCCGTCGCCGAGACGGCCGTGTTGGTCCTCGACGGCACGATACGCCGCGGCTCGCATTCCCAGGACGACGGCGACGTGATCGTCCTGCGGCAGACGGAGGACTGACGATGCAGATGCGGACGCGCCCCCTCCCCCTAGTGTTGCTTGCCTGCGCGGCCTGGATGGCCGCCGGCGGCGCGGCCGCCGCGCAGACGGCCGACGACGCGATCGTCCCGTTCACAATCGATATCCCGGACGCCGTCCTCGACGATCTGCAGGCGCGGCTGGCCGACGCGCGCTTCCCGGACGAGCTGGACGGCGCCGGCTGGACCTACGGCGCCGACCTCGGCTACATGCGCGAGCTGGCGGCGTACTGGCGCGACGAGTACGACTGGCGGGAACAGGAGCGGCAGCTCAACCGCTTCGATCACTTCAAGACCCGCATCGACGGCCTCGACATCCACTTCATCCACCAGCGCGCCGCCAACCCGGACGCGTTGCCGCTGATGGTCATCCACGGCTGGCCCGGCTCGTTCGTCGAGTTCCACAAGATCATCGAGCCGCTCGGCGACCCGGCCGCCCACGGCGGCGACCCGGCCGACGCCTTCCACCTGGTCGTTCCGTCGCTTCCCGGGTTCGGCTTCTCCGACCGGCCCGGCGAGGCAGGCTACGGCCCGGCCCGGATGGCGGAGATCTTCGTGAAGCTGATGGCCCGGCTGGGCTACACGCGCTACGGCCTGCAGGGAGGCGACTACGGCTCGGTGATCAGCCGCGTCATGGGCAGCCTCGACCCGGAGCACGTCGCCGGCATCCACCTGAACCTGTGCAGCAGCGGACCGCCGCCGGGCGTCGCGGACCCGACCGCCGGCGTCCCCCCGGCGGAGCTGGCGCTGATGCGTGACCGGCAGGCGTTCTGGACCGACGAGGAGCGCGGCTACAGCGCCATTCAGGGCACCAAGCCGCAGACCATCGGCTACGTGCTCAACGATTCGCCGGTGGGCCAGGCCGCCTGGATCGTCGAGAAGTTCCGCGCCCTCAGCGACGTGAACGGCGACGTGGAGAGCAAGTTCACCAAGGACGAGATGCTCACCAACGTCATGGTCTACTGGCTCACCGGGACGGCCACCTCGGCGGCGCGCATCTACTACGAGGTGCGGCGGGAGCCGGCCGACCTGCTGCGCGCCGACGCGGGTGGCGTGCCGCTCGCCTGCGCCGCGTTCCCCAAGGAAATCTCGTTCACGCCGCGCCGCTGGCTCGAGGCCCAGTACAACCTGACGCAGCACACGATCATGCCGCGCGGCGGCCACTTCGCGGCGCTCGAGGAGCCCGAGCTGCTCCTCGAGGACGTTCGCACCTTCTTCCGTACCGTGCGGTAGCGTCAGTCCTGGTCCTGGCTCCGCCGCGCCCGCCGCTCGGCGGACATGCGCTCGTAGTCGGCCTCGCTGATGAAGATGATCTGGCTGTTCGAGTGCGCCATCTCGTCGACCGTCCGCGGCCCGTAGGCGACCCACTGGCGCGGGTCCGGGTTGTTCCGGTTGGCCGCCGTGTTGTCGTGCCAGGCCGTGATCTGCAGCACCGTGCCGCGCGGCAGCAGGGGCGCGTGGTCCGGATGGTAGATGTAGCTCACGTGCCAGTCGTTGCTGAAGCGGTCGGCATGGTTGAGCAGCTCGCGGCCGCCGTCCGGGTAGATGGCCTCCATCGCGAAGGCGCTGCCGCGATAGTGCATGTGCGGCTGGAAGTTGTGCAGAATCGCCGGCGCCGGGAGCGTGTACGAGCCCTGGTGCATCGTGACCGAGTGCGGCGGGATGTGCAGCGGCTTGTTGTTCTGCGTGCCCACCGACACGTAGGTCACGCTGTAGGTGGGCGTGACGCCCTCGGGATAGAGCCAGAGCCCGATCTCCAACTGGTCGGTGATCTCCTCGCCCACGGCGTGGTAGTGGATCTGCACCTCCATGCGGGCGCCGGGCTTGATCAGCTTGCCGGTGTTCTCGGGGTAGATCTCGCCGCTCTTGCCCTGCGCCCACTCGGTGAACATCTCGCGCGTGTCGATCGGGTCGCCCGAGCTGCGCGCGCGGGCCGCCTCCAGGACGGCGTCGGCCGCCGCCTGACCGGCGAACAGCTCCCGCTCGACCTCCAGGAAGTCCGTGGTCTCGGGCTGGTGAACGTACGCCGAGGCATGGTGGGCGATGCGGCGGCCCTGCCGCCCGGACGGCTTGGTCTCGGCCGCCCGCACCCAGCGCGGCGCGTCGATGTCGATGTCCGCGAACGGCCGGAAGAACGTGTCCTGCGCCACGGCCGGCATGGTGAACGGCGGGAACCGCACGACCGTGTCCGGCGGACCGAGGCCGGCCTCCACCTCCAGGCGGAAGTTGTCTCCGGACGGCCACTCGAGCGGCGGCGGCATGCGGGACAGGTCGCCGCGCGGCGCCCCGGCTTCCACCCAGCGGACGATGGTCTCGATCTCCTCGTCGCTGAGCGAGATGTCGTTGATGAACTGCTGGATGCCGATGGTCTTGTCCAGGAACCAGGGCGGCATCTCGCGGGCGGCCACGCGCGCCTTGATCGCCCGCGCCCAGGGCCGGGCCTCCGCGTAGGTCAGGAGCGACATCGGCGCCATGCTGTCGGGCCGGTGGCACTCCTGGCACGAGCGCTGGAAGATCGGCGCGATGTCCTCGGCAAAGGTCACCTGCGGCGCGGCGGGCGCGGCCGGCTGCCCGACCGCGGCGGGCGCCAGGCCCAGGACCATGATTGCCGCGCCTGCTGCGACACCCGACGCGCGGCGGCCGGACCGCCGCAATCCAGTGAGACCGGTCATCGTCTACTCCACGTTGGCATGCACGTAACCGTTCGTCCAGCAGCAGCCGTTGAGACCCGATCCGTCGGATGCCAGCACGCGCAGCACGTAGGCGCCCGGCGCGCTGAAGCGGGCCGTGGTGTGCGCCGCGCCGCCCTCGATCGCGGGAGTCGGGTCCGCGAAGCGCACCTCCCCGGGGCCGCGGTACTTGGTCCACGTCACCGACAGGCTCCGCCCGCGGCGCACGCGCTGCCCGCTCTGCAGCGAGCGGATGACCAGCGGATCGAGATCGCCCGGCAGGCCGTCATCGGTGATCCAGAGGTCGAGGGGCGTGTCGGACGCGGCGGTCGTCTCGATTGCCCCGCCCCGCGTCAGGCCCGCCGGCCCCTGCCCGTGCGCGCCGCCCGCCTCGAGTCGCAGCAGCGGCGGCGTGTTCCCCGGAAACGGCCCGCCGTTCGTCACCAGCCCCTCGATCTGGTAGAGCGGACCGAGGTTCGATGGAATCGACGTGGTCTGCCCGCGGACGCTCAGCGTCCAGGCGATCTCCTCCGATGCCGTGCCCGCCAGCAGCGCCACGGTGAACACCCCCTTCTGGTGTCCCGCCAGAAAGTGCGTCGGCTGGCCGCGGTCGACCGGGCCGGGCGCGATGGCGTTGGCCGGACCGATCGGGATGTCGAGCGCCTCCTCGACGTTCAGGTTGACGTAGCCGTAGCTGGCGTGCACCACGCCGGCCGCGTCCTCGAACCAGCCTTCGTAGAAGGGAACGAC
>CAYSVD010000007.1:0-1993 GCA_964434395.1 uncultured Pseudohongiella sp.
CCGCGCCCGCGGGCGCCCCGGCGCCTATGGTATGCTGTCCCCCCGCCTGCTCCAAACCGCCCGGGGGATCCGCTTGAGCCCCAGAGCCGCCAACATGGCGCTGTTCGCCGGCATCGCCGCGGGCGCGTTGTTGCTGTCGCAGGCGGCGGGACTGTGGGTCGACGCCAACATCCCCCGGAACGCGACGCTGGAAGTCAGCCGGCTGGTGCATTTCACCCACATCCGGAACCACGGGGGCGTGTTCGGCATCGCCCAGGGCATGGGCTGGCTGTTCGGCCTGGCCGGCGCGGCGATGCTGGCCGGCGTGACGGCCTGGCTGGCCGTAAGCCGCTCGGCGCGGCGCCGCGAGTACCTCTGTTTCGGCCTCGTCGCCGGCGGCGGCGCCAGCAACCTGCTGGACCGGGCCGCGCGCGGCGGCGTCATCGACTACATCGACGTCCAGCACATCCCGCACTGGCACTACGTGTTCAACGCCGCCGACGTGATGATCCACGCCGGCGTCTGGCCGCTGCTGCTGCTGGGCCTCGCCGCGGGCCGGAAGCGCGCCCCTTGAGCGGCGCCCCCCTGCGCGGCGCGCTGGCGCCGGTGATCACGCCCTTCACGGAGACGCTGGCGCCGGACGCGCGGCGGCTGGCCGCCCACTGCCGGTGGCTGACGGAGCGGGGGGCGGGGCTGGCCGTTTTCGGCACCAACAGCGAGGCCAACTCGATGTCGGTGCGGGAGAAGCGGGAGCTGCTGGACGCCCTGTGCGAGGCGGGCGTCGAGCCGGCCCGCATGCTGCCCGGCGCCGGCGCCTGCGCCCTGCCGGACGCGGTGGAGCTGGCGGGCCACGCGACGTCCCTCGGCTGCGCCGGGGTGCTGATGCTGCCCCCCTTCTACTACAAGAACGTCTCCGACGACGGCCTGTTCGCCTTCTTCAGCGAGACGGTGGAGCGGGTCGGCGACGCCCGGCTGCGCATCTTCCTGTACCACATCCCGGCGGTGTCCGGCGCGCCCCTTTCCCTGCCGCTCATCGAGCGGCTGGCCGCGGCGCATCCGCAGGCCGTCGCCGGCGTCAAGGACAGCGGCGGCGATCCGGCGCATACCCGGGAGCTCAACGCGCTGGGCCTGCCGGGGTTCGGGGTGTTCTGCGGCTCGGAGCGCTTCCTGCTCGACAACATGCGCCACGGCGGAGCCGGGTGCATCTCCGCCACCGTCAACATCAACCCGGCGGCGATCGCCGGGCTTTGCGAGCGCTGGCGGTCCCCGGACGCGGAACGGATGCAGGAGCGGCTCGACCGGGTCCGGGCGGTCGTCGAGGACTTCCCGATGATCCCTGCCCTCAAGGCGGCGGCGGCGGCGATCACCGGGGAGCGCGGATGGCTCAGGGTGCGCCCGCCGCTGACTTCGCTGGAGCTCGCGCTGGTGGACGGCCTCACGGCCCGGCTGCGGCGGGCGGGACTGGAGCTCCCGGACTGAGGCTCCTCGGGCGGCCCCCCCCCTCCCGCCGCGACTCCCGAAGTTCGCCGTACGCCCCGCGCGGGAGGGTGCCCCATTGGCCGACGGCGCGAGGAACAGGCCCGCCGCGCTTCGCCTCGGCGCCGCCATCCCCTTGGGCATCGCCGGATGCGGACGGGACGGGATGGCCGGCATCGCCCATCCGGGGCATCGGGGCCTCCGGCGTTCGCCCTCGGCGGGGGCTCAGGCGGACTTTGAGTTTGATGCATGTGAGTTTGATGCATGGTGTTTCCCGTCGGCTTTTTTTGTATTCTGTTCGGCAACGTTTGGATCAAGGTGCGCCGGCATCGGATACTCGCGCGCACCCCGAACGAGCCCGATGCCTCTTGTGATTCAGCATTGAACATTGACTTTAAGGCTCTTCGCCTGATCGGGTGGAGGGGTTACCGCAAAGGGGGGGCCGCCAGCCGAAGCGACCGAGCGTAGCGAGGGAGCGAGGCCGGCGGCCGACAACTGGCGTTTCGCGGCCTGCCAGGGCCGCTCCAGGGGCCTTGGA
>CAYSVD010000008.1:0-11192 GCA_964434395.1 uncultured Pseudohongiella sp.
GCCAAGAAGATGGTCGAGCGCGAGACCGCCGAGGTGTGGATGTCCCACACCTCGGCGGTCTCGCGCTCGACCATCTTCTTGGCGGCCTTGATGGTGGTGGACAGGCCCCGCCGCTCCAGCTTGCCGAAGATGAAGGGCTTGAACAGCTCGAGGGCCATCTTCTTGGGCAGGCCGCACTGGTGCAACTTGAGGGTCGGGCCGACCACGATCACCGAGCGGCCCGAGTAGTCCACCCGCTTGCCCAGCAGGTTCTGGCGGAAGCGCCCCTGCTTGCCCTTGATCATGTCCGCCAGCGACTTGAGCGGGCGCTTGTTCGAGCCGGTGATGGCGCGCCCGCGGCGGCCGTTGTCCAGCAGGGCGTCCACCGCCTCCTGCAGCATGCGCTTCTCGTTGCGCACGATGATGTCCGGCGCGCTCAGGTCCAGCAGGCGCTTGAGGCGGTTGTTGCGGTTGATGACCCGGCGGTACAGGTCGTTCAGGTCGGAGGTGGCGAAGCGGCCGCCCTCCAGCGGCACCAGCGGGCGCAGGTCCGGCGGCAACACCGGCAGCACGTTCATCACCATCCACTCCGGCTTGTTGCCGGACTTCTCGAAGGCCTCCAGCAGCTTCAGGCGCTTGGACAGCTTCTTCAGCCTGGTCTCGGACGGCTTGGGCTTCGCGCACACCTCGGCGATCTCCTCGCGCAGGCGGGCCGCCGCCGCCTTCACGTTCATCGCGCGCATCAGGGACTGGATCGCCTCGCCGCCCATCTGGATGACGAAGCCCTCGGACTCGTGGTAGAGGTGCCCCCCCTCGTCGTCGTTCAGGCGCTGGTTGTACTCCTCCTCGGTCAGTATCTGGCCCGCCTCGAGATCGGTCGAGCCCGGGTCGATGACCACGAAGGACTCGTAGTACAGGACGCGCTCGATGTCGCGCAGGGTCATGTCCAGCAACAGGCCGATGCGCGAGGGCAGGGACTTGAGGAACCAGATGTGGGCGACGGGGCTGGCGAGGTCGATGTGCCCCATGCGTTCGCGGCGGACCCGGGACAGGGCCACCTCCACGCCGCACTTCTCGCACACCACGCCGCGGTGCTTGAGGCGCTTGTACTTGCCGCACAGGCACTCGTAGTCCTTGACCGGCCCGAAGATCTTGGCGCAGAACAGGCCGTCCCGCTCCGGCTTGAAGGTGCGGTAGTTGATCGTCTCCGGCTTCCTCACCTCGCCGAAGGACCAGGCCCTGATCTGCTCCGGCGAGGCCAGGGCGATCCGGATGTGGTCGAATTCGTCCGGCTGCTTGTCGGTCTTGAACAGTCCCAGCAGGTCTTTCATGTCGCCTCCTCCGTCCGGGCGGGCGCCGGCGCGCCGCCCCGGCTCACTTGTCCACCTCCAGCTCCATGTTGATCCCGAGGGAGCGGATCTCCCGGATCAGCACGTGGAAGGACTCCGGGACCGCGGGCTCCATGCGGTGGTCCCCGTCCACGATGTTCTTGTACATGCGGGTGCGCCCGGCCACGTCGTCGGACTTGACCGTGAGCATCTCCTGCAGGGTGTAGGCGGCGCCGTAGGCCTCCAGCGCCCACACCTCCATCTCGCCGAAGCGCTGGCCGCCGAACTGGGCCTTGCCGCCCAGCGGCTGCTGGGTCACCAGGCTGTAGGAGCCGGTGGAGCGGGCGTGCATCTTGTCGTCCACCAGGTGGTTGAGCTTGAGCATGTACATGACGCCCACCGTGACCGGGTGGTCGAAGGCCTCGCCGGTGCGCCCGTCGTACAGCGTCGTCTGCCCGCTCTCGTCCATCCCCGCCATGCGCAGCATGGCCTTGATCTCCTTTTCGGCGGCGCCGTCGAACACCGGCGTGGCGATGGGGACGCCGTCGCGCAGGTTGCCCGCCAGCTCCAGCAGCTCCGCGTCGGACAGGCCCGCCAGATCCTCGTCGCGCCCGCCGGTCTCGCCGTACACCCGGTCCAGCGTCCGGCGCGCCTCGTCGGCCCGCGCCCCGGCGTCCAGCATCCGCCCGATCATCCGGCCGAGGCCCTTGGAGGCCGCGCCCAGGTGGGTCTCCAGGATCTGGCCGACGTTCATCCGCGAGGGCACGCCCAGCGGGTTGAGCACGATGTCCACCGGCTCGCCGTCCGCGTCGTAGGGCATGTCCTCCTCCGGCATCACCGCGGAGATGACGCCCTTGTTGCCGTGGCGGCCGGCCATCTTGTCGCCGGGCTGGATGGTGCGCCGGATGGCGAGGTACACCTTGACGATCTTCAGCACCCCCGGCGCCAGGTCGTCGCCCTGGGTGAGCTTGCGCTCCTTGTCCTCGTAGCGCGCGTCGAGCAGCCGGCGGCTCTCCTCGAGCCGCTCCCGGGCCCGGTCCAGCCGGGTGTTCGCCTCCTCGTCGGCCATGCGCAGGCGGAACCAGTCGTCCTCCGGCAGGCCGTCCAGGTAGGCGGCGGTGAGCTTGTCGCCCTTCTTCAGGCCGGGGCCGCCCGCCGCCGTCCCGCCCAGCAGCGCCCGGCGCAGGCGCGCGAAGGTGGCGGCCTTGAGGATGCGGAACTCGTCGTCGATGTCCTTGCGCACCCCGGCCAGCTGCATGGCCTCGATCTCCTTGGCGCGCGTGTCCTTCTCCAGCCCTTCCCGGGTGAACACCTGGACGTCGATGACGGTGCCCTTGACGCTGGTGGGCACCCGCAGGGAGGTGTCCTTCACGTCCGAGGCCTTCTCGCCGAAGATGGCCCGCAGCAGCTTCTCCTCCGGGGTCAGCTGGGTCTCGCCCTTGGGCGTGACCTTGCCCACCAGGATGTCGCCGGCGGCCACCTCCGCGCCGATGTGCACGATGCCGGAGCCGTCCAGCTTGCCCAGCGCCTCGTCGCCGATGTTGGGGATGTCGTCGGTGATCTCCTCGGGCCCCAGCTTGGTGTCCCGGGACACGCAGCTCAGCTCCTGGATGTGGACGCTGGTGAAGCGGTCCTCGCGCACCACCTTCTCCGATATCAGGATCGAGTCCTCGAAGTTGTAGCCGTTCCAGGGCATGAAGGCGATGCGCATGTTCTGCCCCAGCGCCAGCTCGCCCATGTCCACCGACGGACCGTCCGCCAGGATGTCGCCGCGGCCGACCGCGTCGCCCGCGCGCACCAGCGGGCGCTGGCTGATGCAGGTGTTCTGGTTCGAGCGGGTGTACTTGGTGAGGTTGTAGATGTCGACGCCGGCCTCGCCGGTCTCGGTCTCGTCGTCGTTGACCCGCACGATGATGCGCCCGGCGTCCACGCTCTCGATCTCGCCGCCGCGCCCGGCCACCTCGCAGACCCCCGAGTCGCGGGCCACGTTGCGCTCCATGCCGGTGCCCACCAGGGGCTTCTCGGTGCGCAGGGTCGGCACCGCTTGGCGCTGCATGTTGGCGCCCATCAGCGCGCGGTTCGCGTCGTCGTGCTCGAGGAAGGGGATCAGCGCGGCCGCCACCGACACCATCTGCTGCGGCGCCACGTCCATGTAGTCCACCTCGGCGCGCGGCTTGAGCGTGGTCTCGCCCCGGTGCCGCACCGTCACCAGGTTGCCGGCGAAGCCGCCGTCGCGGGTCAGCGGCGCGCTGGCCTGGGCGATCACGTAGTCGCTCTCGTCGATGGCCGACAGGAAATCGATCTCGTCGGTGACCCGGTCGCCGGCCACCTTGCGGTAGGGGGTCTCGAGGAAGCCGTAGCGGTTGGTGCGGGCGTAGGTCGCCAGCGAGCTGATGAGGCCGATGTTGGGGCCCTCGGGGGTCTCGATCGGACACACCCGGCCGTAGTGGGTCGGGTGCACGTCGCGCACCTCGAAGCCGGCCCGCTCGCGGGTCAGGCCCCCCGGGCCCAGCGCCGAGATGCGGCGCTTGTGGGTGACCTCCGACAGCGGGTTGTTCTGGTCCATGAACTGGGACAGCTGGCTGGAGCCGAAGAACTCCTTGACCGCGGCCGCCACCGGCTTGGCGTTGATCATGTCCTGGGGCATCAGCCCCTCGGAATCGGCCATGCTCAGGCGCTCCCTGACGGCGCGCTCGACCCGCACCAGGCCGACCCGGAAAGCGTTCTCCGCCATCTCGCCCACCGAGCGGATGCGGCGGTTGCCCAGGTGGTCGATGTCGTCCACCTTGTCGGCGCCGTTGCGGATGGCCACCAGCGCCTTGAGCACGTCGACGATGTCGTCCGCGTCCAGCACCCCGGGGCCCTCCGTCCCGGGGCGGCCCAGCCGGCGGTTGAACTTCATCCGGCCCACCTCCGACAGGTCGTAGCGGTCCGCCTTGAAGAACAGGTTGGCGAACAGGTTCTCGGCGGACTCCTTGGTCGGCGGCTCGCCCGGGCGCATCATGCGGTAGATCTCCACCATGGCCTCCAGCTTGCCGGGAGTGGCGTCGGCGCGCAGGGTGTCGGCGACGTAGGGCCCGCAGTCCAGGTCGTTGGTGTAGATGGTCTGGAACTCCCGCACGCCCTTTTCGAGCAACAGCCCGATCGCCTCGTCGGTGACCTCGGCGTTGCAGGACAGCAGCACCTCGCCGGTCTCCTGGTCGACGATGTCCTCGGCCAGCGCCTGGCCGATCATGAACTCCCGGCCGACCGCGAGCTCGGTCAGCCCCGCCTTGCGCACCCGCCGGATGTGGGCCTGGGTGATGCGGCGGTCCGCCGGGGCGATCACGGCGCCGTCCGCGTCCTCGACCGCGAAGCCCAGCACCTTGCCGCGCAGGCGCTCCGGCACCAGCTTCAGGAAGAACGCCGGCTCGCCGCCGGCGCCCGGCTCCAGGCGGTAGGTGTCGTTCTCGTAGAACGTCTTCAGGATGTCGCCGGGGCCGAGTCCCAGCGCGCGCAGCAGCACGGTGGCCGGCAGCTTGCGGCGCCGGTCGATGCGCGCGTACACCAGGTCCTTCGGGTCGAACTCGAAGTCCAGCCAGGAGCCGCGGTAGGGGATGACCCGGGCCGAGTACAGCAACTTGCCGGAGCTGTGGGTCTTGCCCTTGTCGTGGTCGAAGATCACGCCCGGCGAGCGGTGCAGCTGGGAGACCACCACCCGCTCGGTGCCGTTGATGACGAAGGTGCCCGAATCGGTCATGAGCGGGATCTCGCCCATGTACACCTCCTGCTCCTTGATGTCCTTGATGGTCTGGGCGGAGGACTCGCGGTCGTACAGGATCAGCCGCACCGTGACCTTCAGGGCCGCCGAGTAGGTGGCGCCGCGCAGCCGGCACTCCTTGACGTCGAACTCGGGCTCGCCGAGCCGGTAGTCGACGTATTCCAGCGCCGCCTTGCCGGAGTAGCTCGGGATCGGGAAGACCGAGCGGAACGCGGCCTCGAGCCCCCGGGCCTTGCGCTCCCCCGAGGGGACCCCCGCCTGCGTGAACCGCCGGTAGGAGTCGATCTGGGTGGACAGCAGGTAGGGGATGTCCATCGACGACGGCAGCTTGCCGAAGCTCTTGCGGATGCGTTTCTTCTCGGTGTAGGAGTAGGGCATGTGCGTGTTCCTGAATGTCCCGGACGTTCAGGGGGCGTCCGCGCGCCGGGCGAGCGGGGACGCCGCCCGCGCGCCGGGCGCGGGCGGACGGGCGATGGCGGCCGCCGGCTTACTTGAGCTCAACGGAGGCGCCGGCCTCTTCCAGGGCCTTCCTGGCCTCCTCGGCCTCGGCCTTCGGCGCCGCCTCCTTGAGGGTCGACGGGGCGCCGTCCACCAGGTCCTTGGCGTCCTTGAGGCCCAGGCCCGTGATGGCGCGGACCGCCTTGATGACGTTGACCTTCTTGTCGCCGACCGCGGAGAGGACGATGTCGAACTCGTCCTTCTCCTCGACCGGAGCCGCCTCGGCGGCCGCGGCCGCCGCCGGCGCCGCCGCCACCGCCGCGGCGGCGGAGACGCCGAACTTCTCCTCCATCGCCTCGACCAGCTGGACCACGTCCATCACCGACATGCCGGCGATCGCGTCCAGCACTTCCTCTTTCGACAAAGCCATGACTTGTTACTCCCGTTCAGTCAGACAAAAAAATGGTTCCCGCGCCGGCCCGAAGCGTCAGTCCGGCTCCCGTTTCCGGTCGCGCACCGCGGCCACCGCGCGGGTCACCCGCGCGGGCACCTCGTTCAGCGCCCGGGCCAGGCCCGCGACCGGCGCCAGCATCGCGCCCATCAGCAGGGAGCGGGCCCGATCCAGCGTGGGCAGGTCCGCCAGCCGGTCCAGCTGTCCCGCGTCCAGCAGCTCCCCGTCGACCGCCAGCGCCCGGACCTTCAGAACCCCGTGCTCCCGCGCGAAGTCCCGCAGCAGCCGCGCCCCCGCGCCCGGGTCCTCGTGGGACAGGGCCAGCAGGGTGGGCCCGGCCAAGGATCCGCGCACGCACTCGAAGCGGGTGTTCTCGACCGCCCGCGCCAGCAGGGTGTTGCGCACCACCCGCAGCCACACCCGCCGCTCGCGGGCGTCGCGCCGCAGCGCGGTCATCTGGTCCACGGTGACGCCGTGGTAGTCGGCCAGCACCGCCGACAGGGCGCCGCCCGCGGCCTCGTTCACCTCGGCGACGATCCTGCGCTTCTCCTCCATGCCGATGGCCATGGCGCCTCCCTCCTCCGCCCTACACCGCCAGCGAGGACGGGTCGATCGTCAGCCCCGGCCCCATGGTCGAGGACAGCACGATCTTCTTGATGTAGACGCCCTTGGCCGAGGCGGGCCGGGCCTTCTTCAGGTCCGCCAGCAGCGCCTCGAGGTTCGAGCGCACGGCCGCGCCGTCGAAGCCCACCCGCCCGACGCCGCCGTGCACGATGCCGTTGCGGTCGGTGCGGTAGCGCAGCTGCCCCGCCTTGGCGTTCTTCACCGCCGCCGCCACGTCCGGGGAGACGGTGCCGGTCTTCGGGTTCGGCATCAGGCCCCGGGGCCCCAGCACCTGGCCGAGGGGGCCCACCACGCGCATGGCGTCGGGCGCGGCGATCACCACGTCGAAGTCCAGCTCGCCGGCCCGGACCCGCGCGGCCAGGTCGTCCAGCCCCACCGCGTCGGCGCCGGCCCGGCGGGCCGCCTCCGCGGCCTCGCCCTGGGCGAACACCGCCACCCGCGCCGTCTTGCCGGAGCCGGCGGGCAGGGCGGCGGCGCCGCGCACCACCTGGTCGGACTTCCGCGGGTCCACCCCGAGATTGACCGAGACGTCGATCGACTCGGCGAAACGGGGCGAGGCGAACTCGGCGAGGAGGGCCACCGCCTCCTCCACCGTGTAGCCGCGTCCGGCCTCGAGCCGGCGCGCCATCTCCCGACGCTTTTTCGACAGGCGCGCCATCAGTCCGCCCCCTCCACTTCCAGGCCGGCGCTGCGGGCGCTGCCGGCCAGGGTGCGCACGGCGGCGTCCATGTCCGCGGCGGTGAGGTCCGGCCGCTTCATGACCGCGATCTCCTCGAGCTGGGCCCGGGTCACCCGGCCCACCTTCTCGGTGTTGGGCCGTCCGCTGCCCTTGTCCGCGCCGGCCGCCTTGCGCAGCAGCACCGCCGCCGGCGGCGTCTTGATGACGAACGCGAAGCTGCGGTCCGAGTGCACGGTGATGACCACCGGCACCGGCAGCCCGGGCTCCATCGACTGGGTCTTGGCGTTGAAGGCCTTGCAGAACTCCATGATGTTGAGCCCGTGCTGGCCGAGCGCCGGCCCCACGGGCGGACTGGGGTTGGCCTGTCCCGCGCCGACCTGCAACTTGATGTAGGCCTCGACCTTCTTGGCCATGTTCGCCTCCCTCCGGGTGCGGGCGCCGGTCCGCGCCGGCTCCCCGGGTCGTGTTTCGGTTCGCGCCGGGCCCCGCGGCCTAGCTCTTCTCCACCTGGCCGAACTCCAGCTCGACCGGGGTGGAACGGCTGAAGATCAGCACGGAGATCCGCAGCCGGTTCTTCTCGTAGTCCACTTCCTCGACCGTGCCGGTGAAGTCGTTGAAGGGACCGTCGATGACCCGGACCATTTCGCCCGGCTCGTAGATGGTCTTGTGCGCCGGCGTCTCGATGCTGTCGTCCATCCGCTGGAGGATGCCGTTCGCCTCCTTGTCGGCGATCGGCGCCGGCTTCTCCGCCGTGCCGCCGATGAAGCCCATCACCCTGGGCGTGTCCTTCACCAGGTGCCAGGTGTCGTCGTTCAACTCCATGCGCACCAGCACGTAGCCGGGGAAGAACTTGCGCTCGCTCTTGCGCTTCTGCCCGCCGCGCATCTCCAGCACCTCCTCGGTGGGCACCAGCACCTCGTCGAAGTACTCCTCCTTGTCCAGGAGCCGGATGCGCTCCTTGAGCGCCTCCATGACCCTCTTCTCGTAGCCCGAGTAGGCGTGCACCACGTACCACTGCTTGGCCATTGGCCTCCCCTAGCCGATGATCGACGACACGACGCCGTTCAGGGCCCAGTCCAGCAGCCACAGGATCAGCGCCACGACGAAGATGACGATCAGCACGACGATGGTCGTCTGCACCGTCTCCTGCCGGGTCGGCCACACCACCTTGCGGATCTCGACCCTCGCCTCCAGGCACAGGCCGACGAAGGCCCGGCCCCGGGCCGTCCGCGCGGCGATCCAGCCGGCCGCGCCGGCCGCGGCCATGAGGCCGATCACCCGCAGCAACAGCGACTCGGCGGAAAAATAGGAGTTGGCGTACACTCCCGCCGCCACGATCGCGGCCACCGCGGCCCACCGGAGCCAGTCGAGCCCGTCGCTGTCTGCGCTGTCTGTCATGGTCTGGCGTCACCGCGTTCGCCGCCGGGGCGGATGGCAGGCCAGGAGGGAATCGAACCCCCAACCTGCGGTTTTGGAGACCGCTGCTCTGCCGATTGAGCTACTGGCCTGGCGAAGCCCCCGCCGTCCGCCGGGCCGTCCGCCCGGCTACTCGACGATCTTCGTGACGACCCCCGACCCCACGGTCCGTCCGCCCTCGCGGATGGCGAACCGGAGCCCCTCGTCCATCGCGATCGGGGCGATCAGGGACACGTCGATGTCGATCTCGTCCCCCGGCATCACCATCTCGGCCCCCTCCGGCAGCTCCACGGCTCCGGTCACGTCGGTGGTGCGGAAGTAGAACTGCGGACGGTAGCCCTTGAAGAACGGCGTGTGGCGGCCGCCCTCCTCCTTCTTGAGGATGTACACCTTGGCCGCGAACCGGGTGTGGGGGGTGATGGTGCCGGGCGCCGCCAGCACCTGGCCGCGCTCGACCTCCTCGCGCTTGGTGCCGCGCAACAGCACGCCGACGTTCTCGCCCGCGCGCCCCTCGTCCAGCAGCTTGCGGAACATCTCGACCCCGGTGCAGGTGGTGTTGTCCGTGTCGCGGATGCCGACGATGGCGATCTCCTCGCCGACCTTGATCACGCCGCGCTCGATGCGGCCGGTCACCACGGTGCCGCGCCCGGAGATCGAGAACACGTCCTCGATCGGCATCAGGAAGGGCTTTTCGATGTCGCGCTCCGGCTCCGGGATGTACTCGTCGAGCGTCTCCACCAGCTTCCTGACCGACTGGACGCCGTGCTCGGAGTCCTCGCCCTCCAGCGCCTTGAGCGCGGAGCCGACGATGATCGGCGTGTCGTCGCCCGGGAACTGGTATTCGCCCAGCAGCTCGCGGATCTCCATCTCCACCAGCTCCAGCAGCTCGGCGTCGTCGACCATGTCCGCCTTGTTCATGTACACCACGATGTGGGGCACGCCGACCTGGCGCGCCAGCAGGATGTGCTCGCGGGTCTGGGGCATGGGGCCGTCCGCGGCGGACACCACCAGGATGGCGCCGTCCATCTGGGCGGCCCCGGTGATCATGTTCTTCACGTAGTCCGCGTGCCCCGGACAGTCGACGTGGGCGTAGTGCCGGTTGGGGGAGTCGTACTCCACGTGGGAGGTGGCGATGGTGATGCCCCGCTCCTTCTCCTCCGGCGCGTTGTCGATCTCGTCGAACGCCTTGGTCTCGCCGCCGCCGAACAGCTCGGCGCAGACCTTGGTCAGCGCCGCGGTCAGCGTGGTCTTGCCATGGTCGACGTGACCGATGGTGCCAACATTGACGTGGACTTTCGTCCGTTCAAATTTTTCCTTTGCCATTGTCGAGTCGCCTCTGTTTCCTCGCTTTCGGCCCCCGCGCCCGCCGCGGACGGCCCGTTCAAAAGACCTCCCGGCGCGGCCGGAAGGCCAGTGTGGTGCTCACACCCGGAGTCGAACCGGGGACCTCTTCATTACCAATGAAGTGCTCTACCGCCTGAGCTATGCGAGCCCGGCGCCGGCGCCGAAGCGCTTCCGCCGCCCTTCGTTTCAGGCGCTGGAGCGGGTAGCGGGAATCGAACCCGCGCAACCAGCTTGGAAGGCTGGGGTTCTACCTCTGAACTATACCCGCGTTCACCCGCGTCGCCGCCGCGAACCAGGTCCCGCCTGCCTGTCCACCGCCCGGAAGGTGGTGGAGGGGGGTGGATTCGAACCACCGAAGCTCGCGCGTCAGATTTACAGTCTGATCCCTTTGGCCACTCGGGAACCCCTCCGGCGAGATGTCCCAAGGGACGAAATCCCCGGAATTCCCGGACCCGGCACTAAAGAGCGGGAATACTACAGGAAACGAAGGCGGGGCGCAAACACTTTTGTCGACGTTTTTCGCCGCCGCCGGCCGGAGCGGCCTCCGCGGCGGGCGCCGCCAGAAATATTCAGCCTTTTCAATGCGTTGCAAGGACCCTCTCTCCCGGGCGGGGCGGGCGCCCTCCGCCGGAGCGGGCGGAGGGACGGTTTCCTGGGGAATCCGGCGCGCGGAGCCGCGGGCGACGGGCCGGCGGCGAAATCGACAATCGGCGAAACCGGCGAAATCGGCGTGTTGCGGATTTTTAGAACTGTCCGGATTTTGCCTGTATGGAAACCCGGTTTTGGGTTGTTCAGAGGGCATTATGCCGCCTCCTTGGCGAGGTTATCCACAATTTCCTTGCCGTCGGCGTCGTACACGGCGAGCTTCCGGGGGCCGCGGAAGACCGCGATCGTGCCGTCGAGGCGGACCAGGACCGTCACCCTGACCCTGACGTAGTGGCAGCGGTGGCGGTTCGCCGGGATCTGCAGGATCATCCCTTGGAACTGGACGCAGTTGTCGCCGCCGCCGGGATCACCGACATGGACGCGGCAAACCGCTACATCCGGGAAGACTACCTGCCGGCGTTCAACGAGGAGTTCAGCAAGCCGCCCGCGGAAGAGGGCTCGGCGTTCGTCCCCTGCCCCGACCTCGACCAGCTGGACGACATCCTCTGCGAACGCCACGAGCGGGTC
>CAYSVD010000009.1:0-7574 GCA_964434395.1 uncultured Pseudohongiella sp.
GGACTTATAGACTTATCTCCACCAACGTTAAAGACCCTTTAACATCAAGAGTTTGCCTGATCTAGCCAAATGGCGACTGACGGAATTAGTCAATGCTATCAAGCGGTTATCAGATGTGGTGGAGTTAAATCTGTAGGTCCCATCTTCAGTCCGGCGCGGGAGGTTGGCGTCGGCCTGCGCTTCGATGCCGAGACCATCCCGGTGGGTCGCTTGAGGCTCCGGGGTGGTCGGATCCGATTCGAGTACGACGCCGGGTTCGTTCGCCGGGGCCTCGATATCTCGCCGTTGCACTGTCCGCTAAGGAAGGGTGTGCAGGAATTCGACCCTTATCAATTCGAGGGGTTGCCAGGCGTCTTCGACGACAGCCTGCCGGATGCCTGGGGGCGGTTGTTGCTGAAACGGGTGCTGGAGGGCCGAGGCGGGGATCCCGACAATCTCACGGCGCTGGACCGTCTGTGTCATGTCGGGAGTTGCGGCATGGGGGCGCTGGTTTACGAGCCGGACTTGGCGGAGCCGCCGCCGTCCGGGAGGATCAGCGTCGACGATCTCTCCGTCCAGGCCGAGGAGGTGCTGGCAGGGCGGGATGATGGCGCGGCCGATAATCTCTTGAGGTCGAACGGTTCGGCCGGCGGAGCGCGCCCGAAAGCGATGATCGGACTGAGCGCCGAGGGGGTCGACGCCGTAGGAAGCGCGGAGCCGTTGCCGCCGGGCTATGAGCATTGGCTGGTGAAATTGCAGAATGCGAAGGACGGGGCGGATGCCGGCGCGGTCGAGTACGTGTACGCGCAGATGGCGCGACAGGCCGGCATCCGCATGCCGCCGGCGCGTCTTATCCCATCCCGCTCCGGCGCCGGCCACTTCGCGGTCAAGCGATTCGACAGGCTCGACGGCGGACGCCTGCACATGCACACGGCCGGCGGGCTGTACCATACGAGCAGCGGCGACTTCGCGCTGGACTATACGGACTTGATCCAGCTGGCCCTGGACATGACCCAGGATATCGGGGAGGCGGAGCGGATGTACCGTCAGGCCGCGTTCAACGTTCTCGCTTGGAACCGCGACGATCATTGCAAAAATTTCAGTTTCCTGATGGATCGGGACGGGAACTGGACGCTGTCGCCCGCATATGATCTGACCTTCTCGCTTGGGCCGGATGGACAGCATTGCACGACGGTGATGGGGGAGGCGGAGCGGCCGACGCGCGCGGGATTGCTCCGTCTGGCGGAAGCGGCGAGCGTCCCCTCCCGGAAGGCGATCGAGATCTTGGATCAGACCCGCTCGGCGCTGGCCGAATTCAGGGAACTTGCGACAGAGCACGGCGTCAGCCGAGAAAAAATCGAGGAGATATCCGGTCGGCTGGCGGAAGTGGAGCGGGGCGCCGGTTTCACATCCCTCAGTCGGGGGCGGGACGGCCGGTGATGGGTCCGCGGTCCGGTCGGCGGCGCTCCGGCGGGATCTGGCGATGTCCGGGGTGATGGCATGGAAGATCTTGTGAGCGCCTACGAGGCCCAGGACATGTTGCGCGAACAGCTCAGGTTTTTGCGCCTTGATCTGGGGTTTACCCAGGCCGGATTGGCCGCAAAGGCCGAGGTCAGCCTCTCCACCTTGCGCAAATTCGAGCGCGAGGGCGCGATCTCCCTGACTTCCTACCTCAAGTTGTTGAAAGCGCTGGGCGCCCTTGTGGATACGGTGCGGGTCCGCGAGCCGGGACAAGACGACAACTTCAACACCATCGAGGATGTGCTGGCGGAGGCCGAGCCGCCGACGCGCCGGCGAGGGCGGCGCTCGTGAGCCCGGATCGCGTGCTTAAGGTCGGCGTCGGCTTGCGTTTCGGCGACGAGACCCTGCCGGTGGGGACGCTGGCCCTCTTGGTCCGCAATGCCCATCTGGGCCGTTGCTTGGCTCTGGATCGCTTCTACAACAAGATCTACTTCGAGTACGATGCCGGATTCATTCGGCGCGGTCTCCATATTTCGCCGCTGCATTGCCCGTTGCGGCCCGGCGCGCGGCCGTTCAGTGCGGGGCCGTTCGAGGGCCTGCCGGGCGTCTTCGCCGACAGCCTGCCGGACAGGTGGGGGCGCCTGCTGCTGGGCAGGGCGTTGTCCGTCAGGGGCGCGCCATCGAATAGGCTCTCGGCGCTGGACCGCTTGTGTCATGTCGGCGGCGCCGGCATGGGGGCGCTGGTCTATGAGCCGGACTTGGCTGAGCCGGCGCCGCCCGGCCGGATCGATGTCGACGATCTCGCCGTTCATGCCGAAGCGGTGTTGGCCGGCGGAGGAAATGAAGCGGCCGATGAGTTGCAGAGGCTGAACGGAGCGGCCGGCGGCGCCCAGCCGAAGGCCGTGGTCGGACTGAGCGCCCGGGGGGGCGACGTCGTCGCTGATACGGAGCCGTTGCCGCCCGGCTACGAGCCCTGGCTGCTCAAATTCCAAAGATCGGCGGCCGGCGGAAACGCCGGCGCGGTCGAGTACGTGTACGCGCTGATGGCGCGACAGGCCGGCGTCCGCATGCCGCCGGCGCGTCTTGTCCCGTCCCGCTCCGGCGCCGGCCACTTCGCGGTCAAGCGATTCGACAGGGTCGACGGCGGACGCCTGCACATGCACACGGTCGGCGGACTGCTTCATTCGAGCATTGACGATGCCGTCTTGGGCTACCAGACCCTGATCAATCTGACCATGCGCCTGACCCGGGACATCCGGGAGGTGGAGCGGATGTACCGCTTGGCCGTGTTCAACGTGCTGGCCCACAACCGCGACGACCACGCCAAAAACTTCGGCTTTCTGATGAACCGGGCCGGCGAGTGGACGCTGTCGCCGGCTTACGACCTGACTCTCTCGAACGGCCCGGCCGGCGGTCACAGCACCGCGGTGGCGGGGGAGGGAATCCGTCCGGCCCGCGAGGATCTGCTCCGCTTGGCTCGGGCGGCGAGCCTGCCCGCCCGGCGGGCGAAGGAGATAATAGATCGGACCCGCTCGGCGGTGGCGGATTTCGGGACGCTCGCACGGCGGCACGGCGTCAGCCGTGATGTGGCGGAGGGGATATCCCGCCTGTTGGCGAAGGTGGATCGGGATGGGGGGTTCGCCCCCGTCCGGACGAGTGGGGCGCCGGTCCGCGCCGCGGCCCTGCCCGGCGGCGGCATGGGGGATCGATCCGGAGATGGGCGATCAGCGCCGGGCGAGGGACATACTCCGGTGGCGGCATCCGACGGGGGAGCGGTATGACACAAGTCCCCAAGGATTGGCGGAGAGGGAGGGATTCGAACCCTCGACAGCTTTTACACCATACGCCCTTAGCAGGGGCGCGCCTTCAGCCACTCGGCCACCTCTCCGTGCGTTTCGGCCGCCGGACGGCGGTGCGGCGTGACCGGCCACGTCTGACGTGCGGTCCATGATAGCACAGGCGGGGAAAGGGCTTGGAATTCCAGCCCCGCGACAAATTCCAGCCCGGCCTGTCGCGGGGCCTTCGCCCCCGGCCGGAAGCGCCCGCCGGGTTCCGTCGCGCCGCCCGTCGGGGCGAGGCGGCTCGCGGCCGGGGAACAGGGGGCGTGAGGCCGAGTCCGTGCGTTCCGCCCGGCGGGCACCTTTGAATTCCCGGCCGGATGCTTCATCCTTCCGGCGGGGGTTCGCCGCGGCGTCCGCCCCGGCCGCGTTCCCCCGACCGGCCGTCGACGGACGCGCCGGAGATCGGCCATGCAGACGATCAACCGCATCAGACGGGCGCTTGGTCTGACCGCGTTTCTGGCGGCGACCGAGTTCCTCCTGCTTTGCCTGATCCTGTTGACGGCCGGAATCCTGCTGGTCGCGTTCGATGGAGTAAAGACCGACGCTTTGGCTCAGCCTTCGTTGATGCTGGTTTCCCTGTGGGCGTTGACGGTCGCCTTCTACACCGGTTTCGTTCGAGTTCTGTTGGCCGGCTATCCGGTGGTCGCCGCGGCCGTTTTCGCGTTCGACCGCCGCCCCGGGGCCTGCCGCTCCAGCCTTGTCCGGCTGATGGCGGCGAGCATCGGGGGCTACGTTGCTTTCTGCGTTGCCGCCCGTTATGTATTTGATAGATGGGATGTTTTCGGCGCCGGCCGGTATTCGGTTTTCGGGTTCTCCGTCACTGAGACGACGGCGTGGCTTTCGGCCGTCGGGGCCGCGGCCGTCGCGGCGCCGGCGCTGGTCCATCGAATGAGCGCGGACGCCGTCGACCGGTGGCGGTGGCGCATCAAGCGCGCGCTGGCGCTGGTCGCGGTGTTGATCGTCCTGGATTACGTCCTGCTGGTCGCCGCCGCCGCGGGACTCGAGTTCGCCCACGTCGTCATTCACGGCAGCGACCCGGACAGCCTGTTCGCCGAAGCGGAGCCGGCGGCCGCCATGGCGGACATAGCGGGAGAATACGCTCTCGTGATTATCTTCGCGGGCATTTTGTTTCAGAGTTACACGATCATGGGTCTGCTCATGATCGCCTTCAGCCTCGCGCCGACCTCGAGCCGCCGCGCCGGCTTCGTCAAGTTGTTGGCAGCCAGCTTCGGAGGGTACGCGCTGTGGACGGCGCTGTTCGCAGGGGGGTTGTTCGAATGGGAGATTTTCCGGCTCGAGCCGAGGACGCCTTGGATGTACAATGCGTTCCACGTCGTCGCCGTCGTCGTCATCCTGGCGCCGACGGCGGTTCATCTCCTTGCCCGGCGCTTCAAATGGCTGGACAGGCTGTTGCGGGGCCTTTAGGGGCGGGTCACACCACCCGCTCGGCCCTGAACGCCTCGATCTCCGCGGCCGAAAAGCCCAGCTCCGCCAGGATGTCCCCGGTGTGCTCGCCGACGTCCGGCACGGGGCCGAGCGCGGGCTCGAAGCCGCTGTTGCGCCACGGCGGCCTCAAGGCGGACACCGGCCCCCGGGGCGTGTCCGTGTCCGCGAAACGCCCGAGCGCGCGCAGCTGGGGGTGGGCCCACACCGCCGCCATGTCGTTCACCTCCGCCCAGGCGATGCCCGCCCCGTCCAGCCGGGCGCGGACCTCCGGGCCGGAGAGGGAGGAGAGCGTCTCCTGGATCAGGCTCCGCAGGGCGTCCCGGTTGCGCGAGCGCAGCGGGTTGGTCCGGAAGCGGGAGTCCCGCGCCAGCGCGGGCCGCTCCAGCGCTCGCGCGCAGAACGACGCCCACTCCCGCTCGTTCTGCACTCCCAGCATGATCATGCCGCCGTCCCCGTCCCGGAAGGCGCCGTAGGGGTAGATGCCGGCGTGGTCGGCGCCGGCGCGCGGCGGCGGCTCGGCGCCGTCGCCGGCGTACAGCAGCGGAAAGCCCATCCAGTCCACCAGCGCCTCCAGCATGGAGATCTCGATGCCGCAGCCCAGCCCGGTGTCCGCGCGCCGGAGCAGCGCCGCCAGTATGGCGCCGTGGGCCTGCATGGCGGCGGCGATGTCGGCGATGGGAATGCCGCTTTTGGCCATGGCGTCGCCGGCGCCGGTGACCGACAGGAAGCCCGCCTCCGCCTGCACCAGCAGGTCGTAGGCTTTCCTGGACCGGAAGGGGCCGTCCCGGCCGTAGCCGGAGATGCCGCAGACGATGAGCCGCTCGAAGCGTCCGCGCAGCCGCCCGTGGTCCAGACCCAGCCTTTCCATGGCGGCGGGCGCCAGGTTCTGCACCAGCACGTCGACGCCCGGCAGCAGCCGGTCCACGATCTCGCGGGCCCGCGGATGCTTGATGTCGAGGGTCAGGCTCTCCTTCGAGCGGTTGGTCCAGATGAAATGGGAGGACTGGCCCTTCGCGCGCTCGTCGTAGCGCCGCGCGAAGTCCCCGGTCTCCCGCCGCTCGACCTTGATGACCCGCGCGCCCAGCTCCGCCAGCTGCCGCGTGCAGAGCGGCGCGGCGATGGCGTGCTCGAAGGACAGCACGGTCACCCCGGCCAGCGGCGGGGAGGGGCCGGCCGTCACGGCCGCGGCGTCCGGCTTCGGGTCCGTTCGATGCGCGGCGCGCCGGTGCCCATGCTGTCTGCCCCGCCCTCGGGATGGATGCGGTCCGGCGGGCCAATCTAATGGAAGAGGGCGCGGCTTGCCACTACAATGCCGCCATCTACAATGCCGCCATCGCGCCGGGACGGGCGTCCGGCGGCGGAGGCGCGCGGTGGCGGGGAAGTACTTCGAGGAGCTGGTCGAGGGGCTGGTGTTCGAGCACCGGCCCGGACGGACGGTCACGGAGACGGACAACCTGCTGTTCAGCGCCCTGACCCACAACCCCCAGCCGCTGCACCTGGACGCCGAGTTCGCGGCGGCCTCCCCGCACGGCCGCATCGTCGTGAACAGCCTGTTCACGCTGGGCCTGGTGATCGGGCTGTCCGTGGCGGACACCACCGCCGGCACCACCCTGGGCAACCTGGGCATGGAGGAGACCGAGTTCCCCCACCCGGTGTTCATCGGCGACACCATCTTGGCCTCGACGCGGGTGGAGAAGCGGCGCGCATCGGAGTCCCGCCCGGACCGGGGCATCGTGTGGTTCCAGCATGCGGGCGTCAACCAGCGCGGCGAGGCGGTGTGCGAATGCCTGCGCAAGGCCATGATGATGAGGCGCCCGGCGTGAGCGGGCCGCGGCGCCGCTCGCTGCATTTCGTGCCGGGCGGAGACGAGCGCAAGTTCGCCAGGGCGCTGGCCCTGCCCGCCGACTCGCTGGCGCTGGATCTCGAGGACTCCGTCCCGCCCGGGCGCAAGGAACAGGCGCGGGAAGCCGTGTGCCGGTGGCTGGCCGAGGCGGACTTCGGCGGGCGGGAGCCCCTGGTCCGGATCAACCCGCTGGGCACGCCGTGGGGGCGGGACGACCTGGAGGCGGCGCTGGCCGCCGGGCCCTGCGGCGTGATGCTGCCCAAGGCGGCGACCCGGGCCGGGGTGGACGCGGCGGACCGGACGATCGCGGCCGCGGAGCGGCGGCGCGGCCTCCCGTCCGGCGCGGTGCCGCTGGTGCTGATCGGCACGGAGACGCCCGGGGCGGTGTTCAACCTGCCCGCGATGGCGGAGAACCCCCGGGTCGGCGCCGTCGCCTGGGGCGCGGAGGATCTGGCCTGGACCTTGGGCGCGCGCGCCAAGCGCGACGGGCGGGGCGAATTCCTGCCGGTGTTCGGCCATGTCCGCTCGGTCTGCCTGCTGGCGGCGGCGGCGGCCGGGGTCCAGCCGATCGACGCGGTGTTCACGGACGTCGGCGATCCCGAGGGGTTGCGCCGGGAGAGCGAGGCGGCCGCCGCCATGGGCTTCGCCGGCAAGATCACGATCCATCCGTCCCAGATCGACATCGTCAACGCGGCCTTCACCCCCGGCCCGGAGGCGGTGGAGGAGGCGAGGGAGCTGGTCGCCGCCTTCGAGGAGAACGAGGCGGCGGGCAGGATGGCCTTCCTGTTCCGCGGCGAGATGGTGGACGTCCCGCATCTTCGGCGCGCCCGCCGGATCCTGGCGGCCGCCGACGGCGGCGGCTGAGGGCGGGGCGTGCCCGTCCCGTCCGCCCGCCTCGCCGGCGCCGTCCTCGCCCTGGGTTTGCTCGTCGGGGCGGGCTGCGCCGGGGCGCCGTCCGAGGCCCGGCGGCCGGCGCCGTTCGCGGTCTTCGACAACCTGTACTA
>CAYSVD010000010.1:0-6876 GCA_964434395.1 uncultured Pseudohongiella sp.
ATGGTCACCGTCTTGCCCACGCCCGCGCCGCCGAAGAGCCCCACCTTGCCGCCCTTGGCGAAGGGGCAGACCAGATCGATGACCTTGATGCCCGTCTCCAGCAGCTCGTTGCTGGTGGACAGCTCCTCGTAGCCCGGCGCCTTGGCGTGGATGGGCCGGCGCTCCTTCTCGCCGATCGGGCCGCGCTCGTCGATGGGCCGGCCCAGCACGTCCATGATGCGCCCCAGGGTCTCGACGCCCACCGGCACCGACACCGGCGCCCCGGTGTCCGCGACGCCCAGCCCCCGCCGCAGCCCCTCGGTGCTGCCCAGCGCGATGGCGCGCACCACGCCGTCGCCCAGCTGCTGCTGGACCTCCAGGGTGATGTCCGCGCCGTCGACGGTCAGCGCGTCGCGGACCTGCGGCACGCTCTCGCGGGGGAACTCCACATCGATCACCGCGCCGATGATCTGCACGATTCGACCACTGCTCATGTTCTGCCTTCCTGCATCGTCCTTCGGTTGGGGTTCACGGGGGCGGGTCCGGCGGGCCGGACGCCGCGCCCTCCTACACGGCGGCCGCGCCGCCCGCGATCTCCGAGAGCTCCTGGGTGATCGCCGCCTGCCGCGCCTTGTTGTACACCAGGCCCAGCTCCTCGATCAGCTCGCCGGCGTTGTCGGAGGCGCTCTTCATCGCCAGCATCCGCGCCGCCTGCTCGCAGGCGTTGTTCTCCACCACCGCCTGGTACACCTGCGACTCCACGAAGCGCTTGAGCAGCCCGTCCAGCAGCTCCTTGGCGTCGGGCTCGTAGATGTAGTCCCAATGGTGCTTGAGATCCTCCTCCTCCGAGGGCGGCAGCGGCAGCAGCCGGCTCACCGCCGGGCGGTGGGTCATGGTGTTGACGAATTCGTTGCTCACCACCATCAGCCGGTCCAGTTCGGCGGCGTCGAAGCGCCGCAGCATCACGTCCACCGCGCCGACCACCCGCTCGAGGGTGGGCGCGTCGCCCATGTCCCGCACGGCCGCCACCACGTTGCCGCCGTGGCTTTTGAAGAAGGCGCCCGCCCGCTTGCCGATGGTGCAGACGTCGATGCCGACGCCGGCGCGCGCCTGCTCCCCCATGGCGGCGACGGCGGCCTTGAACAGGTTGATGTTCAGGCCGCCGCACAGGCCGCGGTCGGTGGAGACCACGATGTAGCCTGCCCGGCGCGTCGGGCGCTCGTCGAAGTAGGCGTGCCGGTACTCCGGCGTGGAGTTGGCGATGTGGCCGATCACCGAGCGGATGCGACGGGCGTAGGGCTTGCCCAGGCGCATGCGGTCCTGGGCCCGGCGCATCTTGCTGGCCGAGACCATCTCCATCGCCTTGGTGATCTTCTGCGTGTTGCGGATGCTCGCGATCTTGCTGCGCACCTCTTTTCCGCCGGCCATTGCGTCGTCTCCTCCCGCGGGCTCCGCGCCGCCGCCTACCAGCTCTGGACCGCGGCGAACTTCTCGAGGAGATCCTTGAAGGCCGCCTCGATCTCGTCGTCCCAGTCGCCGGTCTCGTTGATCCGCGCCATCAGATCGCCCCGCTCGGAGGCCGCGAAGGACAGCATCGCCGCCTCGAAGTCCAGCACCCGGTTCAGGGGCACGTCCTTGAGGTGCCCCTCGTTGGCCGCGTACAGGACCAGGCCCATCTCGGCGATCTGCATCGGCGAGTACTGCTTCTGCTTCATCAGCTCGGTCACCCGCTGGCCGTGCTCCAGCTGGGCCCGGGTCGCGTCGTCCAGGTCCGAGGCGAAGGCGGCGAAGGCCGCCAGCTCGCGGTACTGGGCCAGCGCGATGCGGATGCCGCCGCCGAGCTTGCGGATGATCTTCCGCTGCGCGGCCCCGCCCACCCGGGACACCGAGATGCCCGGGTTCATGGCCGGGCGGACGCCGGCGTTGAACAGGTCCGTCTCCAGGAAGATCTGCCCGTCGGTGATCGAGATGACGTTGGTCGGCACGAAGGCGGAGACGTCCCCGGCCTGGGTCTCGATCACCGGCAGCGCCGTGAGCGAGCCGGTGCGCCCGGCGACCTTGCCGTCCGTGAACTTCTCCACGTAGTCCGCGTTCACCCGCGCCGCCCGCTCCAGCAGGCGCGAGTGCAGGTAGAACACGTCGCCGGGGTAGGCCTCGCGCCCCGGCGGGCGGCGCAGCAGCAGGGAGATCTGGCGGTAGGCCCAGGCCTGCTTGGTCAGGTCGTCGTAGATGATCAGGGCGTCCTCGCCGCGGTCGCGGTAGTACTCGCCCATGGTGCAGCCGGCGTAGGGCGCGATGAACTGCATGGAGGCCGGGTCCGAGGCGGCGGCCGAGACCACGATGGTGTACTCCATGGCCCCGTGCTCCTCCAGCTTCTGCACCACGCCGGCGATGGACGAGGCCTTCTGGCCGACGGCCACGTAGACGCATTTGCAGCGCTTGCCCTTCTGGTTGATGATGGTGTCGATGGCGATGGCGGTCTTGCCGACCTCCCGGTCGCCGATGATCAGCTCGCGCTGGCCGCGGCCGATGGGGGTCATGGCGTCGATGGACTTGAGCCCCGTCTGCACCGGCTCGGACACCGACTGCCGGGCGATGACCCCGGGCGCCACCTTCTCGATGGCGTCGGTCTCGGCGGCCTTGACCGGGCCCTTGCCGTCCACCGGCCGGCCCAGCGCGTCCACCACCCGGCCCTCCAGCGCCGGCCCCACCGGCACCTCCAGGATGCGGCCGGTGCAGCGGCAGGTCTGCCCCTCCCGCAGGCCCAGGTAGTCCCCCAGCACCACCGCGCCGACCGAGTCGCGCTCGAGGTTCAGCGCCATGCCGCGCACACCGCCTTCGAACTCGATCATCTCGCCGTACATGACGTCGGCCAGGCCGTGGATGCGGATGATGCCGTCCATCACGCTGACGATGACGCCCTCGTTGCTGGCCTGCGCCGAGACGTCGAGCTCGTCGATGCGCTGCTTGATGATTTCGCTGATTTCAGCGGGGTTCAGTTGTTCCATGTCGGTTTTCCGCTCCCGTCCTCCGTCTGGATGTTCATGGACCGGCCCAGCCGGGCGAGCCGCCCGCGCACCGAGCCGTCGATCACCGTGTCGCCGGCGCGGACCACCGCCCCGCCGATCAGGCTCCGGTCGACCCGGGTCTCCAGCCGGACCTCCCGGCCCAGCCGCGCCTTGAGGGCCCGGACGAGCGCGGCGGCGGCCTCCGGGCCGATCTCGAAGGCCGCGCTGACCTCCACCTCCGCCGTCCCCTCCCGCTCCGCCCTGAGCCGCTCGAACTGCTCGGCGATCCAGGGCAGCAGGGGCAGGCGCCGGTTCTCGGCCAGCAGTCGCACCAGGTTGCGCCCCTTCCGGTCCAGGGCCTCGGCGCACAGCGCCGTCAGCGTCTCGGCGCCCGCAGCCGGCGGCCGGGCGGGGTCGGCGACCGCCGCCCGCACCCGCGGCTCGCCCGCGACCGCGGCCAGGACGGCCAGCATGGCCGACCAGCCGCCAAGCGCGTCGTCCTCGACGGCCGCCGCGAAGGCGGCCCGGGCGTAGGGCCGCGCCAGGGTTCCAGGCTCCGCCATCGCCGGCTACAGCTCCCGCGCCAGCCGGTCGAGCATCTCCTCGTTGGCGGCCCGGTCCACGGCGCCGTCGAGGATCCGCTCGGCGCCCGCCAGCGCCAGCTCCGACACCCGGGAGCGCAAGGCCTCGCGGGCGCGGTTGACCTCCTGGTCGATTTCGGCCCGGGCGCCGGCGATGATGCGCCGTCCCTCCCCGCGGGCCTGCTCCTTCGCCTCGTCCACGATCTGGGCCGCCCGCCGGTTGGCCTGGGCCACGATCTCCGCCGCCTGGGCCTTCGCCTCCTTCAGCTGCCCGGTGGCGCGCTGCTGCGCCAGCTCCAGATCCTTCTGGGCGCGGGCCGCCGCCTCCAGACCGTCGGCGATGCGCCGGCGGCGCTCCTCCAGCACGCCGGCGAACAGCGGCCAGACGTACCTCCTGCAGAACCACAGGAAGAACAGGAAGGCGATGCTCTGCCCGATGAAGGTCGCGTTGAAGTTCACCTTTCTCCTCCCGCCGCCGCTCAGCCGCCCAGGGCGGCGATGAAGGGGTTGGCGAAGGTGAACCACATGCCGATGCCGATGCCGATCATGGTCACCGCGTCGATCAGGCCGGCCACCAGGAACATCGAGCCCTGCAGCTTGGGCGCCAGTTCGGGCTGGCGGGCCGAGCCCTCCAGGAATTTCCCGCCCAGGATGCCGAAGCCGATCGCCGTGCCGGCCGCCCCCAGTCCCAGCACCAGCAGCACGCCGAGCACCGTGTTCGCCAATATCAGTTCCATCGCTTCCTCCGGATTTTCTCAGGGTTGGTTGAATGTCCGCCTCAGTGATGCGGCGAGTCGTGCGCGGCGTTAAGGTACACGATGGTCAGCATCATGAACACGAACGCCTGCAGCGGCACCACCAGCAGGTGGAAGGCCGCCCATAGGAAGTGCGCCGGCAGCTGCCACAGGCCCAGCATGGACGCGATCAGCAGGAACAGCAGCTCCCCGGCGTACAGGTTGCCGAACAGCCGCAGCCCGAGGGAGACGGGCTTGGCGAACAGGGTGGGCACCTCGATGATCAGGTTGAACGGCATCATCCACTTGCCGAAGGGATGGAACGCCAGCTCCCCCAGGAACCCGCCCAGTCCCTTGTTCCTTACGCTGTAGTACAGGATCATGAGAAAGACCGTGATCGACAGCCCCATGGTGATGTTGGGGTCGGTGGTCGGCACGATCTTGAACGGCGCGTGCTCGAACCCGAACGCGGCGGCCGCGATCCACTCCGCCAGCCCGGTGATCCAGTCCACCGGCACCAGGTCCATGGTGTTCATCAGCAGCACCCAGAAGAACAGGGTCAGCGCCAGCGGGCCGATCAGCTCGTTCCTGTGGTTGAAGGCCTCCGAAACCCGGGCGTCCACGAACTCCACCACCATCTCCACGAAATTCTGGATCCCCCCCGGCGCCTCCACCGAGGCGCGCCGGCCGACCCGCCAAAACCAGAGGAGGAAGGCCGCCCCCAGAAACACCGACCAGCCCAGGGTGTCGACGTGGAAGGCCCAAAAGCCCATCGCGGCCGCCTCCTCGGCGGAATGGGCCAGCCCCCAGCCGCCCTCGCCGACGCGTCCCAGCGTCAGGTTGGTCAGGTGGTGGGTGATGTACTCCTGGACCGTCTCGCCGCCCTCGGCCGCTTCCGCCACTTCCCTCTCCTCTTGCCGCCCGCTTCGGCCGGCGGCGCCTAGGCCGCCGACGGCGCGCGCCGCGCCGCGCCCGTCCGTTCGGTTTTCCGCCGCATCGGATGTCTCACGCCATCATCACCGAACAAAGAACGACGAATGCGAAAACGAAGTAGACCAGCAGGATCGCTCCCGCAACCTTCTTCCCCCAAATCATGCCGGCGCCGACGGCCGCGCCGATCACGATGATCAATTCAACCATGCCCGCCCCCCGCGGGCCCGCGGCCGATGACGACCGCCGCCGCCGCCACGCCCGTGACGTGGACGGCGGCGAATCCCGCGATCAGCGCAAGATGATGCAGTTCCCTTATCAGGCCGAAGCTCAGGGCGAACATGGCCAGCGTCATGGCCAGCTTGCCCATCTCCCCCCGCATGATGCTCCGCGCCGCCCGGCCGGCGTTGCGCGCTCCCCGATGCCGGAACGCCCGCCACGCGAAGTAGCCGTTCGGCAACGCGCTGGTCAGTCCTCCCAGCAACGTCGAGTAGCCCGCGACGACGCCCGACAGCAACAGCGAAACGGCGGCTATCAGGACGGCCGCGGCCAACTGCGCGAAAATCGCCTTGTGAACCGGCGGGGCGTCTGGACCCGTCACGAAACCCGTTTCGCCATCGCCGCCCCAACGGCGGCATTATAGGCTTTCCGGCGGCGGCGGGCAAATTCCCCGGGCTTTTTCCCGGAATTTCCCTTCTTTTCCTCCGGAATTCCGCGCGGGGACGGCCGGCGGCCGCTCCGCCGCGGCGGAAATCAGCCTCCCTTTCGGATCCGTTCCAGGATGCCTTCCAGCTCGTCCAGGCTGCCGTAGCCGACCGTCAGCCGGCCTCGGCCGGCGGCCGTGTGGCGGATCGTCACCTTCGCGCCCAGGATCTCCGCCAGCTCCTCCTCCAGCCGGCGGGTGTCGGGATCGCCCGCGGCGGGGCGGCGCGGCTCATCCTCCCCCTTCCTCCTCTCCTCCTCCGTCCAGCGCCGGACCAGCGCCTCGGTCTGGCGCACCGACAGCGCCTTGCGCGCCGCCTCGGCGGCCGCGGCGCCCCGCCGGCTCTCCGGCAGCGCCAGCAGCGCCCGGGCGTGGCCCATCTCCAGCGCGCCCTCCTCCACCAGCCGGCGGGCGGACGCGGGCAGGGCGGTCAGGCGCATCATGTTGCTCACCGCGGGGCGGGACCGGCCCACCGCATCCGCCACCTCCTGGTGGGTGAGGCCGAACTCGTCCTTGAGCCGCGTCAGGGCCATCGCCTCCTCGATCGGGTTGAGATCCTCGCGCTGGATGTTCTCGATCAGCGCCAGGGCCATCGCCTCGCTGTCGTCGACCCGCCGGATCAGGGCCGGAACGGTGTCGAGCCCGGCCAGCGCGCTGGCGCGCCAGCGCCGCTCGCCGGCGATGATCTCGAAACGCCCGCCCTCGGGCAGGGGCCGGACCACGATCGGCTGCATCACCCCCCGGGCCCGGATGGAGTCCGCCAGCTCGGCCAGAGCCGCCTCGTCCATGACGACGCGCGGCTGGTGCCGGCCGCGGGCGATCAGGTCCACCGGGATGCGGCGCAGCGTCCCGTCGGCGTCCCCGCCGGGAGAGAGCAGGCCGTCCACCGCGCGGGCCCCGCCGGCCGGCAGCAGCGCCTCCAGCCCCCGTCCCAGCTTCCT
>CAYSVD010000011.1:0-8651 GCA_964434395.1 uncultured Pseudohongiella sp.
CCCGGGGCCGCCGGCGGCGGGTCCTCCGGCGCGGCGGAAGCGGGGGCGGAGGGCGCTGGGGGCGCGGGCGCGGCCGGCGCTGGGGCCGCGCGGCCGGCGCGGCTGATGCGCACCGCGTCCTCGCCCTCGCGGACCTCGATCTCCGCCAGGTCCGAGGACTCCAGCAGCTCGATGAGCTTCTTCACTTTCCTGATGTCCATGACGCGCCTCCCGGGCCGCTTAGCCGTCCAGTCTCCGCAGGGCCGCCTCCAGGGCCAACTCGTAGCCCTGCGCGCCCAGGCCCGTGATGCCGCCCAGGGCGATGTCGGCCAGGAACGAGCGCCGCCGCCACCGCTCGCGCCCGTGGATGTTGGACAGATGCACCTCGATGAACGGCACCTCGGCGGCCAGCGCCGCGTCGCGCAGGGCGATGCTGGTGTGGGTGAGGGCGCCGGGATTGAACAGCATGAAGGCGGTGCCGTCCCGGCGGGCCGCGTGTAGCCGGTCGATCAGCGCGCCCTCGCTGTTGCTCTGGAAGGCGCGCAGCTCGTGGCCGGCCGCCGCGCACCGCGCCTCGAGCCGCCGGTTGATGTCGTCCAGGGTGTCGGGGCCGTACACGCTGGGCTCGCGCTCGCCGAGCAGGTTCAGGTTGGGCCCGTGGAGGGCCAGGATGACCGCCATGGTCGGGCGTCCGGCAGGGGCTGGGGGCGCAAGCATCCGCCAATTCCCGCCGCATTGCAACGCCCGTCGCGGACTTTGCCCGCGCGTTCCCGGAAATTGCCGCGCCTATCGCCGCTTTTCCCGCCCGGGGCGGAACTCAGTCCGGCAGCACGATGCGCTCGCGCCGCGGCGGATAGCAGAAGCCCCAGTCGGCGCAGCCCTGGTACTCCACCCGCAACGCGGTGCCGGCCGCCAGGCCGTCCGGCAGGCTCAGCTCGATGCGGGTCGGGCCGTAGTAGACCTCCACCTCGCCGAAAAACCGGTCGCTTTTCGCCTCGCCGGCCGGCAGCGCGAAGGGCACCGGCTCCGCCCGGCCGCCGCCGGGCGGCTCGATCCGGAAGGCGAAGCCGTGACGGTACAGGTAGTGCCCCGGCGCCGGCCGGAAGACGATCAGGCGCCGGCCCGGCGCCGGCTCGCTCAGGTGCCACGGAAAGGCCTGCGCCGCCGGCAGCGGCCGGGGGAGGGGCTCCGCGGCGTCCCGGCCCGGCGCGGCGCCGGCCAGGCACAGCGCCAGCGCCAGTCCCGTCGGCAGGCGGCGGCCCATCCCCCTCACTCCCGCCGGCGGGAGAACACCAGGCACGCGTTGGTGCCGCCGAAGCCGAAGCTGTTCGACATGACGGTGTCCAGGCCCGCGCCGTCGCGCCGCTCGGTGACGACCGGCAGGCCCTCCGCCGCGGCGTCCAGCCGCTCGATGTTGGCCGAGGCCGCGACGAAGTCGTGCTCCATCATCAACAGGCTGTAGATCGCCTCGTGGACCCCCGCCGCGCCCAGGGAGTGGCCGCTCAGGGACTTGGTGGAGCCGATCATGGGCGCGGCGGCGCCGAACACCTCGCGGATGGCGTTCAGCTCCGACGCGTCGCCGGCCGGGGTGCCGGTGCCGTGGGCGTTGATGTAGTCGACCGGCCGGTCCGGGCGGGCCATGCGCATGGCCCGCGCGCCGCCCTCGCCGGACGGCGCCACCATGTCGCGGCCGTCGGAGGTGGCGGCGTAGCCGGTCAGCTCGGCGTAGATCTTCGCGCCGCGGGCCGCGGCCCGCTCCAGCTCCTCGACCACCACCACGCCGCCGCCGCCGGCGATCACGAAGCCGTCGCGGCCCTCGTCGAAGGGGCGCGAGGCGGCGCGCGGCGCGTCGTTGTAGCCGGTGGACAGGGCGCCCATGGCGTCGAACATGTGGGCGATGGTCCAGTGCTCCGAGTCCCCGCCGCCGGCGAACACCAGGTCCTGCTTGCCCATCTGGATCAGCTCCGCCGCGTTGCCGATGCAGTGGGCGCTGGTGGCGCAGGCGGACGAGACGGAGTAGTTGACCCCCCGGATGCCGAAGGCGGTGGCCAAGCAGGCCGAGACGGTGCTGGTCATGGTGCGGGGCACCCGGTAGGGGCCCACGCGGCGCAGGCCCTTGCCGCGCAGGATGTCGGCGGACTCGACCTCGTCCTCGGGCGAGCCGCCGCCCGAGCCCGCCACGATGCCGACGCGCTCGCTGGAGATCTCGTCCGGCGCCAGGCCGGCGTCGGCCACGGCCTCCTCCATGGCGATGTAGGCCCAGGCGGCCGCCCCGCCCATGAAGCGCAGCGTCCGGCGGTCGATGCGCTCGGCCGGGTCCAGCCGGATGGCGCCGCTGACCCGGCTGCGCATGCCCATGTCGGCGTAGGCCTGGTTGTAGGCGATGCCGCTGCGGCCCGCCCTGAGGGACGCGAGCACCTCGGCCGCGTCGTTGCCGAGGCAGGAGACGACGCCGATCCCGGTCACCACCACGCGCCGCATGACTACTCCGGAAGGCCCGCTAGAACGCGCGGTCGGGCGTGAACAGCCCGACCTTGAGGTTCTTCGCGGTGTAGATGAGCTTGCCGTCCACGGCGACCGTGCCGTCCGCCACGCCCATCACCAGCTTGCGGCCGATGACCCGGCTGACGTCCAGGCCGTAGGCCACCCGCCGCGCATCGGGCAGGATCTCGCCGGTGAACTTGACCTCCCCGACGCCCAGCGCCCGGCCCTTGCCCGGATAACCGCTCCAGCCCAGGAAAAAGCCCACCAGCTGCCAGAGCGCGTCGAGCCCCAGGCAGCCGGGCATCACCGGATCGGACGGGAAGTGGCAGGCGAAGAACCACAGCTCCGGCCGGATGGCCAGCTCGGCGCTCACCCGGCCGCGCCCGTGCTCGCCGCCGTCCGCGGTGATCTCCGTGATGCGGTCGAACATGAGCATGTTGTCCACCGGCAACCGGGCGTTGCCGGGGCCGAACAGCTCGCCGTTGCCGCATCGCACCAGGTCGTCGCGCTCGTAGGAGCCGCGGGGGACGAAGCGGTCGTTGCTCGGTTCCATGGCGCCGGGGCGGGTCGCGGAGGGGCCGCGATTCTAGCGCGGCGGCGCGGAATTATCGACTCTCTCTCCCGGTCTCTCTCCCGGTCTCTCTCTCCCGGTCTCGGCCGGACGCGGCGCCGCGGACGCCGGACCCGCGCCCCCCTCCCCGCGACAGCCGCCACAGGATGCCAGGATGCCTCCTCTTGGGGGAAGCGGCCGGATTTTGCTACCATCCCGCCGCCCGCTCCCCGGACCGCCCGCATGCTGCATCCCGTCATCCTCGCCGGCGGCGCCGGGTCGCGCCTGTGGCCGCTTTCCCGCGCCGCGCGCCCGAAGCCGTTCATCGAGTTCCCCCCGCGGCGCGGCTCGCTGTTCCAGAACACCGTCCGGCGGCTCGAGCGCCTGCCGGACAGGAGCGGATCGATCATCGTCTGCCGTGCCGACCACCGCTTCGTCGCCGCCGGGCAGCTGGAGCCGGCGCAACGGGACGGAGCCTCGATCCTGGTCGAGCCGGTCGGCCGCGGCACGGCGCCGGCGGCCGCGCTGGCGGCGCTGTCCGCGCTGGAGCGGGACGAGGACGCCGAACTGCTGGTGCTGCCGGCGGACCATCAGCTCGACGACGAGGACGCGCTCGCCGCGGCGGTCGCGTGCGGCCGCGCGCTGTCGGCGGCGGGCCGGCTGGTCACCTTCGGCATCGAGCCGGACCGGGCGGACACCGGCTACGGCTACATCGAGCGCGGCCCGGAGACCGGGGACGGCGGCGCCTTCGAGATCGCCCGGTTCACGGAAAAGCCGCCGGCGGACGCCGCACGGGCCTGGGTCGCGGGCGGCCGGCACTACTGGAACAGCGGCATGTTCCTGTTCCGCGCCGAAGCCTACCTGGCGGAGCTCGAGCGGAGCGCGCCGGACATCCGCGCCGCCTGCCTGGCCGCCTTCGACGGGCGCCGCGCCGACGACGGCTTCGTCTTCCTGCCGCCGGAGGCCTTCGCGGGCTGCCGCGCGGACTCCATCGACTACGCGGTGATGGAGAAGGCGCGCGGCGCCGCCGTGGTTCCGCTGGCGGCGGGCTGGCGGGATCTGGGGGCGTGGGACGCGATGTGGGAGGCCGCCGAGCGGGACGGCGACGGCAACGCGCTGACGGGCGACGCGCTCGCCGAGGGCGCCGCCGGCTGCTACATCCACGCCGGCTCCCGGCTGGTGGCGGCGGTCGGGGTGAAGGACGCGGTCATCGTGGAGACGCCGGACGCGGTGCTGGTGGCGGACCGCGCGCGCGCCCAGGACGTCAGGCGGATCGCCGCGCGGCTGGAGGCGGACGGGCGGCCGGAGGCCGCGGAGCACGCCGAGGTGCGCCGCCCCTGGGGCGCCTACCGGACCGTGACCGCCGGAGAGGGCTTCCAGGTCAAGCGCATCGTGGTCGAGCCGGGCGCGGCCCTGTCCCTGCAGCGGCACCGGCGGCGCGCCGAGCACTGGACGGTGGTGCGCGGCGAGGGCGTGGTCACCCGGGACGGGGAGGAGATCCCCGTGAAGGCCAACGAGTCCGTGTTCATCCCGCTGGGCAGCGTCCACCGGCTGGCCAATCCCGGCGGCGGGCCGCTCGAGATCGTCGAGGTGCAGGTGGGGGACTACCTGGGCGAGGACGACATCGAGCGGCTCGAGGACCGCTACGGGCGCGCCTGAGCCGGCGCGGCGGCGGCATGGCGGCGGACGGACACCTCGGCGGCGGGCGGACGCCCGCGAGCGGGACCGTCCCGGCCATCGGCCCCCTGGGCTGCTTCAAGGCCTACGACATCCGCGGGCGCGTGCCCGGCGAGCTGAACGAGGACGTCGCCTGGCGCGTCGGGCGCGCCGTCGCGGACCAGCTGGCGCCCGCCGAGGCGGTGGTGGGCCGCGACGTCCGCCCCAGCGGCGAAGGGCTCGCGGCCGCGCTGACGCGGGGCCTGAACGAGGGCGGCGTCCGGGTCGTCGACATCGGGCGCTGCGGCACCGAGGAGGTGTACTTCGCCGCCGCCGACCTCAAGGCCGGCGCCGGCGTCATGGTCACCGCCAGCCACAACCCGGCCGACTACAACGGCATGAAGCTGGTGCGCGCCGGCGCCCGGCCGGTCAGCGGCGACACGGGGCTGGCCGAGATCCGCGCCCGGGCGGAGGCGGGACGCTTCGGCCGGCCGCAGGCGCCGGGCGCGGCCGTCCGGCGGGACGTCCGGCCGGCCTACATCGAGCGCCTGCTGGGTTGCGTCGACCCCAGCGCCCTGAAACCCCTGCGGATCGTGTGCGACGCCGGCAACGGCGGCGCCGGCGAGGTCGTCGACCGGCTGGAGCCGCGCCTGCCCTTCCGCTTCGTCAAGCTCCGCCACGCGCCCGACGGCTCCTTCCCCAGCGGCGTGCCCAATCCGCTGCTCGAGGAGAACCGCGCGCCGACGGCCGAGGCGGTGCGGGAGAGCGGCGCCGACCTCGGCATCGCCTGGGACGGGGACTTCGACCGCTGCTTCTTCTTCGACGAGACCGGCCGCTTCATCGAGGGCTACTACATGGTGGGGCTGCTGGCCCGCGCCTTCCTGGAGAAAAGCCCCGGCGAGCGGATCGTGCACGACCCCCGGCTGGTCTGGAACACCCGGCGGGTCGTCGCCGCGGCGGGCGGCGAGGCGGTCCAGAGCCGCTCCGGCCACGCCTTCCTCAAGGAGGCCATGCGCGCCAGCGACGCCGTGTACGGCGGGGAGATGAGCGCCCACCACTACTTCCGGGACTTCCACTACTGCGACAGCGGCATGATCCCCTGGTTGCTGGTGGCGGAGCTGATGAGCCGCTCGGGGCTGCCCCTGTCGGCGATGGTGGACGAGTCCATGGCGGCCTTTCCGGCCAGCGGCGAGATCAACAGCGCGGTGGCCGACCCGGCCGCGCTGCTCCGGGAGGCGGAGCGGCGCTACGGCGGCGGGGCCCTGGCCGTCGACCGCGTCGACGGGCTGTCGGTCGAACACGCGGACTGGCGCTTCAACCTGCGCGCCTCCAACACCGAGCCGGTGGTGCGGCTGAACGTGGAGTCCCGCGGCGACGCGGCGCTGATGCGGGAGAAGACCGCCGAGCTGCTGGCCCTCGTCCGGGCGTGAGCGCCTCGGCGGCGGACCGGCGGCTGTTCGTCTACGGCACCCTGGCGCCGGGACGGGCCAACGCCCGGGTGCTGGCGCCGCTCGGGGGCCGCTGGCGGCCCGCCGCGGTCCGGGGCGTCCTGCGGCCCGAGGGCTGGGGCGCGGCGCTGGGCTTCCCGGGGCTGGTGCTCGACGCGTCGGCGCCGCCGGTGGACGGCCTGCTGTTCGAGGCGGCGGGCCTCGCGGAGCGCTGGGAGGCGCTGGACCGCTTCGAGGGCGAGGGCTACCGCCGGGTCGTCGCCGAGGTGCGGCTCGCGGACGGCGCGCGGACCGAGGCGAACGTCTACGTGCTGGCGGAGGCCCCTCAGCGCCGGTAGTCCGGGGGCGGGACGCGGGCCGCGGCGAGCTCCTCGAAGCGCGCGCCGATGTCCACCAGCAGCTGCTCGGCGAAGGGCGGCGCGATCAGGGTCAGCCCCGCGGGCCGGCCGTCCTCCCGGTAGCCGGCGGGGACGGTCAGCGCCGGCCAGTTCGCCCGCGCCGCCGCGCCCGCCAGCCGGTTGTCGAGCGACAGCAACGCGTCCAGCCGCCGCCCGGCGAACAACGCCTCGAGCGCCCCGCGGGCCTCCTCCGCCAGGGACGCGTCCGGCTCCCCGCGCGCCGACGGCTCCAGCCCGACCATCATGTCCACCAGCGACTGGCCGTAGGGCGCCCGGATCTCCGGGTCGGCCAGATTGAAGGCCTGCAGCGCCGCCAGCGTACGCACCGGCACCGCCGGGGCGGCCCGCTCCCTAAGGTACCGCGGCAGATCCCGGGCCATCTCCGCGCCCAGGAATTCCACGAAGCCCTCCGCCTCGAGCGGCGGCAGCGCGAAGCGCTCGATCTCCGCCCCGTCCCCGGACAGGACGGCCAGCGCCGCCTGGAACACCGGATCGTCCGCGAAGCGCTCCGGCGCGCCCAGGCGCCGGCCGGCCAGCGCGACCCGCCGGTGCGTCAGGGCCAGGCCGGCGCTGATCCGGGGCATGGCGCTGTCGTCGGCGTCGTAGCCGGTCATGGCGTTGAACAGGATCGCCGCGTCGGCCACCGTGCGGGTCATGGGGCCGACGGTGTCCATGACGGACGAGATCGGCACCACCCCGCTCCGGCTCAGGCTGCCGACGGTGGGCTTGAGGCCCACCAGGGAGTTGGCGCTGGCGGGCGACAGGATGGAGCCGGAGGTCTCCGAGCCGACCGCGGCCGCGGCGAGGTCGGCCGCGACCGCCGCCCCGTTGCCCGAGCTGGAGCCGCCGGGGCCGAAGGACAGGCGCCCGTAGGGGTTCAGGGTCTGCCCGCCCACGGCGCTGTAGCCGGAGGGGCAGTCCCGGCAGAAGAAATAGGCCCACTCGCTCAGGTTGGCCTTGCCCAGGATCACCGCGCCGTTCTCGACGAGCCGCGCCGCGACGAAGGCATCGCCGACGCGGTTGTCCCTGAGCGCCACCGCCCCGGCGGTGGTGGCCATGCCGGCCGCGCCGATGTTGTCCTTGAGCAGCACCGGCATGCCGAACAGCGGACCGCGGGGCGCGTCGGGCGCCTCGCGGCGCCGCCGGTCCAGCCGCCGCGCTTGGCGGACCGCGTCGGGGTTCAGGGCGATGACGCTGTTGAGATAGCGCGCGCCGTCCGTTTCGATCGCGCGGAGCCGGTAAATGTAGAAGAGGACCAGCTCCTCATGGCTGAACCGCCCGGCGGCGACGGCCGCCTCCAGTTCCCCGATGGAGCGGTTCAACACCATGGGCCTTAGGCGCTCGTAGCCGGCGCGGCCGAAGCGGGCCAGATCCTCCGCGAAGGGCGCCCACAGATCGTTCTTGTCCAGCACCCTTGAGTTGAGCAGCGCGTAGCGCATCCGCTCGTCCGGGTGCCCGGCCAGCGCGGCCAGATCCCCGCTCTGGTCCGGCCGCTCCCAGCGCGGCGGGGGCTCCTGGGCCCGCCCGCCGGCGGGCCCGGAATGCAACAACAATGCGGCCAGGACCGGCGCGAGCAGCCGGACCGGCCAGGGGCGTGGACGTCCCATCCGTCGCGCCTCGGGCGAAGTCCCGGCGGATGATAGCAGACGCGCGCAGGGGCTAGCCGGTCGCGAACGGGTCCGTGTCGCAGCGGGTCCGAGCTTGGACCGGAGCGGCTGGTTGCTGTGCGGCTGACAGATGCTGGCTGATCCGAGTTGTGTTGTTGTGTTGTTGTTGTGTTGTTGTTGTTGTGTTGTTGTTGTTGACATTCGGGCGACGGTCCCACAGACTCGGACTGTCGAGAAACGGACGCCGCAACACTCGCTGGCGGCCATTGCCGACCGAAGTCGTCCGCGGCGGTTGTTCTACTGCGGTTTCCGCCGCCCCGCCGAGGTCTGCGCCCCGTCAGGGATGTGACCTTGGCGAGTTTCAAGGAGTCGCACCATGGGAACGAAGGAAGGAATAATTCTTCGCTACCTCAAGGACAAGCAGAACTTGATAGAGATGATCGCCGTATTGGCGGTAGGCTTTGGGTTGCTATACGGACAGGGAATGACGTTTCGTTCCGAGATGAATGCTAGGCTGGATGCCATTGAG
>CAYSVD010000012.1:0-1977 GCA_964434395.1 uncultured Pseudohongiella sp.
CAGCGCAGCAGGTCGAGCCGCCAGCGCGGCAGGCCGGGGGCGGCCTCGTCGAACGGGTCCGCCCGGCCCGCCAAAGCCGCGACCCGCCAGCGCGAGAAGGCGGCGCTTGCGGGTCCGAGGCCGTCGCGGCGCAGCAGCAGGACGGGGGTCAGGCTCTCGCGGGCGGCGAGCGCAAGCCGGCGGCTCAGGGTGAAATCGAGGCTTTCGACCTCGCCCAGCACCCCCGCCAGGCTGGCGCTGCGCAATCCCTCCTCCATCGCCCAGGCGACATCCCGGTCGCGGCGGGCGGAGAGCAGCAGCAGGTCGGCCGGTTCGAGGCTGAGGTCCCGCCAGCCCGGCCCGTAGAGCCGGCCAAAGGGACTCGTCCGGCTTTGGCAGACCAGCACGGCGCGCCGTTCGTCCCGGCGCCGGAGCCGGGCGAGGAGGGCTGCGAGGAAGGTGCCGGCCGCCGGCCCGTCCCCCGATGCCGCGCCTGCTGCCTCGTGCAGTCCGCCCGGCGCCAGCCCGCCTTCCGGCAGGGCCGCGTCCAGGGCGCCCGGGCCGAGCCGCCAGGCTTCCACCGCCCCGCCTCCTGCCGGCTCTGCAACCGCCGTCCGGCGCTCCAGCAGCGCGATCCGCCGGCGCAGCGCAGCGAGACTGGTGGGGTCCTTCCGGGGGCATACAGGAAACATTTGTTCATTATTAGTTCTATTTATGGCTGAGTCAAGCGCCGAATCGGCCCCTTGACCGGCCGGGCCGGTGGGCGCACAGAATTGCCGGCAATGATCCCGCAAGAACTGACGGGGCCCGACCGATGATCGCCATTGACGCGATGCAGGACAATGACTGGCCCGAGGTCCGCGCCATCTACCGCGCGGGCCTGAGGACGGGCATCGCCGCTTTCATGAAGAACCCGCCAAGCTGGAAGGCGTGGAACAGGGGCCATCTGGCTATCGGCAGGCTGGTCGTGCGCGGCGGCGACGGCCGCGCGGTCGGCTGGGCGGCGCTGACGCCCGCGCCGGATACGTGAGGCGCGGCCGGTGTCGCTGAGGTCAGCGTCTATGTCGGCGAAAGCGCGCAAGGGTCGGGGGCCGGAACCGCCCTGCTGGAAGGCCTGATCGCGGCCTCCGAGGCGGAAGGTTACTGGACGCTCCAGGCGCAGATCATGGCCGCGAACCTGCCCAGCATTGCGCTCCACCGGAAATGCGGCTTCCGCGAGGTCGGCTGCCGGGAGCGCTACGGGCATCTGGACGGCGTCTGGCACGACGTGCTGCTGTTCGAGCGCCGCAGCGCCCGCACCGGCGGACCCGGCCTGCCGACAAGGAGCTGCGACGCGGCGGGGTAGCGGCGATTGTCTCGCCGTCGCGCGCGTGTCAGGATAGCCGGCGTCCGAATGCAAGGGGGAGGACCGCCATGGGCGAGAAGCTGGGGATTGGCGCCGCATTTCCGGCCCTTTCGCTGAACCTGCTGGACCGGGGGCCGGCGGAGGTGCCTGCCGACATGCCGGGCGCCTGGAAGGTGGTGCTGTTCTACCGCGGCCACTGGTGACCCTATTGCCGCCGTCAGTTGGACGGCTTCCAGGAATTGTGGCCGGAGTTCGAGGCGCGCGGCGTCTCCATCCTCGCCGGCAGCGTGGACGATAAGGACAACGCCCGCAAACTGGCGGACGGCAAGAGCTTCCCCTTCGCATACGGCATGACGCGCGCGGACGGGGAACGGGTCGGCGCGTGGTGGGAGGAACGCCGCCAGATCGTGCAGCCCTCCGAATTCATCCTGAACGAAGCTGGCTCGGTCGAGGTCTCAAGCTACAGCGACGGCCCGCTTGGCCGCATGGACGCTGCCGACGTGCTCAAGCTGATCGACCTCTACGAGTCGCGGCGGAAGGCGGGGGACTAAACGGGGGCGAGCTGATCTCCCCGGCGCGCGGCGGCTTTACCCCCGTCCCGCCTGCCTGCGCCGCCAGTATCGCGGGTCGAAGGCGACATCGTGGCCCCAGAG
>CAYSVD010000013.1:0-22530 GCA_964434395.1 uncultured Pseudohongiella sp.
CCCATGATCGTCCTGATCAGCGCTTCGTCCGGGTCGGCGGCATCCAATTCCGAATACAGCCATACCGCAAGATCATAAATATTCCAAGGCGTTATCATATCCGCTCAACCTCGAAGAAAACGAAACCACCAAGGGGTTGTACACCGACGGACCCAGCGGACGAAGATATTCCTTGAAAACTTTTTCGTCGATCTTCATCAACTCGTCCAGATCATCGGTATTGTACTTCGGGAGTACGCTTAAATGCCTCGGGTCGCCGTTTTCGAGAGGCATTCCATCGTCGAATAGGCACTCCAAGACTATCTGACTCACCTCGTATTTTTTGGCAAGGTGGTCCGACAGGCCGTTCAACAAACCGACCACGTTCGGGTACGCGTCGAGAAACTCATCGATCTCGGCGGCGTTCCTTTTGAGATAGCTTGAACTCAGCTTCGCCGGCTCGCTGACGCGGCCGCCGGTCTCCTGCTGAATGTCCATCTGCACGGTGTTCTCGGTCATCGTCTTGCACCTTCGGCTCGTGGCGGGATATTTTCGGCGCCGCGCCTTCCAGCTCAACGTCTACTAAATTCCCTGTAGGGGCATTATAGTCCTGTGCGAACTCGTAAGCATCAGCCCTTTTCCCTTTTTTCCCTTTTCCGTCTTTTCCGCCCTGTCCATTTTTCTCCCGTTTTCGCCCATTCTCGCATCTGCCGCGTCGTGTCGCGCCGGCGCGGCGACGAAAGGGATTCTGACGTTCGGGAGGAGCGGGCCGGGAAACAGGCCGGAAAGCCCGTGTCCGGACGCCCGTCGGCTATAATCGCGAGCGATGAACACGACACGGAGCGGAACCGGGATGCGCTGCGCGCTGGCGCTGGCGGCCGCGCTCGCCTGGCCGGGCGAGGGGCGGGCCCTGCCGGTCGAGGGCCTGTACAGCCACCAGGTCGAGGTGGCGGACGAGAGCGACGCCGAGCGGAGCCGGGCTTTCAGCGAGGCGCTGGCGGCGGTCGTCGTGAAGGTGACCGGCGCGCGGCGCTGGCTGGAGCGCCCGGAGGTCGAGCGGGCCTTGGAGAACGCGCAAAGCCTGGTGGAGGCGATCGGCTACGCGGTGGAGCCCGGCCCGCCCGAACGGCGCCGCATCGACGTCTCCTTCGCCCCGGCGCTGGTCGACCGGATGCTGTTCGACGCCGGCATCCCCGTCTGGGACGGCAACCGGCCCAGCGTGCTGGTGTGGCTGGTCCTGCAGGACGAGACGGGCGCTCGGACGCTGCCGGCCCCCGACACCCATGCGGAGCTGTTCGACGTCATGCGGAGTTTCGCCGACGACCGGGGCCTGCCGGTCATCTTTCCGTTGCTGGACTTCGAGGACCGGCGCGGCCTCGCCGAGGACCAGCTCTGGGAGTTGGACCGGGATGCCATCGTCCGCGCCAGCGCGCGCTACGGCGCGGACAGCGTGCTGGCCGGCAGGGTGCATTTCACCGCCGGCGGCGACATGGTGGGGCTGTGGCGGTTCGTCTTCCGGGACCGGACCGAGCGGTTCGACGGCTTCGCCGCGGACCTGCAGGCGTACCTGAGCGCCCCGCTGGACCGCGTCGCCGGCTGGCTGGCGGATCATTTCGCGCTCGCGCCCGGCGCCGCGGCGCGCGGCGGCGTGCGGATGCGGGTCGACGGGGTGGGCGACCTGCGGGACTATGCCGCGCTGCTGGCCTACTTGGGAGGCCTGACGCTGGTGGAGTCGGTCACCCCGGCGCTACTCGACGGCGCGCGCATCGAGCTCGAGCTCGAGCTGCTGGGCGAACCGGCGCGCCTGTTCGAGCTGATCGAACTCGACCGCGAACTGGTGCCGGTGCGCGGCTCCCGCGCCCGCCCGGAGCCGGTCGCTCACTATCGCTGGAACCGGTAGCGCGGACATGGAGGATGCGGGCGGGCAGGGGGTGCTGAAGGTCAGGCTCGGCGACGAGGCCCGGTTCGACAACTTCTACCTGTCCGGCGACACCCGCCAGATCGTCGAAAGCCTGAACGCGCCGCGGGGCGGGCACCATCTGGTGTACCTGTGGGGCGCCCGCGCCTCGGGCCGCACCCACCTCCTGCAGGCCCTGTGCCGCAGCCGGACGGAGGCCGGCGCACCCTCCCAGTACCTTCCCCTGGCGGAGCGCGGGCAGTTCCCGCCGGACATCCTGAGCGGGGCCGAGCGGCAGTCGGTGGTGTGCCTGGACGACATCGACAGCGTCGCGGGCGACGGCCCCTGGGAACGCGCCCTGTTCAACCTGTACAACGCGCTGTCGGGCGGCGCCGGGTGCCTGGTGGTCAGCGCCGCCTGCGCGCCGCAACGCCTCGCGCTGGACCTGGCGGACCTGCGCTCGCGCCTTCAGTCCGGCTTGGTCTTCCACCTCGCGGACATGTCGGACGACGACAGGCGCGAACTGCTCAAGCTGCGGGCGAAGGGCCGCGGCATGCGGCTGGGCGACGATGCGGCGGAGTACATCGTGCGCCGCTCCGGGCGCGGTCTCGACGAACTGATGGCGGTGCTGGAGCGGCTCGACGCGGGCACCCTGGAGCGCCGCCGAAGGCTGACCGTGCCGCTGATCAGGGATGCGCTGGGCTGGTGAGATGCCGCGTCCCGAAGGCGGTCGCCGCGCTCAGGATGCGAGCGCGAGGCTCAGGCGGGCGATCCGCTCCCCCTGGGCGGCGCACAGCTCCTTCTCGTGCCCGCTCAAGGGGTTGCGGCTTTCCGGCCCGGCCAGGTGGCTCGCGCCGTAGGGCGTACCGCCGGTGGCGGTCTGGTTCAGCGCCGCCTGCGAGTACGGGATGCCGCAGTACACCATGCCGTGATGCAGCATGGGAATGGCCATGGTGAGCAGGGTGCTCTCCTGGCCGCCGTGCAGCGAGGCGGTGGAGGTGAAGGTTCCCACGGGCCGGTCGATCAGGGCGCCGGACGCCCAGAGGCCGCCGGTGCCGTCGAGGAAGTGCTTGAGCGCGGCGGCCATGTTGCCGAAGCGGGTGGGGCTGCCCAGCAGCAGGCCGGCGCAGTTTTTGAGATCGTCCAAGGCGCAGTGGACCGCGCCTTCATCCGGCGCCGGCGGCTCGCCGGTCCGCGGCTCCGGCGACACGGCCGGCACCGTGCGCAACCGCGCCTCGATGCCCTCCACCCGCTCCACGCCGCGGCCGATCAACTGGGCCATCTTCTCCGTCGCCCCGTAGCGGCTGTAGTACAGGACGAGCACGTAGGGGAGGGACACGGTCAGGCGTCGTCGATGAACTGGAGCGCGGCCTCCGGCGGCCGCGCGATGATGGCCCGGTCGCCGCGCACCAGGATGGGACGCTGGATCAGGCGCGGGTGCCGGGCGACGATGTCGAGGATGATTTCGTCGCTCAGCGTCTCGTCGTCCAGCCCCAATTCCCCGTATTCGGCCTCGTTCCGGCGCAGGATGCCGCGGATGTCCGTGCCGAGCTTGTCCAGCAGCGCGCGCAGCCGCTCGGCGTCCGGGGGATTGCTGAGGTAGTCGAAGATTTCGGGCGCGACGCCGTTCTCCTCCAGCAGGGCGAGCGCCGCCCTCGACTTGGAGCAGCGGGGGTTGTGGTAGATGACGACGGGCTCCATGGACGTGCCGGTCCCCGGCGGGTGGCGGAAGGACGCGATGTCCGCCATTATACGGAACTCCGGTGGAGTTTGCCGAACGGAGTCCCGACGATGTCCCAGCCAGGCGCCCGCGAGCCTGAATGCGGGACCGCCGACGGCGCGGGGACGGAGCGCCGCGCGCTGACCGGGCTGGTCAGGGGCCGCGTCCAGGGCGTGTTCTTCCGGGCCGAGACCCGGCGGATGGCCCGCGGGCTGGGCCTGGCCGGCTGGGTCAGGAACACTCCGGACGGCCATGTCGAGGTGCTGTTCGGCGGCCCGGCCGCGGCGGTCGAGGCGATGCGCGAGTGGCTGCGCGAGGGCCCGGAGCTGGCCCGGATCGATGCGGTGGAGCTGAGCGGTTGCGGTTGCCCGGCCGGACGGGAGTTCAGGATCCTGTAGCCCGGCCGTCCTCCGGCGCGATCCGCTCGAGCAGGAAGGCTCCGACCGCATCCGCCTCGACCGTCCGCTTTCGCCCGTCCCGGCGGGCGGCGTATTCCACCGCGCCCTCCGCCAGGCCGCGGGCGGACACCACCACCCGGTGGGGGATGCCGATCAGTTCGGATTCGGCCAGCTTCACCCCGGGGCTGGTCTTGCGGTCGCGGTCGTCCAGCAGCGTCTCCACGCCCCGGTCCGACATGTTCCGGTACAGCGATTCGGAGAACGCGAGCACGTCCCCGGAGCGGTGCGCGTCGACCGGGACGATGATCAGCTGGAACGGCGCGACGGGTTCCGGCCATATGATGCCGGCCTCGTCGTGGTTCTGCTCGATGCAGGCGGCGACGATGCGGGTGATTCCGATGCCGTAGCAACCCATGGTCATGACCGTCGACCGGCCGTTCTCGTCCAGCACGGCGGCGCCCATGGCCTCGCTGTACTTTCTGCCGAGCTGGAAGATGTGCCCCACCTCGATGCCGCGCCGGACCACCAGCCGTCCCTTGCCGTCGGGCGCCAGATCCCCGGCCCGCGCCTTGCGCAGGTCCGCCGCCTCGTCGTAGCCGCAGTCGCTTTCCCAATTGGCGCCGACCAGATGTCGGCCGGCCTGGTTGGCGCCGCAGATGAAATTGCGCATGCCGGTCACGCTGTGGTCCGCCACGCGGCGCATGGACAGGCCGGCCAGCGGCCCGATGCATCCGGGGGGGCTGCCGATGGCCCGCTCCACCTCGTCCGCATCGGCGAAGGACAGGGGCGAGAGCACCCCCGGCAGCTTTTCCGCCTTGCGCTCGCTCAGCTCCTGGTCGCCCCGCAACAGCAGCATGACCAGCTCCCCGGAGCGCCCGCCGGACTCGTCCGCCGCATGCACCAGCAGGGTTTTGACCACCTTCGATGCGTCGCTGCCGAGCGCCTCGGCGACCTCTCCGGCGGAGCGGGCGGCGCCGGTCTCGGCCGTCCTCGACTTCCCCGCCGGCGCCTCGTCGGGGGCATCGGGCAGGACGCCTCGAGCCAGCTCGATGTTGGCGGCGTAGTCGCCGCCGTCGCTGAACACGATCTCGTCCTCCCCGGACTCCGCCAGCACGTGGAACTCGTGGGAGGTGCTGCCGCCGATGCTGCCGGAGTCGGCCAGCACGGCGCGGAACTCGAAGCCCAGCCGGGTGAAGATGGCGCTGTAGGCGCGGTGCATGAGCCGGTAGGTCTCTTCGAGCGAGGCCTCGTCCAGGTGGAAGGAGTAGGCGTCCTTCATGACGAACTCGCGCGCCCGCATGACGCCGAAGCGCGGCCGCCGCTCGTCCCGGAACTTGGTCTGGATCTGGTAGAGGTTGACGGGCAGCTGCCGGTAGCTGCCGTATTCGCCGCGGACCATCTCGGTGATCACCTCCTCGTGGGTGGGGCCGAGGCAGAAATCGCGGTCGTGGCGGTCCCGGAAGCGCAGCAGCTCGGGGCCCATGTCCTCCCAGCGGCCCGACTCCCGCCACAGCCCGGCCGGCTGCACCACCGGCATGTTCACCTCCAAGGCGCCCGAGCGGTCCATCTCCTGGCGGACGATGGCGGTCACCTTGTGCAGCACCCGCATGCCCAGCGGCAGCCAGGTGTACAGGCCGCTGGCCAGCTGCCGGACCAAGCCGGCGCGCAGCATCAGCCGGTGGCTGGCCGTGTCGGCGTCGGCGGGCGTCTCCTTCAGCGTCGCCAGCAGGTATCGGGAGGCGCGCATCGAGCTCTCCGCGCATCGGGCGCGGGCGGACGGGCCGCCGCGCCCGGGCGTCGCGTCACCGCAGCGCGAATTCCTTGAGCTTCTGCAGGGGCTGGATCTTGACCCGCTGGGTGGCGGGCTTCCGCGGAATGTCCATCAACTCGCCCGGCCGGAACGGGTTGGGCACGCCCTTGCGGGCGGGCCGCGCGGGCCGGCGCACCGACTTGATCTTCAGCAGGCCCGGCAGGGTGAATTCCCCGACCCCCCGCTTCTTGACGTGCCGCTCGATGATGACGGACAACTCGTCGAGAACCTGCACGACCTCGCCCCGGGTCAGCCCGGTGTTGCGCGAGACCTCGCTCAGTATCTCCGCCTTGGTGAACTTCTTGCGGATCGCCGGCGCCGCTCTTCGCGGCTTGCCTCCCGCGCGCTTCCGCCGCGCCGGAGCGGCCTTCTTCGCCGCGGCGCCGTCCTGCTTGTTTGCAGCCATGCCAAACTCCTTTCCCGATTGCGTGTGATGGTTTCCGACCTCCCCGACGGGGAAGGACGCGGCCAGCCGGCCGCGTCGCCGGTCCGGGCGGGACGGCTTCCTCGCCGCCGTCCCCGTCCGGGGGCGCGTTTATACAACGATCGGCCGCGGCCTGGCAAGTGCGGAGTGCGGATTTTGTGCGGATTGCGGATTGCGGATTTGCGGATTTGTGCGGATTGCGGATTGCGGATTTGCGGAGTGAGAAACAAGGCGAGGCCGGCCTGTGTCGCGGGCTGGTCCGTGTCGGAGTGCGGGCGCGCCGCGGGCGGCATCGGATGCTGGGGAACCTCGCGGTCCAGACGGCGGCGGGAGCCGCCTTCGCCGCCGAGGATGCCGGATGCCTTTGGATCCCGGCTGTCTTGGGATCTGCGCCGATCTCGACAAGCGGCCCCATGTCTTCGAGCCCGGGCCGAGCGCCGGGTCGAACGGGATGCTCGACGCCGTCGACGAACGGGGATGGAACGGCGGCGCCGCCGCGCACCGCCGCGCGGGCGCCGCACGGCCGCCGTCCGGCGCCCCGCGCATTCGGGTATAATGAGTGTTTTTGCCGGGAGCGGGCGCGCATGCCGATTTACGAGTACCAGTGCCGGCGGTGCGAGCGCCGGGTGGAGGTTCTGCAGAAGATCAGCGACCCGCCGCTGGCCGACTGCCCCGAATGCGGGCGCCCGGAGCTGAGGAAGCTGGTCTCGGCCGCGAGCTTCCGCCTGAAGGGGGGCGGTTGGTACGAGACCGACTTCAAACACTCGGGACGCCGCCCGGCGGCCGGCGGGGAGGGCGAGGACGGCGGCAAGGACGGCGAGCAAGGCGGCAAGGAGGGCAAGGAGGGCGGGAAGAAAGGCAAAGACGGCAAGGACGGCAAGAAAGACAAAAGCTCCGGGAAGGCCGGGACCGGCGATGCCGGCAAGGCGGCTTCCGGCGGGAAGGCCGCGGCCGGCGGGGAGGCCTCCCCTTGAGGGACGGCGGACGGATGCGGACCCACTACTGCGGCGAACTGGACGAGTCCTGCGTCGGCCGGGACGTGGAGCTGTGCGGCTGGGTGCACCGGCGCCGGGACCACGGCGGGGTGATCTTCCTGGACCTGCGGGACCGGGAGGGCATCGCCCAGGCGGTGTTCGACCCGGCGGAGACGGGCGCGGAGGCCTTCGCCGCCGCCGAGGGCGTACGCGCCGAGTTCGTGCTCAGGGTGGTCGGCCGGGTCCGGGCGCGCCCGCAGGGCACCGTGAACGAGGACATGGCCACGGGCCGGGTCGAGGTGCTGGGCCGGGAGCTGGAGGTGCTCAACGGGGCCCTGACGCCGCCGGTCCAGCCGGACGGCCACGTTCTGGCCGGCGAGGACGTGCGCCTCAGGCATCGCTACCTGGATCTCCGCCGGCCGGAGATGATCGAGCGGATCCGCTTCCGCGCCAGGGCGGCCGCCGCCGCGCGCGGTTTCCTGGACGGCGAGGGCTTCCTCGACATCGAAACGCCGCTGCTCACCCGGGCCACGCCGGAGGGCGCCCGGGACTACTTGGTGCCGAGCCGGACCTGGCCGGGCCGGTTCTTCGCGCTGCCTCAGTCGCCGCAGCTGTTCAAGCAGGTGCTGATGGCCTCCGGCATGGACCGCTACTACCAGATCGCCCGGTGTTTCCGGGACGAGGATCTGCGGGCCGACCGGCAGCCGGAATTCACCCAGATCGACGTGGAGATGTCCTTCACGGACGAGGAGGGGGTCATGGAGCTCATGGAGGCCATGATCCGGCATGTCTTCCGCGTCCTGCTGGATGTGGAGCTGGGGCCCTTCCCGCGCATCGCCTGGGGCGAGGCGCTCCGGCGGTTCGGCACCGACCGGCCGGACCTGCGCGCCGAGCTGGAGCTGCGGGACGTCGCCGACCTGGTGGCGGATGCGGGGTTCAAGGTGTTCAGCGAGGCGGCCGCCGCGCCGGACAGCCGCGTGGCGGCGCTGCGCGTGCCCGGCGGGGCGTCGCTGACCCGCAAGGCCATCGACGGCTACGCACGGCTCGCGGGCGAGCACGGGGCCCGCGGGCTGGCCTGGATCAAGGTCAACGACCGGGCGGCGGGGGCCGCCGGGCTGCAGTCGCCCATCCTGAAGTTCCTCGGGGCGGAGGCGACGGCGGCGGTGCTGGAAAGGACGGGCGCCGAAACCGGCGACATCCTGTTCTTCGGCGCGGACAAGAAGGATGTGGTCAACGCCGCCATGGGCGCGCTGCGGCCGGCGGCGGCCCGGGACGCGGGGCGGCTGCGGGAGGGCTGGGCGCCGCTGTGGGTCACGGACTTCCCCCTGTTCGAGCCGGACGGCGAGGGCGGGTTCGCCCCGCTGCACCATCCCTTCACGGCGCCGGCCTGCGGCCTCGCGGAGTTCAAGGCCGCCCCGGAGCGCGCCATGTCCCGCGCCTACGACATGGTGCTCAACGGCACCGAGCTGGGCGGCGGCTCGATCCGCATCGACCGCCCGGACATGCAGCGGGCCGTGTTCGCCGCGCTGGGCATCGACGAGGCGCAGGCCCGGGAGAAGTTCGGATTCCTGCTGGACGCCCTGGCCCACGGCTGCCCGCCCCACGGCGGCATCGCCTTCGGCTTCGACCGGCTGGTGATGTTGATGAGCGGCGCGGACTCGATCCGGGACGTGATCGCCTTCCCCAAGACCCAGTCGGCCTCCTGCCCGCTGACCGGGGCGCCGGGCGGCGCGTCCGCCGCCCAGCTCGCCGAGCTGGGCATCCGGCTGCGGGAGCCCGCGGGCTGAGGAGGGGCGGATGGCGGGACACAGCAAATGGGCCAACATCAAGCACCGCAAGGCCGGCCAGGACGCCAAGCGGGGCAAGATCTTCACCAAGCTGATCCGCGAGCTGACGGTCGCGGCCCGCCTCGGCGGCGGCGACCCCGCCGACAACCCCCGGCTGCGCGCCGCCGTCGACAAGGCGCTGTCCGCCAACATGCCGCGGGACACCATCGACCGCGCCGTCGCCCGGGGCGCGGGCGCGGTGGAGAGCGAGAACCTCGAGGAGCTGGTCTACGAGGGCTACGGCCCCGGCGGCGTCGCGGTCCTGTGCGAGGCCATGACGGACAACAGGAACCGCACGGCGGCGGCGGTCCGGCACGGCTTCTCCAAGTTCGGCGGCAGCCTGGGCGCCAGCGGCTCGGTGGCCTACCTGTTCAGGAAGACGGGCATCGTCGGTTTCGCCGCCGGCGCGGACGAGGAGGCGCTGCTGGAGGCGGCCCTGGCGGCCGGCGCCGAGGACGTGGTGGAGGGCGCGGACGGCGGGCTGGACGTGATGACGGCGCCCGAGCGCTTCGGCCCGGTCCAGGACGGGCTGCGGCGGGCCGGACTGGAGCCGGCGCGGGCGGAGCTGGCCATGCTGGCCGCCTCGGAGGTCGAGCTGGACCTCGATGGCGCGCGCAGGCTGCTGAAGCTGGTGGAGCACCTCGAGGAGCTGGACGATGTGCAGAACGTCTACACCAACGCCGGCATCTCGGACGGGATCGCCGCGCGGCTGTAGCCGCCCCCCAAGGCGCGTCGGAACGGGGGGCCGCATGACGCGCATCCTGGGCATCGATCCCGGCTCCCGGGCCACCGGCTACGGCGTGTTGCGCGATGCCGGCGGCCGGCTGGAGTTCATCGACTGCGGCTGCATCCGCACGCCCGCCGGCGGCCATCCCGAACGGCTCCGGCGGATCTTCTGCGGCCTGTCGGAGGTGATCGGCGGCAACGCGCCGGAGCAGGCCGCGATCGAGCGGGTGTTTCTGGGGCGCAACGCCGCCTCGGCCCTCAAGCTCGGCCAGGCCCGGGGCAGCGCCATGGCGGCCTGCGGCTTCCACGGGCTGCCGGTGGCGGAATACGGGGCGCGGCAGGTCAAGCAGGCCGTGTCCGGCTTTGGCGCGGCCGACAAGGAACAGGTGCAGTACATGGTCAAGGCGATTCTGGGCATCCGCGGCGAACTGCCCGAGGATGCGGCCGACGCGCTGGCGGTGGCGATCTGCCACGCCAACGCCCGCCGCGGCCTGGCCGCCGCGCCCCGCCCGGCCCGAAGCGGAGGGGGACGGGCGTGATCGGGCAGATCCGCGGCGTACTGGTCGACAAGGGCAGTCCGCCGGAGGTCCTGGTGGACGCCGGCGGACTGGTCTACGAGGTCCAGGTGCCCATGAGCACCCTGTACCGCCTGCCGGAGCCGGGGGGGCGGCTGACCCTGCACACCCATCTGGCGGTGCGCGAGGACGCCCACCAGCTGTACGGCTTCTGGCGCTCCCGGGACAAGGCCATGTTCCGCGCCCTGGTGCGGGTCAGCGGCGTGGGGCCGCGCATCGCCCTGGCCATCCTGTCGGGGATGGAGAGCGAGGAGTTCGTCCGCACGGTGCGCGACGGCGACGTGGACGCGATCGTCAGCGCCCCGGGCGTCGGGCGCAGGACCGCCGAACGGCTGGTCGTGGAGATGCGCGGGCGCCTCGCCGAATGGGAGGCGGACCTGCCGGAAGAGCCGGACGTCGGCCCCGGCCGCGCCGCCCGGGACGCGGAAAGCGCGCTGGTCACCTTGGGCTACCGGCGCGCCCAGGCGGCGAAGGCGGTGGCCGGCGCGCTCCGGGAGCGTCCCGGAACCGAGGACCTCGAGACCCTGATCCGCCTGGCGCTGAAGGAGCTGGCCTGATGTCCGTCGTCAGCCCCGCCGTCGACCGGGAGGAGATCGCCCGGGAGCGCGCCATCCGTCCGCTGCGGCTGGACGACTACGTGGGCCAGCCGGCGGTGCGGGAGCAGATGGCGATCTTCATCGGCGCGGCGCGGCAGCGGGGCGAGCCGCTCGACCACCTGCTGATTTCCGGCCCGCCGGGACTGGGCAAGACCACCCTGGCCCACATCGTCGCCGGCGAGATGAACACGGGCATCCGCGTCACCGCGGGCCCGGTGCTGGAGAAGGCCGGGCACCTGGCGGCCATGCTGACCAGCCTCGAGGGCGACGTGCTGTTCATCGACGAGATCCACCGCATGAGCCCCGCCATCGAGGAGTTCCTGTACCCGGCGATGGAGGACTTCCGCCTCGACATCGTCATCGGCGAGGGGCCGGGCGCGCGCACCACCCCCATCCAGTTGCCGCCCTTCACGCTGGTGGGCGCCACCACCCGGCCGGGCCTGCTGACGGCGCCGTTGCGCAACCGCTTCGGCATCGCCCAGCGGCTGGACTTCTACTCCGTCGAGGAGCTGCGCCGGATCGTGGTCCGCTCGGCCGGCATCTACGGCATCGCCATCGACGATGCGGGGGCCCTGGAGATCGCCGGCCGCTCCCGCGGCACGCCCCGCGTCGCCAACCGGCTGCTGCGCCGGGTGCGCGACTACACCGAGGTGCGCGGCGACGGCGCCGTCAGCCTGGAGATGGCCCGGCGGGCGCTGGACATGCTGGAGATCGACCGGCTCGGCTTCGGCGAGGCCGACCGGCGGCTGGTGACGACCATGATCGAGAAGTTCGCGGGCGGCCCGGTGGGGGCCGACAGCCTGGCGGCCGCCATCAGCGAGGAGCGGGACACGCTGGAGGACATGATCGAACCCTTCCTGATCCGCCAGGGCTACATCGCGCGCACCCCCCGCGGGCGCGTGGTCACCCCCCACGCCTACCGCCACTTCGGCCTGGCGCCGCCGCCGGGGAGCGCGGACATGTTCGAGCCGGACGGGGCGCCTTCACCATCCGGGGAGCCGGCCGACAACCCCCGAGGGGCCCGGCCGGCGGCGCCTCCGGAGCCGCGGCGTCCCGCGGGAGAGGAAACGTGAACGAAATCAGTTCTTTAGACCTTATTCTTCAGGCCAGCCTGGAGGTGCGGCTGGTCATGCTGATGCTGGCGCTTCTGTCCGTCGTCTCCTGGGTCGTCATCGTGCAGCGCTGGCTGGCGCTGTCGGCGGCCCGCCGCGGCGTGCGGAGCTTCGAGAGCCGCTTCTGGTCCGGCATGGACCTGGCCCAGCTGTACCGGGAGGGCAGCGAGATGCTCGAGCAGGGCCTGCACGTGGTGGGCATGGAGAACATCTTCCGGGCCGGCTTCAAGGAGTTCATGCGCCTGCGCGGGCAGGGCGCCGTGGACAAGGAGGCGGTCATGGAGGGATCCCAGCGCGCCATGCGGGTGGCCTGGTCCCGGGAGGAGGAGAAGCTGGAGCGGCATCTGAACTTCCTGGCCACGGTCGGCTCGGTCTCGCCGTACATCGGCCTGTTCGGCACCGTCATCGGCATCATGAACGCCTTCCTGAGCCTGGCCGCCCAGGCCCAGGCCACGCTGCAGGTGGTGGCGCCCAACATCGCCGAGGCGCTGATCGCCACGGCCCTGGGCCTGTTCGCGGCGATCCCGGCGGTGGTGGCCTACAACCGCTGTACGGCGGCGCTGGAGGGGGTGACCGGCAGCTACGCCACCTTCTCGGACGAGTTCTCCAGCATCCTGCACCGCCAGCTCCACGCCGCCTGAGGCCGTCCATGCAGACCATGCCCCGCAAGAAGCGCCGCCCCTTGAGCGAGATCAACGTCGTGCCCTACATCGACGTGATGCTGGTGCTGCTGATCGTGTTCATGGTGACCGCGCCGTTGCTGAACCAGGGCATCGACGTGGACCTGCCGGCGGCGGACAACGAGCCGCTGGACATCGACGAGAACCTGGAGACCCTGGTGGTTTCCATCACCTCCGCAGGGGAATACCATCTGAGCATCGGCGCCGCGGGGGACGGGCGCCGCGCGCTGCCGCTGGCGGAGGTGGGCGAGCAGGTGGGGCGCGTCGTCGGGGCCAACCCGGAGATCCAGGTGCTGGTGGAGGGGGACGCGGCGGCCGAGTGGGGCGCGATGATCGCCCTGATCACCGCCCTGAACCGGGCCGGCGTCGTCAATCCGAGCTTCATCACCCGGCCTCTGGAAAGCATGTGACGGTCCTGTGAACAGCGTCTACGACCATCTGGTGATCGGCAACGGCTACCCGCTGGCGACGGCGGCGGCGCTGGCCCTGCACGCCCTGGTGCTGGCCGGCGCGCTGTGGCTCGACGCGGCCGGCCGCCGCCCCGCGCTGGAGCTGGTGCAACCCACCGTCGTCAAGGCCCTGTTCATCGACGAGAACCCGCAGGAGCGGAGCCGCCGGCGGCTGGAGCGGGAGCGGGCCGAACGGCTGGAGCGGGAGCGGCTGGACCGCGAGGCGGCGGCGGCGGCGCGGGAGGCCGAACGGCGGCGCGAGGCCGAGGCGGCGCGGGCGCGGGCCGAGCGGTTGCGCGAGCAGAGCGCGCTGCTGGAGCGCCAGGAACTGGAGCGGATGCGGGCCGAGGCGGCCCGCCGCGAGCGGGAGGCGGCCGAGCGGGAGGCGGCCGAGGCGGATCGGCGCGAGGAGCGGGAGGCGGAGCGGCGGCGCGCGGCGGATGCCGCGGCCCGGCGGGAGGCGGAGGCGGCGGCGCGGGAGGCGGCCCGCAGCGAGCTCGAGCTGGTGCAGAGCGCCACCGCCGTCATCCAGACGCTGGTGCAGAGCCAGTGGTCCCGCCCCCCCAGCGCCCGCAACGGCATGCGGGCCGTCTTCAGGATCTGCATCCTGCCCACCGGCGAGGTGTGCGGGGTCGAGCTGACCGAGTCCAGCGGGGACGCGGCCTTCGACCGCTCGGGGGAGCGGGCCGTGCACCGGGCGGAACCCTTCACGGAACTGGGCGAGGTGCCCATCGACATCTTCAACCGCAACTTCCGCTCGCTGACCCTGATCTTCGAACCGGAGGACCTGCTCAATTGAACGCGCGCGCGCTGTGGCTGCTGTGCCTGCTGGCCGCGCCGGCCGCGCGGGCCGAGCTCAGCATCCAGATCACCCAGGGGGTCGACGACCCGGTCCCCGTCGCGGTGGTGCCCTTCGCCTGGGAGGGCAGCGGGGTGCTGAGCGAGGACGTCTCCGGCATCGTGGCGAGCGACCTGGAGCAGGCGGGGCAGTTCCGGACCCTGCCGCGCGCGAACATGCTGAGCCTGCCGAGCGGGGAGGACGATGTGTTCTTCCGGGACTGGCGCGTCCTGGCCCAGGACTACCTGCTGGTGGGCCGCATCGACCGCGCGCCCGGCAGCCAGCTGGTGGAGGTGCGGTACGAGTTTTTCGACGTCAACCGCGAGACGATGCTGGCCGGCGAGACGCTGACCGGCAGCGTCGCGCAGCTGCGGGACATCGGCCACGCGATCAGCGACGTCGTGTACGAGTTGGTCACCGGCGTGCGCGGCGCCTTCTCCACCGAGATCCTGTACGTGGTCGCGCTCGAGGAGCCCGGCGGCGGAACCCTGTTCCGGCTGGAGAAGGCCGACTACGACGGCCGCCGCGCCCAGACGCTGCTGGAGTCCCGGGAGCCGATCATGTCCCCCAGCTGGTCGCCCACCGGGGAGGAGGTGGCTTACGTCTCCTTCGAGACCAGCCTGCCGCGCATCTACATCCAGAACATCGCCACCGGCCAGCGCCGCCAGATCACCAACTACCCCAACATCAACAGCTCGCCGATCTGGTCCCCAGACGGCTCCATGATGGCCATGGTGCTGTCCAAGGACGGCAGCCCCGACGTCTACGTGCGGGACCTGGAGACCGACGAGCTGATCCAGGTGACCGACCACCCGGCCATCGACACCGAGCCCAGCTGGACCCCGGACGGCCGCTCCATCGTGTTCATGTCGGACCGCACCGGCCAGCCGCAGATCTACCAGATGGAGGTGGGCGCCGACGCGTTCGACGTGGAGCGGCTCACCTACGACTGCTTCCAGTGCATGCGGGCCCGGTTCCTGCCGGACGGGGTCAACCTGGTGCATGTGCGCCGCGAGTCCCGCCAGAGCCCGTCCTACCGCATCGCCATCCTGAACGTGGAGACCCTGCGGGTGATCACCCTGACCGACACGGCGCTGGACGAGTCGCCCAGCGTGGCGCCCAACGGCGGCATGATCATGTACGCCACCAAGTCCGGGGGGCGGGAGGTGCTGGACGCGGTCTCCATTGACGGCCGGGTCAAGTTCCGGCTACCATCGGCGCAGGGCGATGTGCGGGAGCCGGCCTGGTCCCCGTTCCCGGACTGAGTCCTTCGCCGCCACATCCTCGGAGCCCAGCGATGACGACCCCGCACCACGGAACGTTCAAGCCGGCGCTGACCCTGGCCCTGCCGTTGTTGCTGGCGGGGTGTTGCGTCACGCCCCTCGACGAGGGGGCGGCCCCGGCTCCGGTCCCGGCGGTCCGCGCGGCGGAGCCGCCCGCGCCGCCGCCCGCGCCGCGCCGCGTCGCGCGGCCGGCCCCGGAGGCCCCCGCGGTCCCCGCGCTGCCGGCCCGGCGCGTGTACTACTTCGACTTCGACGTGGACCGCTTCAAGCCGGAGGACCGCGCCGCCCTGAGCGCCTTCGGCCGGGCCCTGGCCGCCCGCCCCGGCGCGCGCGTGCGCCTCGAGGGACACGCCGACGAGCGCGGCACCCGGGAGTACAACCTGGCGCTGGGCGAGCGGCGCGCCAACGGCATCCGGGACCACTTCGTGGTGAACGGCGTGGGAGGCGAGCGGATCGAGGTGGTCAGCTTCGGCGAGGAGCGCCTCGTCCGGCGCGGCGAGGACGAGGAGTCCCATGCGCTGAACCGCCGGGTGGAAATCGTCGTTCAGGAGTAGACCGTGACGCTTCGCGCGACCGCCGCCGTCCTGCTCGGCCTGTCGCTCGCCGCCGGCGCGGCCCGCGCCCAGGTGAGCGGCGAGGCGGTGGACCTGTTGCTGGACCAGATCGCCGAGCTGCGGACCGAGACGCGGGCCCTGCGGGCCATGGTGGAGGAGCAGGCCTTCGAGATCCGCGCCTTGCGGCGCGAGGCCTTGGCCCGCTACACCAGCACCGACGAGCGGCTGAGCGCGCTGGAGTCCGCGTCCGCCGCGCCGGATCCGGTCCCGCCCGCCGCCGGGGAGCCCGCGCCGCCCGCCGTCGAGGACCGTCCGCCGGCCGCCGCCGAGGACCGTCCGCCGCCGGTCCGCAACCCCGCCCGCGGCGCCCTGCGGCCCGCCGTGCTCAGCGAGCAGCAGCTGTATCAGATGGCCTACGAATCCGTGATCGACGAGGACTTCGAGGTGTCCGTCGCCCAGTTCGACCAGTACCTGAGCATCTATCCCGAGGGGCGCTTCGTCGCCAACGCCCACTACTGGAAGGGGCAGGCCTACCTGTACCTGGACCGCTTCGAGGAGGCCCGGGACGCCTACGAGATCATCCTCGACCGTCACCGGGACTCCAACAAGGCGGCGGACGCCATGTACGGGCTGGCGCGGGCCCACCAGGAGCTGGGCGACGTCCCCCGGGCCCGCCGGCTGCTCAACGACATCCGGCGGCGCTATCCCAACACCGGGGTCGCGAACCTGGCCGACACCCTGTTGCTGACCCTCGACTGAGCGCTTCCACCGGCCCCGGGGGGCGACGCCGTGGCGTTGCGCATCACCGAAATCTTCCATTCCCTGCAGGGGGAGGCCCGTACGGCCGGCATGCCGACGGTCTTCGTCCGGCTGACCGGGTGCCCCCTGCGTTGCCGGTACTGCGACACGGCCTACGCGTTCGAGGGCGGACGGCTCATGGAGCTCGATGAGGTCGTGGAGCGGGCGCTCGCCCCCGGTTGCGGCCTCGCCACCGTGACCGGCGGCGAGCCGCTGGCCCAGCCGGACTGCCTGCCGCTGCTCGCCCGCCTGTGCGACGGCGGCCTCGAGGTGTCGCTGGAGACCGGCGGCGCGCTGCCCATCGACGCGGTGGACGGGCGGGTGTCCGTCGTGATGGATCTCAAGACCCCCGGCTCGGGCGAGTGCGGCAGGAACCGGATGGAGAACATCCCGCTGCTGCGGCGGAAGGATCAGGTGAAGTTCGTCATCCGCGATCGCGGGGATTACGAGTGGAGTCGGGACCGCGCGCGCGAGCTGGGACTGTCCGCCCGGGTGGGCGAGGTGCTGTTTTCGCCCTCCCACGGGGAGCTCCCGCCGGAGGAGCTGGCCGGGTGGGTGCTGGACGACGGCCTGCGGGTCAGAGTGCAGCTCCAGTTGCACAAGCTGATCTGGGGCGACGTGCCGGGACGCTGAGGCGAAGGCCGCGGCGGAATCGGGGCCATGGCCGCCGAAGAGCGAAAAAAAGCGGTGGTGCTGCTGTCCGGGGGGCTGGATTCGGCCACGTGCCTGGCCATCGCCCGGGACGAGGGCCACGACTGCCTCGCCCTGAGTTTCGACTACGGCCAGCGCTCGGCCAGCGAACTGGACGCCGCCGCCGCCGTCGCCGCGCAGCTGGGGGCCCGCCGGCACGAGCGCATGGTCATCGATGCCGGCGGCTTCGGCGGCTCCGCGCTGACCGACGAGAAGGTCGCGGTGCCGGACCGGGAGAGCGGGGGCATCCCGCCCACCTACGTGCCGGCGCGGAACACGGTGTTCCTCGCCTGCGCGCTGGCCTGGGCGGAGGCGCTGGACGCCGACGCCATCTTCATCGGCGTCAACGCCTTGGACTACTCAGGCTATCCCGACTGCCGTCCCGCCTTCATCGACGCCTTCCGCCGGCTGGCGGCGGTGGCCACCCGCAAGACGGCGGAGGGGGGCGTCATCGAGGTGAGGGCGCCGCTGATCGACAAGACGAAGGTCGAGATCATCCGTATCGGCATGCGGCTCGGGGTGGACTACGGCCTGACCGTGTCCTGCTACCAGGCCGGCCCGGACGGGAGCGCCTGCGGCCGTTGCGACAGCTGCCGGCTCAGGATGCGGGGCTTCGCCGAGGCCGGGGCGCCGGATCCGGCCCGCCGCCGGAGCGCCGGCTGAGGCGGCCCGTCCGGCGCCTCGGCGGGCATTTCAAGCCGGGACGTTGTATCATCGCGCCGCGCGGGTCGTTAGCTCAGTCGGTAGAGCAGAAGGCTTTTAACCTTTTGGTCGTGCGTTCGAATCGCACACGACCCACCAGACTCCCCGCCGACGAGGCGCCGCGGAAAAGGCGCGGATCATGCGGCTCGTTCAATGGCTGATCCTGACGGTTCTGGGGACCGCGGCGGCGGCGATCTTGGCGGGCGCCGCGCTGGCCCTGGCGATCATTCCGGCGCTGTTGCTGGGGGGCCTGGCGCTGTTCGGGTGGGGGTCGGCAAGCTCATCCGGGGCGACGGCGATGCGCGGTTCCATGTCCGGACCGGCCGGCCGCCGGCGCGCCGGCTTGAGAGCCGCGGCTCCGGGGGCGGGCCCCGCGGGGACTGAAGCCGCCGGCGTGCGGCGCCCTTCGAACATCCCGAACCCGCGGCGGGAAAGCCGCGCCGGGAAATGGCCTTCGCCGGGACGCTTGCGCTATGATGGGGCGGCGGGACGGCGGCCGGGAACCTAGTTTTGAGCGAGCTGATCTACGACTTCGCGGTGTGGCTGGACGACACCCGGTGGAGCACCCTCCTGCACGAGTCCTACTACATGTACAACTGGGTGGAGTCCACCCATGTCCTGACGCTGATGGCCAGCCTGGGCATGCTGTTCATCATCGACCTGCGGATGCTGGGCTACGCCTTCGCCGACGTCCCGGCGAAGACGGTGGCGGACCGCCTGACCGTCCCCATGGCGGCGGGCTTCGCCGTCATGTTCGTCACCGGCGCCTTGCTGTTCTACGCCGTGCCGGTGCGCACCGCGCAGAGCGTATGGTTCCGGATCAAGGTGGCGTTGCTGATCGCCTGCGCCGTCAACGCCTTCCTGTTCCACCGGCGCATGAACCGGTCCGTGGCCGGTTGGAACACCGCGCCGAAGGCGCCGCCCGGCGTCCGCGCGGGCGCGGCGGCGTCGCTGGTCGCCTGGTCGCTCATCGTCGTCTGCGGCCGCTTCATCGCCTACGACTGGTTCGACTGCGCCCGGGAGCCGTCGGCCTTCATCGGCCTCGTCGCCGGCTGCGTCGACGGGCAGACGCGGTTTTAGGGCCGGGCGGCGGGAGAGATGGAGCGGATGCCGGCGGCGCCCCGGGGCATGTATCCCAGAACCGCCGCCGTGGCGGCGGTGCTGCTGCTGGCGCTGGCCTTCGGCTACAGCGGCCTGCGGGATGCGGCGCACACGGGGCTGTACCCCTTTTTCGAGTGGATGGAGAGCACCTGGTTCGGCGTGGCCGGCAAGACCTGGGGCGCCGTCTTCGCCTTCGTCGAGGCCGTCCACCTGCTGGGGCTGGCGGCGCTGGGCGGCGCCGTCATCGCCGGCGACGGCCGGCTGTTGGGGCTGGTGTTCCGGAGCGTGCCGGCGCGGACCGTGGTGGACCGGGCGCACCGCCTGTTCGCGCCCGCGCTGGGCGTGATGTTGCTCACCGGGACGTTCATGGCCTGCGGAGTGGCGCTGAAGATCTACTACCTGCCGGTGTACTGGTTCAAGATGCTGGCGCTGGCCGCCGGCATGCTGTTCCACTTCCTCGTGCGGCGCCCGTTGTTGCGGCACGATCCCGACGGCGTCAACCCGGCGGTCCGGAAACTGACGGCCGTCGCCTCCCTCCTGCTCTGGTTCATGGTCGCCGCCACCGGTCGGTGGATCGGCTTCAGCGGCTGACGGGGGACGCGATGGAACGGCCGGAGCGGCCCGGAAAGGGGGGGAAGGAGGACGACGAGGCCGCCGCGCTGCTCGCCGCGCAGGCCGTCATTGTCTTCTCCGGCATCTACTGGTTCCTGCAGATCGAGTCGGTGCGGGAACTGTTGCGCCTGGCTTACGGATAGCCGTCCCGGCGGCTACCGCATCGGCGAGTAGTCCGTCGCGACCATGTACTCGCTCTCGAAGCCGCCCAGGATCGGCCCGTCGGCGTTGGACGCCGCGGCCGCCTCGCGCCATTCCGGATCCTGGATGAACGCCCGCCAGGATGCTTCCGCCCGCTCCCGGCTCGCATGCTCCAGGATGTAGATCAGCGTGTCCTGCGCCTTCTCCTCGTCCGTGGGCGTCCAGTAGCCCACGACCTCCATGCCGTGCTTGCGGAAAATACGCGTGGTGTGGTCGCGGAAGCGGGCGTGCAGCCGGTCCAGGTTGCCCGGCGTGGCCGTGTAGGTCCGCAGTTCGTAGACCTTCCGGTCCTGGGCGGCGGCGGAAACGAGCAGTCCCGCCCCCAGGCCCGCGCCGATGAGCGCGAGCGCACCGAAAAGGGCCGCCGCCGGCCCGCCTTGTCGCTTGATCATGATGTTCTCCGCTGTCGGTGGGGATGTCAGCGGCAGTATAGCCAAGGCGCCGCCGGATGGCGACAACCACGAAACGCAACCACGAAACGCGTTCGCGAAGGGTTGGACAACCGTTCGGCTCTGGTGTACACAGGGGCGGATGAGCGTGCGGTGGGCGGCCTGTCTTCTTCTCTCCGTCCTGCCGCCGGCGGGCGGCGGGCCGCGGGCGCAGGAGGCGGCCGGGGAGGACGCCTTGGCGCGGTCCCGCGCCCGGCTGGAGGAGTTGGACGGCGTCCGCGGCGGCGCCGACCCCCGGTTGCCCGAGGCGTTGCTCCAGGTGGCCGACCAGTTGACGCTCCGGGGCCGGCACCGCGAGGCGCACCGTCACTTGGACCGCGCCTCCCAGATCGTGCGCGCCGACCACGGCCTGTACACCCGCCGGCAGTTGCCGTACCTGCGCCGGAAGATCGAGAACCTCGCCGCCGGGGGCGACTGGAACGCCGCGCGGAAGCAGATGGGCCACCTGTCCTGGCTGTACCACACCAAGTCCCCCCGCCTGGACGCGACGCTGATGGACGACCTGCGGCATCTGGCCGCCCTGCACCTGCGGGGGATCAGCGAGGACGCCGCGGAGCATCAGGGCCACCACTTCCGCCGGGCGGAGAGCGTCAGCTGGACGGCGCTGGCGGTGGGGGAGCAACTGTGGGGCCGGCACGACCCCCGACTGACGCCGGTCCTGTACGAACTGCTGCGGCACAACCATCTCAAGGCGACGGCCGTGTCCTGGGCGGGCGGCGCTGGCTTCGAGTTGCGGCGGCACGGCCCCGACCTGGCCTACATCATGGACCGCGACGCCATGCGGGAGCGGCTCTATCGGAGCGGGGCGGTCCTGCTGCGGCGCATAGAAGAGATCTACCGGCTGCGGGAGCCGGCGGACCGGCAGGCGGCGGCCATGGCGACGCTGTACCGGGCGGACTGGCAGGTGCTGTTCGCCCGCAACGCCGACGCGCTGGAGGCCTACGGCGCGGCGTACCGGGAACTGCTGGAGGCGGGCGCCGCGCCGGAGGACGTCGAGCGCTATTTCAGCCGGCCGGCATTGATTCCCCTGCCGCGCTTCCACGCCTCCCTCGAGGCCGCACTGGCCGCCCGGGACGGGCCGCCGCGGGAGGAGGCGCTCGTTGCCGGACCGTTGCCCGCGGAGGCGGTGTACTTCGCCGAATGGAGCTCCGCGTTCCCTTACGCGCGCGCGCCGCTGCAGCTTCCCGGCCCCGCCGCCCCGCCGCCCGAGGCGGAGCCGGCGCTGTTTCGCTTCAGTCTCGCCGGGGCGCCGGAGTTCAGGCGGTGGGTGACGAGGGAGCGGAGCCTGCGCTCCTTCGGCCGCCTGTTGGAGACCAGCGTCATCGCGCCCGAGCCGTCCTCGGCGGAGGCCGAGGCGGAGCTGCTCGGACGGCTCGATCGCTTGCGGCTGCGGCCGATCCTGGCCGGCGGGTTGCCCCAGGAGTCCGACGGCGTACTGGTGTACCGCCCGGCCGCGCCTTTCGATTGAGACCGGAGGCCTGCCGCGGACGCCGGAGACCGTTTCCCCCGACGGGAAGGGTGCGTGGTTCGTCATCATTACTCGTTGCGGGGCAGTGGAAGAATAGGCGATAGTTTGGGGACTTGTGTAGCAAAAGGAACAAAGCGGAAAACACTCGTATAATCAGCGACTAAGCCTGCGTACGGACAAAAGTGATGACTTTGGCGCCGGCCGGCGGAAATGGCGCGCGGCGCTCCCGTGAGGTATCATCCGGCCCGCGGCGCGCGCCGCCGGAGACGACGGGGCGGAGCCGCATGGACAGTTTGATCGATCAGGGAGCGGAGCTGGCGCTCGTCGGCATGGCGACCGTGTTCGCGTTCCTGGCCGCGCTGGTGCTCGTCGTCCGGGCCATGTCCGCCTTGGCCGCGCCGGGCCGTCCCCGCGCCGCGCCCCGAACCGCTGGCGAAGAGGGGGACGATCCCCGGCTCGCCGCCGCGGCGGCTGCCGTCGCGCGGCACCGGGCCCGGAACGGCCGGGGCGCGCCCTAAAGGGCGCGCCGACGGCCGCCGACCCCCATGAGTTCCCCCCCGGACAGCGCCGACACGCCGCTCGGCATCACCGAGGTGGTGTTGCGAGACGCGCACCAGTCCCTGCTGGCAACCCGCATGCGCATCGACGACATGCTGCCGGCCGCGGAA
>CAYSVD010000014.1:0-4446 GCA_964434395.1 uncultured Pseudohongiella sp.
TCCTTGTCGGGTAAGTTCCGACCTGCACGAATGGCGTAATGATGGCCACACTGTCTCCACCCAAGGCTCAGTGAAATTGAAGTTGCTGTTAAGATGCAGTGTACCCGCGGCTAGACGGAAAGACCCCGTGAACCTTTACTATAGCTTCACACTGGACTTTGACTGTACTTGTGTAGGATAGGTGGGAGACTGTGAAAGCATCGCGCCAGCGGTGCCGGAGTCAACCTTGAAATACCACCCTGGTGCTGTTGGGGTTCTAACCCAGGTCCCTTGACGGGATCGGGGACAGTGTGTGGTGGGTAGTTTGACTGGGGCGGTCTCCTCCTAAAGAGTAACGGAGGAGCACGAAGGTACCCTAAGGGCGGTTGGAAATCGTCTGTATTGTGTAATGGCGTAAGGGTGCTTGACTGCGAGAGTGACGATTCGAGCAGGAGCGAAAGCTGGTCATAGTGATCCGGTGGTTCTGCATGGAAGGGCCATCGCTCAACGGATAAAAGGTACTCCGGGGATAACAGGCTGATACCGCCCAAGAGTTCACATCGACGGCGGTGTTTGGCACCTCGATGTCGGCTCATCACATCCTGGGGCTGAAGCCGGTCCCAAGGGTATGGCTGTTCGCCATTTAAAGTGGTACGCGAGCTGGGTTTAGAACGTCGTGAGACAGTTCGGTCCCTATCTGCCGTGGGCGCAGGAGATTTGAGAAGAGTTGCTCCTAGTACGAGAGGACCGGAGTGAACGAACCTCTGGTGTTCGGGTTGTGTCGCCAGACGCATCGCCCGGTAGCTATGTTCGGACGGGATAACCGCTGAAAGCATCTAAGCGGGAAGCCTCCTTCAAGATGAGATCTCCCTCAGGACTCGATCCTGCTGAAGTGCCGTTGAAGACGACGACGTTGATAGGCTGGGTGTGTAAGCGCCGCGAGGCGTTGAGCTAACCAGTACTAATTGCACGTGAGGCTTGACCATATACCCATGGGCTTCGGCCCTGCCAGCGACCCGCGACGCTTCGTCGCAGGAATGCTTTGCCAGTCACAGGCTTCATTCATCTGAAAGCCGGGAACCGGGCGCGAAAGCGTCGACCGAACCGCCTGACGACCATAGCGGACGTGAACCACCTGATCCCATCCCGAACTCAGAAGTGAAACCGTCCAGCGCCGATGGTAGTGTGGGGTCTCCCCATGCGAGAGTAGGTCATCGTCAGGCATCCAATCCGACACCCCGCCCCGCAGGGGGCGGGGTATCGTAACCGTCGCGGCGGGAGCGATGGGCTTGGGATCCGCGTCGGGGCCCGGGTCGCTCAGCCGGCTTTGTCAGGAGACGACGGCTGACCTCCATCAAAAGGTTTCTCACAAGGTTCAAAGAAGAGTGGGTCGCCACGCCTTCAGCCGTTTCAAAGGCCAGGAGATCGGCGGCCTTGCTTTTGCTGATTCTCTGCGCCCTCTCGCTTATGACGACGGCGGCGATGGTGGCCGGAACGGGAAATCCCATCTTCAGCGATTTGGTCGTGTCGGTCTTTGCCGTCTACCTGGCTAGCGTGACGTTGCTCCTGTCCTTTGAAAGGACCGAGAAAGGAGCGTTCCATGTTTTCAACGCGTCCCTGCTCGGCTTCTTTTTGTGGATCCTATGGGCGGGCGCTCAGCTTTTGTCAAAATCTGCGTTATAGGCGCGGGGGCCTGTGAACCCAAGCCGCCTCCCGGTCTGACTGCGTCACCTCGATTCTTGCCGTAAAAAACCGCCATCGCGGTCTGGGCGGAGGCGTAACCGGTTGCCGGCGCGGGTCGCCTTCGCCGACCCGACGAATCAGGCGGAAATCGAACATTCGCCCTCATTTCATGCCTGCGGCCTGCTCCGGTCTCCGGTCAGGAGCCTGATCAAGCGCCGACATGCCGATGGCGACAGCCGGGGGTCGTCGTGAAGCGGCATCCTGTGAGATGCCGTCGGCGCCGTCCGCGCCATCGCCCTCAGCCCTTGGGCAGGGCCAGCTCGGTCAACTGCCTGTCTCCGCCGATCACGCCGCCGACGAAGGTGTTGAAGGAGAGCGTCGTCCGGTCCCGGTCCGAGGCGTTGCGCTCGACGTCGTGCTCCACCAGCGAGGGGAACAGGATCAGCCGGCCCTGCTCGGGGTCGAACACGCGGCAGCCGGCGTTGAACTCGTTCAGGTCGTCGAACATCAGCTCCAGCGGGAACAGTTCGGCCGTCCGGTGGAAGCGCACGGGAGGCTGCTTCGTCCCGGAGCCGTCGCTGACGAACAGCACGCCGCTGATCAGGCTGTTGGGATGCTTGTGCCGCGGATGGTGCTGGCCGGGGGCCGCGGTGTTGAGCCACGACTGGGTGATGTAGACCCGGTTGTCGTCGCGCATGCGCAGCAGCTGCTTCTTGTACATGTAAAGCTGCGCCTCGATGAACGCCCTGATCCCGGCGAGCGGCTCCCCGTCCAGGATCCGGGTGTCGACGGACATCCGGTTGCCGAGGTTGTCGGCCATCTCCAGCCCGTCGAAGAAGCGCCGCTCGGTCTCGGAGAAGCGGTAGCGCTCGGCGCAGACCATGATCGGGCTGCAGAAGAGCGGAAAGACGGCGTTCTTCATGCGCTCTCGGCCGGGGCCGGCCCCGGTCAGCGGGCGCCGAGCCGCAGGCTGCGGATGCCGTTGCGGCGCAGGGCCGTCTCCGCCCGGTCCAGCTCGCCGACGGTGGCGTAGGGTCCGGACCGGACCAGATACAGGACCCGGCCGGCTGGCGTGCGGGATTCCGTCACCCTGGCGTCGAGCCCCAGCGCTTGTTGTCGGAGCGCCGCGGCCTCGGCCAGCCGCCGCTGCTGGAAGGCTCCGCTTTGCAGGGTGTAGGGTGTGTCCAGCGCCCGCTCCGGATCCCGGGAACCTAGGTCGACCGGGACCGCGTCGACCCGCACCACGTAGGCCGGGAGCGCCGTGTAGAAATCGAAGTCGTCGTCCGGCTCCGTCTCGGCCGAAGCCGCCTCCTCGGGCGGGCTGTCCGGGGCCGGGGCCGGCGGCTGGACGGCGGCGGCCGGCGGCGGGATGTTGCCGGACATGTACAGGAGGGCGCACAGGAACACGCCGACGGCGACGCCGACCACCATGCCGGTCAGCACGAGCGACCAGGCCGGCGGGGCGGCGGCCGGCGTCTCCTCCTCCGCCGGTTTCGCGCGGAGCTTGGCGAAATCCTGGATCATGGCGCTTTGCCGGACCGCGGCCGGCCCTCCCTGCGGCCATTTTACGGCGCGCGCCCGGTTCCGGCAACGGCCGTGTTCGGCCGTGCCGGGTTCGGCCTGTGGCGGAGACAAGGGCGGAGATAAGGCCGCCGGGCCGCCGCCGCCGACACGGAGCCGGCCGCACACGGAGCCAGCCGCAATTGACAAGCGCAGGCCCGTCTGTCAGCATCATACGCCTGCATTCAAGGCGAGGGCGAAGTCGATGCGCAGTGTTCCTGTCGAGATGGCTGGTCGGGACTTTTTCACGCTGATCAGGGAAATTGAGTCCGGCGAGAGATTCATGATCACTCGGAATGGCGAGCCTATCGCCAGGCTGGAGCCCTGCGGCGCTTCCGCATCCGAGAAGATGGAAGACCCCGGTTATGAGGCGGCCTACCGGCGGATGGTGGCGAACATGAGGAAAGGCGCCCACCTCGGCGGCTTGAAAATTGGAAATCGGGATGAGATTTATGAGCGCTGAGGGACGATTCTCCCTTGATACCAACATCCTCATTTACACGATTGATCTTGATGCCGGAGATCGGCACGAGATGTCTTCGCGTCTCGTAGAGTTGGTTGGTCATCCTCACCTCCGTCGCAACTGTGTACTGACGACCCAAGTGCTTGCCGAGTTTTATCACGTGGTAACGCGGAAAAGGTTGCTCAAAGCAACACGGGCAAAGGCCTCAGTCCATGACTGGATCGAGATATTCGCCATTGTCAACGCAAACGAAGAGTCCTTGGTCGACGCCGTGGATGCGACCGAAAAGCATCGGATGTCGTTTTGGGACGCGATGCTTTGGGCTGCAGTGCGGCGGGCTGGATGCTCCGCGATTATAAGCGAGAACATGCAACACGGCCGCCACTTGGGCGGCGTCGAGATCATCAACCCTTTCGTCGCCGGCGCGGCCGCCCGCCTTCGGCCGCTGGGGGTGTTGGTCTGACGGCGGTTGGCCGGCGGATGACCGCCTTCGCTCCCGGTCGGATGCTTGGTCGCCGCAATCCCCCCTTAGAACACTGGAAATGACGATTTTGTGAGATTTTTTGGCTTTTCAGCGCGCCTCGTCGATTCTGCGGCGGCAAATCCGCATCAAACCGTGTGCTTGACCTTCCAAAACACAAAAAACGGCCGCAAACGCGGCGCGCGAGGCGATTTCGCCTTATGACGGGCAGGGGTCATCCCCAGCCGATGTGAATCGGCCGGTGGCAAGGGCGGAACGGTTTTAAGTCGACAGCGTTATG
>CAYSVD010000015.1:0-6119 GCA_964434395.1 uncultured Pseudohongiella sp.
GTTTTGCGCCGGTGTCGCCTCGCCGGGTGCTGGCCGGTGATCGCCAGCGCCGCCGTGCTCGCCGGAGGAGACCGACAAAAGGCCCCTGCGCCACGGAACCGGTGGAACGCGCCCGGTGCGACACTGGGCGGCGACGCTGGCGATCACCGGCCAGCACCCGGCGAGGCGACACCGGCGCAAAACGCCAGCGAAGCCCGCATCAACAACGAAACAACGCCAGCGGCGAAAAACAGCGACACCTGACCGGCAGACTGGCGAAGCCGCGCCCTGCGTCCCTGCGAGGCCCCTGAGCCGCCGTGCCGCGCCGGAAGGGACTGGCAGGCCCTGTGCCGAGGATCCGGCGAAATGCGACCCTGCGCGACACTGGGCGGCAGCACCGGCGGCAGGGACGCCGGGCGCGACCGGAGATCCCCCCGCCCAGACGAGGCCCGGAGACGCAAACCGGCAAGCGATGGCCGGCGACGCCGGAAAACCGGCGGCGGCGGCGGCCCGGCGGGATCGCCTTGGCGGAGCCCCCCGCGGCGACACCGGCGATCAGCGGCCAGCGCCGCCCCACTCCAGCGGCCCCGGCGCCGCCGTGCCACGCCGGATGGGACTGGCAGGCCCTGACCCGCGGACCCGGCGAAAAGCGGCCCTGGCCGGATCGTCCGTGCCTGAGAAGCCGGATGGGCGCCGCCCCACCCACATGGAATGGTCGGAATACCAGCCACCCGGCCCCACAGGGGCTCCCGGGGAGGCTCAGGCATATGCACGGACAGGTCCAGCCCGCTCCACTCCTGCCCGCTCAGCTTCTCGGCGCCGTATTCCCATACCGTGTAGAATACGCCCCGACGCATGCGCGCGGATCGAACGGGACCATGCTAGAACATCAAGTCAACGGCGCCATGGCCGACGAGCTCGCCCGATGCTTCGGGCCATGGCGCAAGTACAAATTCCTTCCGGAGGTGACGGACGAAAGCTCCGGACGGCGGGTGTACGACATCAAATTGTTCGTTGCCGGCGCGGAGAAGGTGGTGATCGAGTGCGCCCACGGCGGCGACCGCGGCCATGACGCGCGGCGCAGACTTGAGGAAATACCCGATGTCCATGCCGCGATCGCCGTCGGCCTTCCGGATACATTCAAGGAGCAGAATGAAAGCCCTGTGGAGTGCCGGCGACGGATCCGGGGGCGCGCCGACTTCCAATACGCGCTGTACGAGAGGAACGGCGATATTCTGTCGCGTTTCCCGCGGGCTGGAAGCATGACGGGATCCGTCGTCGACATCGGCCTGCTGGCCATTGCCGCTTCCGTCCCGAGCGCCGATGTGGAAAAAATGGCGCGGGAAGCCGTTGCCGAAATCAAACAAGCGGCGGAAATACTCGAACAAGCACGACCCTCCGACATAAAAAAGATCAAGAAAAAATTCGACCTGAAGACGCCGGTCGCCGCCCGCAAGGTGATAGCGATGATCTGGCTCGACGCCATGCTGGTGCATATCCACTTGCGCGAGCAAGGGGCCGTCGACACCAACCCGCTCGATGAGAGTTTATCTATCCTTGACCGCGCGCAACAATGGCGGGCCATCGTCGGACGGAACTGGCGGGCCATTTTCAAACCCGCCGTCCGCGCGCTGAAAGCGATAGGAAAAGGAGCGCCGACGGCGACGCAGAATGCGATGACCATCCTGCGCGGCACGGCGCACCGCCTCAGCGCGGCCGGACTGGGCGACCACGTCAACATCGGGGGCGAGCTGTTCCAGCGCATCGTCCCCGACCGGGAGTCGGTGGCGGCCTACTACACGAAGCCGGCCACCGCCGAGCTGCTGGCGGCGCTGCTCATACGGCGGAAAGACCGCTCGGACAAGGAGTGGACGGATCCGGAGCTGTTCTCCAAACTGAGCATCGGAGACTTCGCGTGCGGGACAGGGACCCTGCTGCGCGCGGCTTATCGACGCATCAGACAATACCGCGAGCCCAGCGACGACAACCACAGCCCCGACGGCGACCACGAACAACGCGAAAAAAATGCGCGCGACCGCGCCGCGAAATTCCACGTCCGCGCCATGGAGGGCGCGGCCTGCGACCAAGGATACAAGGAGGGCGGGCTGACCGGCGCGGACATCAACACCATCGCCGCGCACCTCACCAACAGCGGGCTGGCCATGATGGGACTGGGTGAAAGCTATCACCGGCCCAACATCGGGCAGGTCGCCGTCGGCAAGCCGGTCCGGGGCGGACGGACAACCGGCTCCCTGGAGTTCCTGGCCGCGACAACCGCCCGCGACCTGCTGGACGACATGGGGGGGACCGTGTCCGAAACCGGCCGGCGGCGGAAAAAGTCCATCCAATGCGCCGACGCCTCCTTCGACTACATTATCATGAACCCCCCCTACACCAGAACCCACGGCGGCGGCGGCGGCGCATTCGAAATCGGCGGCCTATCGGACGCCGAGCGAGAGGAATGCCAGAAGCGCATGCAAAAACTCAACGAGGGAACGGCCGCCAACAAGGTCGCGGGCATGGCCTCCAGTTTTTTGTGTCTGGCCCGCATCAAAATCAAGCCGGGATGCAGGATAGGATTCGTGTTGCCGATGACGGCGGCATTCGCCGACAAGTGGACCGACATCAGAAAAATGATCGTCGACGACTTCGAAGAGATCATCGCGGCGGCGCCGGCCGGCGCCGGCGTCGGCGGCAAGGAATCCCAAAGCGCCGACACCGGAATGGGCGAGATGCTGCTCATCGCCAGGCGCAAGAAGGAAAAAAGCCCTCCATCCAACGTGCTGTGCGTCACCACCAAGAAGAACACGAACGACTTCGCCGCCGCCGCCGAAACGGCGAAAGCCATTCTGAGCGCGGTCATGGACATCGGCCCCCGCCCCTGGATGCCGATCTATCTGGGGGATGATGAGATCGGAGTCGCATCCGCGATCTCCGCCCCGGACGGCGAGCCGTGGAGCCATCTAGGGGCCCTGAACTCCGAGCTCACCATCAGCGCATGGAACATAGCGGAACGGGGCCTGCTGGCGCCCATGGAGGAAGGACGCGGCCCTGCGGAATTCCCCATGACCACGATCAAGAAGTTCTTCGGGCAAGGGGCCGCGAACAACGGAGAGCGCGAGAAAATCGGCCCGGAAACAGGACACGGCGGTACGCACCACATCATCGGACACGACCATAGACATCAAGAGACTGGGGCTTTCACATGGTACCCCATCGGAGATAAAGACCTTCCGGGCGGCAGATACAGGTCTTTATGGAGCGCCGAAGGAAAAAAGCAGACCCGACTGATCGCGGCGCCAACGCACAAAGGTGTGGTCAGGGACAAAAACGCCATGGAAAACATCAAGCTCGGGGCCGGCCGCCTCCACTACCAACGCAACATGCGCTGGACCTCCCAGGCGCTGCTGGCGGCGACCACCCGGAAAAACGTCTACGGCGGCAGCGCGTGGCTGACGCTCGTTCACGAAGACGAGGCCGTCCGCAAGGCTTTCGCCATCTGGGCGAATTCGACGCTGGGACTGCTGGTCCACTGGACCCGAGGCGGCCGGACTCAAGGCGGACGGGCGCGGACCCAGGTCGGCGCCATCGAGACGATGCCATGCATCGACCTGAACGCAATCGACCGCGCCCTGATCCATGCCGCCGCCGCCGCATTCGACGAACTGGCCGGACTGGAGCTCAAACCCGCCCGCATGGCCCATACCGACGAGACCCGGCGACGGATCGACGGGGCTTGCGCCGACATGCTCTCTCTGAACGAATGCGCGCGGGAGGACATCGAAAATCTGCGACAGCTTTGGTGCGACGAGCCGACGGTCCAAGGCGATAGCAGGCCGTCCAACAAGCCGGCGGCGCCCGACAGCGCCACCAACGCCCCACCAGCGACGAGATAAAGATCAGCACGACAGGCGACGCCTCACGCCAGCGAAGCCGCCCCACCCCAGCGGCGTCCCACTCCAGCGACGAGACCAGAGACCTGCACCGCCAGCGGCGGCGCCCGACAGAGCCGCCAGCGAAGCCTCGCGCCGGCGACGACACCCCCGGCCGGACCCGGCGAAACAGCGCCAGTGAAGCCCCCTGCGCCGCCGTGCTCGCCCGGATGGGACTGGCAGGCCCCCGGGCCCCGCGGATCCGGCGAAAGCGGCCCTGTGCGGTCCAGCGCCCCGCCTTGGGCGACTCCGGCGCGGGAACGCCCGGCGCCGGAGCGCCGCCCCGACAGCGTCCATGAGGCGGCCCAGCGCCGCCGTGTCGCCCCGGAGGGGCTGGAGCAGGGCCTGCCCTCGATGATCCGGCGGAGAGTGGCCATGTGCGGCCCCAGCGCGGCGAGACCGGCGATCAACGGCCAGCGAGCCGGCGGCGCCCCTGGGCGGCCCCAGTCCGCCGCGCCGCGCTGGGCGGGACCGGCAGGCCCCGGACACGCGAACCCGACAGAGAGCGGCCAATGCGGCGGCACCGGCGATCCCGGACAGCCCCGGGAGCGGCAACACCGGCACGGCGAAACCGGCGCAAAAACGCCAGCCACGAGCCGGCGGCGCATCACGCCAGCGACGAGACCGGACCAGATCAGCGGCGCATCACAGCGACGCCCAATCCGAGGCCAACGGGACGGCCTCACTAGCGCTGGCGGGCGACAGTCCGGCGACACCGGAGCCGACGAAAAGCAGGCATCGCGGCCCCAGTGCGCCGTGCACGCCCGGAGGGGCCGGCCGGCGCCGGACGCGCGACACCGGCGAAAAGCCGGCGAAGCCCGCTTCAACAACGAAACAACGCCAGCGGCGAGACCGGCGACACCGCCCGCCTGCGAGGCCGCCCCTGCGCCGTGGCCTCGGCAATCACTGGGGCTGGGCGCCCGCCAGCACGAGCGGGGACGCTCGCCATGCGGCGAAACCGGAAACGCCCAGCGCAACGCCACCGGAAACCGACACGCCCCACGCGGTGAGGCGACAGCCTGCGACACGCAAATGTAGGGGACCCGTGCATGAATTGGAACTATGGCATTGGATGCCTAATGCCCTTTGCATAATCGTCCGCCACTCGCTTGGCCGCACTATGCTCGGCTTCAATTCGCGCCGCCCATCTTGCGGCATCCTTCCCGTCCCGCATATAATTCCGCGCGTACTTAACCAGCATATTACCCAAATTCCCAAGTAGAACCCCAAAAATGATGATTTTGCCAGTGTTGGTTGACCTGCCGCGTCCGCTCGATGATTTTTTTGTGCCAGACAAGAGCCGAAATGCGGTTTTCTCTGACTCGAACGGGGCCGATCGGTCGAGAAAACGGCGTTTCTACCGGTCGAAAGCATGTGTCGGGCAGGGGGCACCCCCGGCCGGTTCGAAACCGGCCGGTATCAACTACGGATTTTCAGGCCGCCGGCGTTATGCCGGAAGGGGAGGGGGCTCGAAAGCCTCCATCAGCTCCAGCGCGCGCGACACCAGGGCATAGTCCTTCTCGGACACCTTCACAAACAGCCGTCCGCCGTGGCGAACGACTTTGGCGGCGGTCTGGTACAGCATCGCGCGGCAGGTCGTGACGCGCCGCTTGCGGGATCCGGGAGGCATCAGTTTGCGAAACAGGGCGTAGAGATTGTAGGCGATCCCCACCAGCAGGCTGTACAGGGCGTTGGCATGGAAGTTGGTGCACGGCAGGGTGTCTCCGCCGAAATCGCTCTTGTATTCCTTGATGCGGTTTTCGCTGTGCTCTCCGCGCAGGTTGTAGCATCGCACGATCGCGCTGTCGCTCAGTTCGCTCCGGCTGGTGGCGACGAAACGGTACACGTACTGGTCCGTCTTGTGCGCGCCGGCGTCGGACGCATCGTCCAGCTCCTCGCCGTCCACGCCGAACCGCAACGAGCGCTGCATCACCACGGTGAACGGCTCTCCGCCGCCGCCTATGGTGTGCTCGCAACGGGCGACCCACTCGCGCCGGATCTTCCTGCCGCCCGGGCCTTTCCGGTGTTTCCATACCTCTTCCGGCAGATTTTCGGCCTTCTCCACCAAGGCCTGGCGCCTCGGGGCTCGGGTCACCCAGGGAATGCCCCGGCTTTGAAGATAACGGATGACTTTCTTCTGAAACCCCGCCGCATCGAAGCGCACCAACCCGAGGCTCATCCACGCCGGCAACTGCCGTTCGCATTCCT
>CAYSVD010000016.1:0-29044 GCA_964434395.1 uncultured Pseudohongiella sp.
CCCTCAGGCGCCGCCTCAAGACATCGGTTCAATCCCGCTCAAGCCCTCCCTTCAATGAGGCTCACCGCGGGCGCCGTCCGCCCCGCTCCTCGAACCGCGAAACCGCGAGACCGCAGAAACCGCGAGACAAACCGCGAGACAGAAACCGCGAGAAACCGCGACAACCGCGAGACCGCTTGCAAAGCCCGGCAAACCCCCTTCTAATGGGCCGATTTGCCCCGCAGGGGCCGGGACCGCCGCATGCTCCTCGACGCAGTCATCGTCGTCCTCGGCTTCGTCGGGCTGATCTGGGGGGCGGACAAGTTCGTCTACGGCGCGTCGGCGCTGGCGCGGAACCTGGGGGTCTCCCCGCTGACGGTCGGGCTGACCATCGCCGCCTTCGGCACCTCCGCCCCGGAGATCTTCTCCTCCGCCGTCGCGGCCATGGTGGGCAGGCCGGAGCTCGCCATCGGCAACGCCCTGGGCTCGAACATGTTCAACGTCGGGGTCGCGCTGGGCATCGCCGCCATCGTCCGCCCGCTCGCGCCGCCGGCCGGCATGATCGGCAAGGAGCTGCCGGCGCTGCTGCTGGTGACCGCGGTGACGGGGGTGCTGCTGTTCGACCTCCGCCTCGGACTGTTCGACGCCCTGGTCCTGCTCGCCATCGTCGCGTTCTTCAGCTACCGGCTGGTGGGCGGCGGCTCCCTGGTCGCCGAGATGCCGAAGCTCGAGGCCTGCGGGACGGACCGGGTCGGCAACCCGCAGGCCGTCCTGTACCTGCTGCTCGGGCTGGCGCTGCTGGTGTTCGGCGCGGAGGCGCTGGTCCGGGCGGCCAGCTCCATCGCCGAGGGGCTCGGCGTGTCCGCCGCCATCATCGGGCTGACCGTCATCGCCCTCGGCACCAGCCTGCCGGAGCTGGTGCTGTCCGTCACCTGCGTGTCCAAGGGCCACGACGAGCTGGCCATCGGCAACATCGTCGGCTCGAACATCTGGAACCTGCTGGTGGTGCTGCCCTTCCCCGGCCTGTTCGGCCCCAGCGCCGTCGAGCCGTTCCTGCTCGAGCGGGACTACACCGCGATGCTGCTGCTGACCGCGCTGCTGGCGGGGTTCTGCTTCTACGGCATCCGGCGGCGCAAAAAAATCGGCCGCGCAAGTGGTATCATCTTCCTGTCGGTCTACTGCGGCTGGTTCGCCCTGATGATGATGGACGTGCAGCGCGCGGCCGCGTCATGACCGCCGGCGCCGTTTCCGCGATGAGCCGTCCGTCCCCACTCAAGGCGAGCGCCCTGCGCGCCATCGAGATCGAGCTGGCCGCCGTCAGGGGGCTCGCCGGGCGGATCGATGCGGATTTCGAGGCCGCCTGCCGGATCATCCTCGACCGCCCGGGCAGGGTCGTGGTGACCGGCATCGGCAAGTCCGGACACATCGGCAACAAGATCGCCGCCACCCTGGCCAGCACCGGCACGCCCGCGCTGTTCGTCCACTCCGCCGAGGCCAGCCACGGCGACGTCGGCATGATCACCGGCGACGACGTGGCGCTCGCCGTGTCCAATTCCGGCAACACCGCCGAGATCCTCTCGCTGCTGCCGTTCCTGCGGCGCATGGACGTGCCGCTGATCAGCCTGGTGGGCGACCGGGACTCCGAGCTGGCCCGGGCGGCCGCGGCCGTGCTGGATGCGAGCGTGGCGGAGGAGGCCTGTCCGCTGGGCCTGGCCCCCACCGCCAGCTCCACCGCCGCGCTGGTGCTGGGGGACGCGCTGGCCACGGCGCTGATGGAGGCCCGCGGCTTCACCCGCGACGATTTCGCCGTCTCCCATCCCGGCGGGCCGCTGGGAAGGAAGCTGCTGGTCCTGGTGCGGGACATCATGCACACCGGGGACGACGTGCCGAAGGTCGCCTCCGGCACGCCGCTGGCCGAGGCGCTGGTCGAGATGAGCCGCAAGGGCTTCGGGCTGACCACGGTGACCGGGGACGACGGCGGCATCGCCGGCGTGTTCACCGACGGCGACCTGCGCCGGGCGCTCGACGGCGGCCGCGACCTGCGCGCCACGCCCGTCGACGCGGTGATGTCCTCGGACTACCGGTTCGTCGGCCCCGACTCGCTGGCGGCCGAGGCGGCCCGGCTGATGCAGGCATCGAACGTCTACGTGCTGATCGTCGGCGACGGCTCGGGGCGGGCCGAGGGCATCGTGAAGATGCACGACCTGCTCAAGGCCCACGTGGTCTGACGCGGTCCCAGGGCCATGCGGTTCAACACCGACGAGGCGACCGTCGCCGCGGCGGCGCGGGAGGTCGAGCTGCTGCTGCTCGACGCCGACGGCGTGCTGACCGACGGCCGGCTCTACTACTCGGACTCGGGCGAGGCCCTCAAGGTCTTCCACGCGCTGGACGGCCACGGCATCAAGATGCTGACGGAGGCGGGCGTGGCGGTCGGCATCGTCACCGGACGCGTTTCGGCGGCGCTGGCCGGGCGGGCGGCGGAGCTGGGCGTCGCGCTGTTGCGCCAGGGTTGCCGGGACAAGCTGGCGGAGTTCCGGGCCATCCTGGACGAGCGCCGGCTCGATGCGTCGCAAGCGGCCTGCGCCGGCGACGACCTGCCGGACCTGGCGGCGATGCGGGCCGCCGGGGTCTCCTTCTCCGTGCCGGGCGGCCATCCGGAGGTGCGGGCGGCCGCCGACGCGGTCACCGAGCGCGGCGGCGGCGACGGCGCCGCGCGCGAGATCGCCGATTTCCTGCTCCGCGCCCGGCGGGCGCGGCCCGCGTGACGGGATGCGGGGGAAGACGCGCCCATGCAGCGGTTCACCGTCCTCCTTGTCGCCGGGCTCGTCGTGGCCGCCGTGGTGATGCTGGCCGGCCGCACGGACGAGGCCGGACCCGGCGCGGCACCCGGCGCGGCGCGGGCCGCCATCGACCGCGACGCCTGGGCGGAGGGGGTCAGCGCCGTGGTCTACGGCGAGGACGGCGCGGTCAGCTACACGGTGAACGCCCGGCGCCAGGTCCACTTCACGGACGGCCGCACCGAACTGGCCGGGCCAGTCATCGCCGTCCACCGCGGGACGGACCCGCGATGGGACATCCGGGCCGACGCCGGCGACATCGTGCCGAACGAGGACGCGCCCGGCATCCGGGTCGAACTGTCCGGCAACGTCGAGGCGAGCGGGGAGGACGCCGCCGGACACCGCACCGTCATCCTCACCGAGTTCCTCTCCTTCGACCCCGACGCGCGCGCGCTCAGCACCGACCGGCCCGTGACCTTGCTGACCACCAACATACGGCAGACCGCGGTCGGGCTGTCCGCCAGCCTGCGCGAGGACCGGATCCGCCTTCATCGCAGCAACAGGGGGCGCTATGAACGGGAATTACCTACGAAAGTCGCAATCCCGCCCTCACAAGTCCCATGCACCGGCGTCTCCGAGCCGGGCGGGTCGTTAACACACGCTGGGCGGCCAGAATAGCGGACAAGCGAGCGGACGCCAGCGAGCGGACGCCAGCGCCGCCCGGCATATTTTTGTGTGTTATCATGCCGGGCGTGGGCAAGCGAAGAACCATAAGGCAGCACCGGACCGTCGTTCGTCGTATTCGGCCTACGGCGGCGCAGGAGGAGTTGCTGAAGCGGCAGGCGGGGACGTGCCGGAAGGTGCGGAATATCGTGGTGGCCACGCATCGCAGGGACTATGCAGAAACCGGCCGCTGCAACTGGCGGTACATGGCGAAGCGGAACGATCGGGGGCAGCCGGGATCCAGCGAGTTGTTCCGGGAGATCCGCGAAGCCCCCGAGAGCAAGTGGATGGGAAGGTTTTCCTACACAATCTGCCGCGAGGTCGTCCGCGAGATGGATCCGACCTACCAGGCGTTTTTCGACTGGATCAATGGCGGATGCAAGGGCCGGAAGCGGGGGCTTCCGAAGTTCAAGAGCAAGCGGGACTGCCGGGAGTCTTTTCCGCTACCGGCGGGCGCTTTCCGGATATCGCCCGATGGGACGGCGCTTCGCATCCAGCGTCTAGGCTGGTTCTCCCTGGGCAAGCGGTCGATCCTGGAGCGTTATGCCGATGCGAACCCGGAGGTCCGGAACGGACAGGTCAAGCAGCGCGCCGGGAAGTGGTATCTGCATCTGGTGGTGGTCGTCGACGTTCCCGCGCGCGAAGGCGAGCGCATGGCCGGCATCGACCGCAATGTCGGCCAGGTCGCCTTTACCGACGGCGTCCGGCACATGATCGAGACGATGCCGGATACTTCCCGCGATGAAGCCTGCGCCAGGCGGCATCAAAGCGCCGCGTCCCGGCGGTATCGGAAAGACGCGGGGATTCAGTCGAAAGGCTATTGGCGCGCCCGGAACCGGGCGGAGCGGGCATCGTACCGGATCGCCTGCAAGCGGAAGAACTGGCTGCATCAGCTTACGGCGATGTTGTCCCGGTTCGCCGACATTATCGTTTTGGAGGATCTGAACATACCGGCGATGACCGTCCGCAGCGGCAGGCGCAAGCGGCGCCTGAATCGCGGTATTCTGAGCACAGGCTGGGGAGCCGTCGAGCGACTTCTGCTCTACAAGGCGGCCGGGGTTCTGAAGATCGACCCCGCTTACACCAGCTGGCGATGCTCGGCGTGTTCGCACACCGAGCAGGCGAACCGGCCCAGCCAGGCCGTGTTCCGATGTCGCATTTGCGACTTCGAGATAAACGCCGATATCAACGCGGCGTTGAATATTTTGGCTGCTGGGCGGCGGCTGTTTTCAAGCGATCGGGAAGGCTGCAGTTGTTTAATGCTGGCCGACACTTTAACTCCCGATAAACATCCCAGTCGCAAACCTGCCGGTTTGTGACTTTGGTATGTAATGCCCCTATGAACGTCCTTCCGGCTAGGCGGGCGGCCGCCCTGCTCGCCGTCGCGGCGGCCGGCGCGGCCCCGGCGCTGGAGTCGGACCGGGACCACAGCGTGGAGTGGAGCTCGGACGGGGATCTGGCCATGCGCGTGGAGGGCGACGCCCGCATCCTCGAGATGACCGTCAACGTCAAGGTCACCCAGGGCTCGCTGGAGATCACCGGCGACAGGGCCCTGTTCGAGTACGCCGCGGCCGACAACACGCTGCGGCGGGTCACCGTCCACGGCTCGCCGGTGCGCTATCGGCAGCAACTCGACGAGGACGGCGCCATGGTCACCGGCGCCGGCCGGACCATCGTGCTGGCCGCGGACGGCGAGGCGGAGGAGACCGTCATCGAACTGATCGGCGACGCCAGCATCGTCTCGCCGGACGTCGTCTGGCACTGCAGCGCCATCACCTACGTGGTCGAGCGGAACCTGATCCCCTCCTCCAGCGGCCCCTGCGAGGGCACGCTGAGCGGCATGGGCCGGTGAGCGATGCTCAAAGCGGTCGATCTCGCCAAAAGCTACCGGGGACACGCCGTCGTCCGGAACGTGTCGCTCAGCATCGACCGGGGGGAGATCGTCGGGCTGCTGGGCCCCAACGGCGCGGGCAAGACCACCTGCTTCTACATGATCGTCGGGCTGGTGCGGGCCGACGGCGGCGAGGTCACGCTGGACGGCCGCCGGCTCACCGGCCTGCCGGTCCACCGGCGCGCCCGGCACGGCCTCTCCTACCTGCCGCAGGACTCGTCGATTTTCAGGACCTTGAGCGTCGAGGACAACATCCGGGCGATCCTGCAGACGCGCCGGGATCTGAGCCGCGCCCGGCGGGAGGAGAAGCTCGAGGAGCTGCTGGAGGAGTTCAGCATCGCCCACATCCGCCGCAACCGGGGCCTGACCCTGTCCGGCGGGGAGCGCCGGCGGACCGAGATCGCCCGGACGCTGGCGACCGAGCCGAGCTTCATTCTGCTGGACGAGCCCTTCGCTGGCGTGGACCCGATCTCGGTCACCGACATCAAACAGATCATCGCGCACCTCAAGTCGCGCGGCATCGGCGTCCTGCTGACCGACCACAACGTCCGCGAGGCCCTGGACATCTGCGAGAAGGCCTGCGTCGTCAGCGAAGGGCGGGTGATCGCCGAAGGGAGCGCCGCCGACATCCTCGGCGACGAGCGGGTCCGGCAGGTGTATCTGGGCGAACAGTTCACCATCTAGCCCCGCCGGCGACGGTCTTTGCTATAATCCCGCCGCGTCACCCCGTGGAGCCGGACCCGTTTCGGCGGCCATGCGGCCGGAGGCGATCATGAAGCGAAAGGGACCGACAATCCCCGCGGCGGCGGCCCGCTCCCTCCCCGGGGCCGGCGCCGGGATGCCCCGCCCATGAAGATGTCCCTGCAGCTCAAGCTGGGCCAGCAGCTGACCATGACGCCGCAGCTGCAGCAGGCCATCCGCCTGCTGCAGATGTCCACGCTGGACCTGCAGCAGGAAATCCGCCAGGCCCTCGAGACCAACCCGATGCTGGAAGTGGACGAGGACGAAGGGGAGGACGGCGCCGTCGAGGAGCCCGCGGACGACGGCGAGCCCGCCGGGCAGGACGAGGAGGACGAGCTGAACGGCCACGACGCCGCCTGGGAGGAGCGGATTCCCAGTGTGCTTTCCGTCGACAGCGAGTGGGAGGACATCTATCCGGTCGCGGCCGCCCCCGCGCCGCCGCCCGACCCGGAGGCGGCGGACTTCGAGTCCCGCGACGCCGCCGCCGAGACCCTCGGCGACCACCTGCTGTGGCAGTTGAACCTCACGCCGATGTCCGGCCGCGACAAGGCCATCGCCATCGCCCTCATCGACGCGATAGACGCCAACGGCCAGCTGGCCGCGGACGTCGAATCGATCCGCTCCGGCTTCGACCCCGCCATGGAAGTGGAGTCGGACGAGGTGGAGGCGGTGCTGCACCGCATACAGCAGTTCGACCCGGTGGGCGTGGGCTACCGGGATCTCGCCGAATGCCTGTTGGTCCAGCTGGCCCACATCGAGGATCCGGCCGATCCCGCGGCGGTGCGGAACGCCCGGCGGATCGTCCGGGACCATCTGAGCCTGCTGGGCTGCCGGGACTACGCGCAGCTGATGCGCCGGACGCGCCTCAAAAAGCCGGAGCTGAAAGCGGCGATCACGGTCATCGAGGGGCTCGATCCGCGGCCCGGCGCCGCCATCGCGCCGTCCGCGGCGGCCTACGTGGTGCCTGACGTGATCGTCAGCAAACAGCATGAAACCGGCCAGTGGACCGTCCGGCTCAACCCCGAGACCGCGCCGAAAATCAGGATCAACGACCAGTACGCCGCATTGGTCAAGCGGGCCGACAACAGCCCCGACAACAGCTACCTGCGGGACAACCTGCAGGAGGCCCGCTGGTTCATCAAAAGCCTGCGGAGCCGGAACGAGACCATGCTGAAGGTCGCCACCCGCATCGTGGAGCGGCAGCGGGACTTCCTGGAGCGCGGCGAGGAGGCCATGAAGCCGCTCGTCCTGCACGACATCGCCGATGCGGTCGACATGCACGAGTCCACCATCTCGCGGGTGACCAAGCAGAAATACATGCACACGCCGCGGGGGATTTTCGAGCTGAAGTATTTTTTCTCCAGCCGCGTGCCGACCGCGGAGGGCGGCGAGTGCTCCTCCACCGCGATCCGCGCCATCATCAAGAAAATCGTCGCGGCGGAGAACTCCGGAAAGCCGCTGAGCGACAGCAGGATCACGAAGTTGCTGGAGGCCATGGGCATCAAGATCTCCCGGCGCACCATCGCCAAATACCGGGAATCGATGTCCATTCCGCCGTCCAACGAACGAAAACGCCTGGCCGGGTGACCGCCCGCCCGCGCCCCCGGCCGCCCGCCCGACGGCCGCGCGACAGGGAAGCCGCACGCATGCGACTCGAAGACATACTGATCCCCGATCGCTGCCGCTGCCGCATGGACTGGGCCAGCAAGAAGCGCGTGCTGTCCAGCGTCAGCGAGTTGCTGGCCGGCCAGAGCGAGACGCTGGACACCGGCGCCGTGTACAACGCGCTGACGGCCCGGGAGCAACTCGGCAGCACCGGCCTGGGCAAGGGGATCGCCATCCCCCACTGCCGCGTGCCCCTGTGCGCGGACATCGTCGGCAGCCTGATCACCTTGGATGCGGCGGTGGATTTCGACGCCATCGACGCCCGGCCGGTGGATGTCCTGTTCGTGCTGATCGTGCCCGAGCGGAAAGCCGATGAGCATGTGCGGGTGCTGTCGATGCTGGCCGAGCGGTTCCAGGACGACGAATTTTGCCGCGGCCTGCGGCGGACAAGCAACGACGAAGAGTTGTACAATGCGGCCACTGGCTCCTGACCGCCGCGAACCATGAAACTCACGATCATCAGCGGGAGGTCCGGTTCGGGGAAAAGCTCCGTGCTGCATTTCCTCGAGGACCGCGGCTACTACTGCATCGACAACCTCCCCGCCAGCCTGCTGCCCGCGCTCGCCGGCAGGATTTCCGAGGCCGCCGCCGATGCGGCCAATGTGGCCGTCAGCATCGACGCCAGAAACAGCTCGCTCGACCTTGAACGGGCTCCGGACATCATCGAGGAGCTGGGACGGCAGGACCTGTCCACGGAAATCATTTTCCTCGACGCCAACAGCCACACCCTGCTCAGGCGCTTCACCGAAAGCCGGCGCAAGCACCCGGTGTCCTCGGAGACCGTCGGGCTGACGGAGGCGATCGACAAGGAGTCGCAGCTGCTGGAGCCGCTGGCGACGCGCGCCGGGCTGGTCATCGACACCAGCGGCATGTCCCTGCAGGCCCTGCGCGAAACCATCCGGCGCCGGATCGTGGACGGCCGGGACGCCGGCCTGGAGCTGCTGTTCCAGTCGTTCGGCTACAAGCACGGCGTCCCCGCGGACGCCAACATCGTCTACGACGTGCGCTGCCTGCCGAACCCCTTCTGGCACGCCCCGCTGCGCTCGCTGACCGGGCTGGACCGGGAGGTGGCGGATTTCCTCGAGGGCGAGCGGGCGGTCAGGGACATGTACGGCGACATCAGCCGGTTTTTGAAGCGGTGGGTGCCCAGTTTCGAGGAGAACAACCTGAGCCACCTCAGCGTCGCGCTGGGCTGCACCGGCGGCCAGCACCGTTCGGTGTACCTGTGCGAAAAGCTGCGCCGGGAGTTTTCCGCCGACGGCGCGCGCAGCCAGGTCCGCCACCGCGAGCTGGGGCCGAAAGCGGGGGCTCCGTCATGGTGAGGGCCGAGGTGGAGATCGTCAACAAGGCGGGTCTGCACGCGCGGGCCGCATCCAAACTGGCGCGGCTGACCGCCTCGTTCGCCAGCAACGTGCAGATCGGCCAGGACAAGATGGTGGACGGCAAGAGCATTCTGGCGCTGATGATGCTGGCGGCGGTCAAAGGCGCCCGGCTGAACATCGTCATCGAGGGGCCGGACGAGCAGGAGGCGCTCAAAAAGGTGATCGCGCTGATCAACAACCGTTTCGACGAGGCGGAATAGCGCGCCGGACCGTCAGGATCCGGCCGGGGTTTTTCCGCCGCCGCTCGCCATGTGGCCGAGTTTCCTGTTCAGCCGTCTAAGGCCGGACAGCGTGTACTGGTTGCTTTTCAGTCGATTGCACGGACCGCACAGCAGGATCCGATTCGTTATGTGGTTCAGGCCGCCGTCGGACCGCGGGGTATTGTGGTCCAGTTCCAGATAGCGCGGATCGTCGAACAGCCTGTCGCATCCTTGGCATTTCGAACCGTGCTGCTCCAGCAGGTGATCGCGCATCTCCTCCCTGCTCATCTTCGGTCCGGCGGGTTCCTTGAAGCGTTGCTTCACCCGCAGGAACGGCGAGGATGTCTGTCCGTCGTCGGTTCGTTCCGGAACCTTGGACGTGAACGTGAAATCTTTGGCGAACAGATAGTTCTGCTGTCCCGGCGCCGCGCGCCTTGTCTTCTTGGGCTTGAACAGCCCTTCGCGGTTCAGCCGCTCCACAACCACGTCCGGCGCCTCGTCCCATATGTCCATCCCCACCCATTGCCGGCCGCGAAGTTCGGCGGCCACCAAGGTGGTGGCGCACCCGGCGAAAGGATCCAACACGACATCCCCTTTCCGGCTGCTGGTGGCGATAAGCCGCTCATAAAGCTGCAGCGGCTTCTGCGTCGGAAACCCGACACGGTCCTTGGATGACGGAGCGACCGGCTGAATATCCGTTATTACATCGTCCGGATGCTTGCCCAGCGGGTTGAGCGACTGCTGGCCGTAATCCGACTTCCCTCGCACATTGCCGATATAGCGGCTGAACCTTTCCACGGTGGCGCTGGCATAGGGCTGACGGGCCGGATCCGGGTCGAAGTGATGTTTCCCGATTTTCTTCGCGTAGCGCAGCACAACGTCATGCCGCCGCGCGAAACCGTCTTTCGGCACGCCGGCCCCTCGGTAATGCCAGATGATGTGGTTCCCGAAATTCCTCCAGCCGAAAATCGCGTCCATCGCCGCCTTCAGGTAATGGCTGGCGGTCGGATCGCAGTGAAGGTAGATCGTGCCGTCGTCGCGGAGTATCCGATGCATCTCCAACAAACGAACGGCCATGAAGCACATATATGCGCCCATGCCGTGGGAATGCGCGTAGCGGGCGCTTTCGATCGCCTCCATCAACCGCGGATAGTCGTCCGTGATCTGGTCTATCCATTCCTGATGGATATCGCGCTCCCAAGACCACCGATCCTGAAACTTCGCGCCGGCGGCGAGGCTGTCCGGCGTGGCGTGGAAATCGCGGCCTTTGTTGAAGGGCGGGTCCGTGGCGATCAGATGGACGGAGCCGCTGTTCATGGCGCGTAGAAAGGCCAGATTGTCCCCGCGGAACAGCGTGCGGTTTTTCCAGTTGGGCCGGGTCATGAGGAAATTCTACGAAACCGCCGTCCATGTGTCAACAAGGCCAGCTACAAGGCCGGCTACAAGGTGGACACAAGCCCGACCCGCGACACCGGTCCGCGCCGTTTTGACCGGCCCGCGATTGACGATACAATGCCGCCCGCGCGGCCGGGCCGGGCCGCCGCGCGGACCGAAAAAAAAACCCGCGTCCCGTTGGCAGAGCGCATGTCCCAGACCGCCGGATCGAACATCAGGAAAGACCACGCGCTGGAGCTGAGCGAGGCCATCGGCAGCGGGTCCCTGTACCAGGTGCGGCAACTGATCAAGACGCTGCCGATGGCCGGCATCGCCCGCCTGCTCGAGTCCTCCCCGCCCAAGACCCGCAGCGTGCTCTGGCAACTGATCGACAAGGACGCCGAGGGCGAGGTCATCCAGTACCTGAACGAGGATCTGCAGCACGAGATGCTGAGCGGGCTCAGCGCCCGGCAGCTGGTCGAGCTGACCGAAGGGCTGGAAACCGACGATCTGGCCGACATCCTGCAGCAGCTGCCCCGGCAGGTCACCGCGCAGGTGCTCAAGGCGATGGACCGGCAGGACCGCCAGCGGGTCGAGTCGATCCTGTCGTACGACGAGGACACGGCGGGCGGGCTGATGAACACGGACACCATCACCGTGCGCCGCAACCACACCGTCGAGCTGGTGCTGCGCTACCTGCGCCGCCACGCCAGCCTGCCGGAGATGACCGACAACGTCCTGGTGGTGGACCGGGACGACGCCTTCCTGGGCATCCTGCCCCTGCGGGAGCTGCTGGTGTCGGACCCGGGCGTTTCGGTGCGGGACGTCATGCACGAGGACATAGAGGCCATCCCCGTCGACATGCCCGCCGCCCAGGTGGCCCGGCTGTTCGAGCAACACGACTGGGTGTCGGCGCCGGTCGTCGACGGCGACGGCAAGCTACTCGGCCGGATCACCATCGACGACGTCGTGGACGTCATCCGGGACAGCGCGGAGCATTCGCTGATGAGCATGGCCGGCCTCGACGAGGAGGACGACACCTTCGCGCCGGTGGTGAAGACCGCGCGGCGCCGCGCCCTGTGGCTGGGGGTCAACCTGATGACGGCGGTGCTGGCCTCGCTGGTCATCTTCCTGTTTCAGGACACGCTCGACCGCGTGGTGTATCTCGCGGTGCTGATGCCGATCGTCGCCAACATGGGCGGGGTGGCCGGCATCCAGACCCTCACCCTGGTGATCCGCTCGCTGGCCCTGGGGCACATCGGGCCCTCCAACAGCCGCTGGCTGCTGGTCCGCGAGCTGGGCGTGGCCGGCCTCAACGGGGCGCTGTGGGCGGCGATGATCGCCATCATCGCCTTCCTGTGGTACCGGGACGCGCGGCTCAGCTACGTCATCGCCGCGGCCATGATGATCAACCTGGTGACCGCCGCCCTGGCCGGCGCCTGGCTGCCGCTGATCCTCAAGCGCATGCGGGCGGATCCCGCGCTGGCCGGCTCCGTGGCGCTGACCACGATCACCGACTCCGTCGGCTTCTTCGTGTTCCTGGGCCTGGCCCAGGTCTTTTACCTGTGACCGCGCCGACGATGCGCCGGTCCGCGCCCGGCTGGTGTATGCTGCGCCGCCGGCCGCGGCCGGCGGCCGGATGATCCCCGCGACAGCCGAGGCCCCGCCATGTCCGAACGCCGCGCCCGCGAGTACTGGAAGTCCAACATCCGCATCGTCCTGTCGTTGCTGAGCGTGTGGTTCCTGGTCTCCTTCGGCGGCGGCATCCTGCTGGCCGACGCGCTGGACGCGGTGCGGCTCGGCGGCTTCAAGCTCGGATTCTGGATCGCCCAGCAGGGCGCGATCTTCGTCTTCATCGTCCTGATCTTCGCCTACATCCGCCTGATGGACCGGCTCGACGACCGCTACCGGCGGGACGCGTCCGACCGGGACGCCGGGGAGGGGGAGGCCGGCCCCCGATGAGCGTGCAGCTGTGGACGGCGGCGCTGGTGTTTTTCACCTTCGGCCTGTACGTGATCATCGCCATCCGCTCGCGGGCGGGCTCCACCGGCGACTTTTACGTCGCCGGCAGCCATGTGCCGCCCGTGGCCAACGGCATGGCGACGGCGGCCGACTGGATGTCCGCCGCCTCGTTCATCTCCATGGCGGGGCTGATCTCCTTCCTGGGGCGGGACGGCGCCTTCTACCTGATGGGCTGGACCGGCGGCTACGTGCTGCTGGCCCTGCTGCTGGCCCCGTACCTGCGCAAGTTCGGCAAGTACACGGTGCCCGACTTCATCGGCGACCGCTACTACTCCCGCGCGGCCCGGCTGATCGCGGTGTTCTGCGCCATCGCCATTTCGTTCGTGTACGTGTGCGGCCAGATGCAGGGGGCGGGCATCGTCTTCTCCCGGTTTCTGGAGGTCGACATCACCACCGGCGTCGTCATCGGCATGGCCATCGTCTTCTTCTACGCCGTGCTGGGCGGCATGAAGGGCATCACCTACACGCAGGTGGCGCAGTACTGCGTGCTGATTTTCGCCTTCATGGTCCCGGCGGTCTTCATTTCCATCATGATGACCGGCGTTCCCGTCCCCCAGATCGGCTTCGGCGCCCAGCTGACGGATGCCTTCGGCGGCGGCTACCTGCTGGACCGGCTGGACGGCATGAGCGAGGAGCTGGGCTTCGCGGTCTACACCGAGGGCCAGCGCGCCACCCATGACGTGTTCTTCATCACCGCGGCGCTGATGCTCGGCACCGCCGGCCTGCCCCACGTCATCATCCGGTTTTTCACGGTGCCCGACGTGCGCGCCGCGCGGCGCTCGGCCGGCTACGCGCTGGCGTTCATCGCGGTCCTGTACACCACCGCGCCGGCGGTGGCGGCGTTCGCCCGCACCAACCTGATCAGCACGGTCAGCGACGCCGAGTACGCGGCGGCGCCCGAATGGTTCACCAAGTGGGAGACCACCGGCCTGATCTCGTTCACCGACAGGAACGGCGACGGCAGGATCGCCTACACCGGCGACCCGGAAAGCAACGAGCTCGAGGTCAACAGGGACATCATGGTGCTGGCCAACCCCGAGATCGCGGGCCTGCCCAACTGGGTGGTGGCGTTGGTGGCCGCCGGCGCGCTGGCGGCCGCCCTGTCCACGGCCGCCGGCCTGCTGCTGGTGATCTCGACGGCGGTCGCCCACGACCTGCTGAAGCGAAGCTTCCTGCCGAACATCACGGACCGGCAGGAGCTGCTGTGCGCCCGGATCGCCATCTTCGCCGCCGTCCTCGTGGCGGGCTACGTGGGCATCAATCCGCCCGCCTACGTGGCCCAGGTCGTCGCCTACGCCTTCGGGCTCGCCGCCGCGTCCTTCTTTCCCGCCATCGTGCTGGGCATTTTCCAGCGGCGCATGAACCGGCACGGCGCGATCGCCGGCATGGCGGCCGGCTTCGTCTTCACCGCCGCCTACATCGTCTACTTCAAGACCGTCGATCCGGCCGCCGACAACGCCGACGGCTGGCTGCTGGGCATCTCGCCGGAGGGCATCGGCGCCATGGGCGCGCTGGTGAATCTGGCGGCGGCGCTGGCGGTGGCCCGCTTCACCCCCGCCCCGCCCGCCGAGGTCCAGGCGATCGTGCGGGACATCAGGTTGCCGGAGGATGCGGCGGCGCGCTAGCCGCGCGGCCGCGGCCGGTCCGCTCCCAGTAGTCGTCGACCGTCCGCTTCATCTCCCGATGCATCAGCAGGATGCCGATGAGGTTCGGCACGGTCATCAGCACGATGGTGATCAGAGCCACGTTCCAAACGATGGTGGTGTCCGCCAGCGCCGCATAGAAAAATCCGGTGACGTAGACGATGCGGTACGGGAGCACCGATTTCGGACCCAGCAGGTAGATCATGGCCCGGTCGCCGTAGTAGGACCAGGCGATCGCCGTCGAGAACGCGAACAGCATCAACCCGATCGACACGATGTACTGCCCGTATTCGCCGAACAGCCCTCGGGTGTAGGCCTGGGTGGTCAGAGGCACCGAGTGCAGCAGGGACTCCCCAGTCACCACGATGGCGTCGTCCTCGAGCCTGCCGTCGGCGACCATGACCGTGCCGGTCACCGGCTCCCCGCCGCGGACGTACAGCACGTCCTCGGCGAAGGAGCGGGCGTTGAGCAGCGTGAAGTCCGCCTCGTTGACCGCGCGGCCCCGCTCCAGCCGCACCGGGCCGTTGTACCTCTCCGCCCCGGTCGCGTCGTTGTTGAGATAGGAGAACAGCTCGCCGATGTCGGTCCGGCTGGACTCGTCGTAGGCGCCGGCGACGAAGTGCATGTCGGCCCGCTGGAACTCATTCCTGAACTTCTCGGTCCACACGCCCGAGGACAGGATCACCAGGCCGGTCACCGTGCAGATCACGATCGTGTCGATGAACGGCTCGAGGATCGCCACCATGCCCTCGTCCGCCGGCTCGTCGGTGCGGGCGGAGGCGTGGGCGATGGGCGCGGAGCCCTGCCCCGCCTCGTTGGAATACAGCCCCCGGTTGACGCCGCGGTTGAAGGCGTAGGCGAATGTGGCGCCGAGGAAGCCGCCGGTCGCCGCCGAGCCGGTGAAGGCGTCGCTGAAGATGGCGGCGAAAGACGGCAGGATGTTGCCGGCGTTGGGGATGATGACCGCGAACGCGCCGACCAGGTAAATGACCGCCATGGTGGGCACGATAGCGGCGGCCACCTTGGCGATGCGCGTGATGCCGCCGATGACGACCAGCGCCAGCAAGAAAGTCAGCACGCTGGCGGTGACCAGCGGGTCCAGCGAGAAAGTGCTCTCCAGCCCCGAGGCGATGCTGTTGATCTGGGGCAGGTTGCCGGTGCCGAAGGAGCTGAGCACGGTGGCCATGGCGAAAATCACCGCCAGCCATTTCATGTTCAGCAACCCATCTTTCTCCACGTAGCGCATGATGCGGGGCGGAAGCACAGCGCCAAGCCGTTCGGGGCATTTGATTTTCAGCCCCTTCTCCATGTAGTACATGGGGCCGCCCGACATGGTCCCGTCCGCCGTCTGGCTGCGGTACTTGTGGGACAGGGTCACCTCGACGAATTTGGTGGTCATCCCGAAGAAGGCCGTCATCCACATCCAGAACAGGGCCGCCGGGCCGCCGAGGTGCAGCGCCAGGGCGACGCCGCCGATGTTGCCGGTGCCCACCGTGCCGGACAGGGCGGTCGACAGCGCCTGGAAGTGGGTGGTGTCCCCCTTCGCGCCCTCCTTGTCGTGCTTGCCGGACGTCACCCCGATGGCGTGCCGGAAATAGCGGATCTGGGGGAACTTCAGGTAGAGCGTGAAGAACACGCCCACCCCCATCAACAGGTACGGAAACCAGAACGAGCCGCCCAGAAAGCCGTCGAGGAAGATCAGGAATTCGTTCGCCGCGTCCAAGGTGGTTCGCCCCCCTTTTGGTCTTGTCGGTCCGCCGCCCGCCGGCCCGCCTTCCGGGTCAGTCGTCGCTGACCGTGATGGCCGGGCCGTCGGCCCGCTCCGCCGGCGCGGCGTCCAGCCGCCCGCTCAGGTTCCGGGCCAGCTCGAGATAGGCCGCGGCCGCCGGATGCGCAGGGTCCGATGCTACCACAGGTTCGCCGCCGTCCGTCGTTTCGCGGATGACGATGTCCAGCGGCAGGCGGCCGATGACCTCCGTGTCGTACTGCCGGGACAGCTTTTCCCCGCCCCCGGAGCCGAACACCGCCTCCTGGCGGCCGCACTGCGGGCAGACGTGGACGGCCATGTTCTCGACCACGCCCAGCACCGGCACTCCGACCTTGCGGAACATCTCGATGCCCTTGCGGGCGTCCAGCAGCGCGACATCCTGCGGCGTGGTGACGATCACCGCGCCGCTGACCCGCACCGACTGGGCGAGGCTGAGCTGGATGTCGCCGGTGCCGGGGGGCATGTCGACGATCAGGCAGTCGAGGCCGGACCAGGCGGTGTCGCGCAGGATCTGGTTGAACGCGGAGATGATCATGGGCGCGCGCCAGACCACGGCGGTGTCCGGGTCCACCAGGAAGCCCATGGAGTTGCATTCGATCCCGTGAGCCTCCACCGGCGCCATGCGGCGCCCCTCCCTGATCTCGGGACGGGCGCCCGCCGCCCCCATCATCAGCGGGATGGAGGGGCCGTAGATGTCGGCGTCCAGCAACCCCACGCGCTTTTCCAGGCGCCGCAGGGCCAGCGCCAAGTTCACCGCCGTGGTCGACTTGCCGACGCCTCCCTTGCCCGAGGCGATGCAGACGATGTGCTTGATGTCGCGGAGCTTTTCCAAGATGCGGGATGTCCGGGCGCGGCCGTTGGGAACGGCCTTGATTATCCACTATGCTTGGCCCGAAGGGAAACCGCGCCGCCCGGACAGGATCCAGCCATGCCGTTTCGATGCCGGTTCTTGCTGCCGCCGCTGTTGTTGCTGTGGGCCGCCCCGTCCGGCGCCGCGCAAGAAGACGCCGCGGTCAAGTTCGCGTTCTCCTCGCCGGCCTGGGGCGGCGACACGCTCGACGGCCTGCGCCTGATCGCCCACAACCGCACCGGCGGGGACGTGCGGCTCCGCTCCGTCAGCTTCCTGAAGGCCGCCGAGGACGGACGGCGCGTCGATGTCGCGCTCGACCTCCCGATCCCGGCCGGCGGCTACGCCGACGCCGAGCTGGACTACGTGGACCTGCTCGGGGACAACGAGTGCATCGCGCGCACCCTGTCGGGCGGCTGGCGGCTGGCGGAGGTTTCGAACCACACCCTGCATCCGTCCGTGCGCAACCTGATCATCGAGGACACCGACACCTTCCGCATCTACCAGTGCGCGGAGACCGTCCTCATCCGCTGGACCAGCCCGCCGGACGGCGCGGCGACCGAGCGCCGGGAGTGGGTGCTGTTCCACTTCGAGCGCCGGCGCGGATCCTAGGTTCCCGGATCCGCGCGCCGCGCGCCTATCCCAGCAGGACGCCGCCCCACTGGACGAAGAACGGGGCGAACACCAGGCTCAGGATCGCCGACAGCTTGATCAGGATGTTCAGGGAGGGGCCGGAGGTGTCCTTCAGCGGGTCGCCCACCGTGTCCCCGACCACCGCCGCCTTGTGCTCGTCGGACCCCTTGCCGCCGTGGTGGCCGGCCTCGATGTACTTCTTGGCGTTGTCCCAGGCGCCGCCGCTGTTCGACGAGGCGATCGCCAGCACTCCGCCGGCGACCAGCGAGCCGGCCAGGACGCCGGCCACGGCCTCGACGCCGAACAGGAAGCCCGCCACCAGCGGCGTGCCCATGATCAGCACGCCGGGGGCGATCATCTCCCGCAGCGCCGCCCGGGTCGAAATGGCGACGCACTGGGCGTAGTCGGGCTCGCCGGTGCCCTCCATGATGCCCGGGATGTTCTTGAACTGGCGCCGCACCTCCTCGATCATGTCGAAGGCCGCCTTGCCGACCGACTTCATGGTCATGGCGGTGAACAGGAACGGCAGCACCGCGCCGATGAACACGCTGGTGTACACCAGCGGATCCAGCAGGTCCATGGCGATGGCCTCGCCGCGCAGGTTGCCCGCGGCGGTGATGAAGGCGGCGAACAGCGCCAGCGAGGTCAGTATGGCGGCGCCGATGGCGAAGCCCTTGCCGATGGCGGCGGTGGTGTTGCCGGCCGAATCCAGGATGTCGGTGCGCTGGCGCACCTCCTTCTCCAGACCCACCATCTCCGCGATGCCGCCGGCGTTGTCCGCGACCGGACCGTACGCGTCGATCATCAGCGCGATGACCAGCGTGCCCAGCATGCCGAGCGAGGCGATGGCCACGCCGTACATGCCGGCCAGCCCCCAGGAGACGAAGATGCTCACGGCGATGGCGATGTACGGCAGCACGGTGCTCTTGTAGCCCAGCGCCAGGCCGTAGATGACGTTGGTGGCGACCCCGGTCTCGCAGGACTTGGCCACTTCCCTGACCGGAGCGTAGTTCTCCGACGTGTAGTAGCCGGTCAAAAGGCCGACCGCCAGGCCCGCGACCAGCCCCGACAGGAAGCACCAGTACACGCCCATGTTGGTGTATTGCTCGCCGTTGAGCTCGAAAAACTCGGGCACCAGCGCCATGGTGAAGAAAAACATCACGACCGCCATCAGTACGCTGGAGTAGATCAGCAGCTTCATCAGCGCCGGCGCCACGTCCTCCTCGACGCGGACCGTCACCAGCAGCTTGGCGATCAGGCTGACCGGTATGCCCACGGCGCTGATCAGGATCGGGTAGAGCAGGGCGTTGGGGTCGGCGGCGAAGGCGATGGCGCTGATCACCATGGCCGCGCAGGTGCTCTCGGCGCAGGAGCCGAAAAGGTCCGCGCCCATGCCCGCCACGTCGCCCACGTTGTCGCCCACGTTGTCGGCGATCACCGCCGGATTGCGCGGATCGTCCTCGGGGATGCCCTGCTCCACCTTGCCGACCAGGTCGGCGCCCACGTCGGCCGCCTTGGTGAAGATGCCGCCGCCGACCCGGGCGAACAGGGCGATGGTGGAGCCGCCCAGGCCGAAGCCGGCGATCACCTCCATCAGCACGTAGTTGTTCTCGGCGGCCAGGTCCGCCAGCAGGTAGTTCATGACCACGTAGATCAGCACCAGCCCCAGCGTGGCCAGGCCGACCAGCGCGAAGCCCATGACCGCGCCGGAGTTGATGGCGACCCGAAAGGCCTCGGCGATGCTGCGCTTGGCGGACACGGTGGTCCGGGCGTTGCCCTGGGTGGCCACCTTCATGCCGATGTAGCCGGAGGCGATGGATATGGCGCCGCCGAACAGGAAGGCGATCGCCGTGTAGATGCCCTCGCGGACGTCGGGGGTGTGGGCATCGTCGATCAGGACGACGATCAGCAGGGCGAAGGCCGCCATGAAGACGGCCAGGAAGCGGTACTCCTGCTTCAGGAACGCCATGGCGCCCCGGGCGATGGCGCCGTGGATGAATTTCAGCCGGGCGCCCCGCTCCGGCTCGAGCCCCAAGTCCAGCGGCACGGCGGTCACCCGCCTCATGTAGTAGAACGCGATGCCGAGCCCGAGCAGCGACAGCACCGTGGTCAGCGTTATCGTTATTTGCGACATTTGCCCCTCTCTCCCTCAAGGTGGTTGACGCGAAGTCAAAAGGGGGCATTGTACCACGGCGGGCCGCCCCGGACATAACCGGAGGGCGTTTTGTGGCGTTTTGTTTTGTCGCGGACGGGCGTCTTGTCGCGGGCGTCCGCGGAACGGCCCGGAACCGGCGGGCTACCGGTCCACGCGCCTTAGCATCTCGTCCCGGCGCGCCTGCAGCTCGGCAATCCGGTCTTTGGCCAGCGGCGCGGCGGGTTCGCCGGCAGCGTCCGCACCGGCGTACTTCGCCCGCTCGGCGACCAGGGCGTCCAGCAGCTCCTCGGCGGCGGCGACGGCCTCCCGCAGCAACGCTACGGCCGCCTCGCGGGTCTCGGCGTCCTCGCGCAGGGCCGCGACCCGCCGCTCCAACGCCTCGATGCGCGCCAGCTTGTCCCGCCGGTCCCGTCCGGCCGCGGCGAGCGCCGCCCGCCGCGCCCGCTCGACCGCATCCCGCTCGCGCCGCGCCGCCTCGGCCGCTTCGGCCGCTTCGGCCGACTCCCGCTCCGCCCGCCGGCGGGCCCGCTCGGCCGCCTCCGCCTCCCGCCGGCGCTCCGCGGCCGGCTCGGGCTGTTCGGCGGCCCCCCGCGCCGCCTGCCCGGCCGCATCCCCGCCGTCCCGTCCGGCCTCGGGCGACGACCGCGACGCGCAGGCGGCCAGCAACGCCGCCAGCGCCAGCACGCATGCCGACCGCGCCGGAAAACCGGCGGCGGCGGCGTTTCCGTCCGGATGATGCTCTTTCATGGGGCCGATCTCCCCGGGGCCGGGGGCTGTCGCGCCCATTTTGCCACACCAGGGACGCGAAGGGCCCGCATGCCGCGCGGGCTGTGGCGCGGGCGGTTCCGAACCCCGGGCCGGCCTACCGCCCGTCCCGGTCGGCGTGCCGCGGCAGCAGGCGGCGGCAGACGGCGTCGATCTCCCGCCCGACATCGCTTTCAGACAGCCTGTCCCGGATCAGCCGGGACAGGCCCTGCTGCCCCAAGTTCCGCCCGGAGCCCCGGCTCTCCTCCAGCGCGCGGGCGGCGAGCGCCTCCGCCTTTCCGCACAGCGCGGCGAGCCTTTTGTGGGCGGCCCGGGACCGGTCGAAGGCGGGGACCGGCACGTTGCGCCATGGATCCAGGTTGAAGTGCCGGCCGCTGCCCCGGCTGTCGAAGAACGCCCTGCGCAGGCAGGGAGCGTTCAGCACCGCGGTCAGATAGCCCGCTTCGCTTTCGGAGTCGAAAACGCGCCAGTACAGTCCGGCGTCCACCAGGCCCGCGCCCGGGCGGACCCGGGCGGCGCGCATGATGTCGCCGGACGCCGGGTGCAGCACCATGGTCCCGCCGGCGCTGTCGCCGGCGCCTTTTCCTGGCAGGGGCAGCTGCATCGATGCCTTGCCGAGATGGTCGATCTGTCCCATCAGCGTTTTGGGTGTGCCCTTTCCCAGGCCTCCCTCGGTCTCGTAGATCTCGTCCAGTTCCCTCCAGAAGGCGCACTCCCCGGCGGGATCGGGATGGAGGCGGCCCGCGCCGTCCACCGGCACGATGCCCCACCGGGTTCCGGAATCCGCGACGAACGGCAACAGGCCGCCCGAATGCAGGAGCGGCGTCACCCACGCCTCCGGCACGTCGCCGGTCTGGGGCGGCACCGTGTTCCAGGGGTGGTGGGAGGACCGCCGGGTCTCGACGCGGGACAGGCCCGGCCCCGCGGGACGGACGCGGTCCGCCGTCAGAAGCACGCCGGGGGTGACCGTCGCCCCTTGGCGGAACCGGCGCCCGGGCGCGGCGTACGCGGACGGGGACCGGGGAAACGGCGCGGGCGCCTCCGCGAAGGCGATCCTCCTCTTGACCTCCGGCCACCGCTCCACCGGCGCCGGTTTTTTCGCGCCGGGCCGGACTCCGGCCGCCAAGGACGGAGCGCCGGACCGGTCGGCGGCGCGCAGCTTTCGGTGCTCCATCAGCAGGCACGAGCGCCTCGCGTCCCCGCCGCCGAAAGGCGCCAGCCTTTCCAGATCGACGGTCTGGACGACGACGTTTTCCCGCAGGGTCCGGAACGCCTCCCAATTCCCGGCCCGCAGAGCGGCCTTCTTCACCAGCCAGACCGCCGGGGTTCTTTTCCGGCGGACCATGTAGAGTTCTCTGGCGCGGAGGATGAACAGGGACGCGATATCGAGATGCGGCGCCTGCTTCCCTCCCACCTGCAGGCCCAAGGTCTCACCCAGCGATTCCATCATCCGTTTTCTGTCCCGCACCTGTATCTCGGCCAGCTTCACCCACGGGGGATTCGCCACGATGCGGTCGACCTTGCGCTCCGCCAGCAGGTGCGGGCCGGCCATGTTGATCGCGTACCAAGTCCACACGGAGTTTCCTTCGATCTCGATGGCCTCGGAAAGCTGCCGGTGGCACTCCGCGAGCTCCGGACCGGGACATGCCCTTCGCAACGCTCGGGGCAATCCCTTCCCTTCCGCCGCGGCCGCCACCAGCCGGCGCATGCGGTCGGGGAAGGCCGGGCCGCGGACGAACCGCATGGGCACCATGATCTCCCTGGTTCTGGGGGTCCGCAGCAGCATGTGCCCGTCGGCGCGGGCGAACATGTCGCCTTCGCCGTTCGCCGCCGCCTGGAGCGAATCCCCCACGAATATCCGCAACGCCGACTCGCCCCCGGTCGGCATGGCGGGCAGGGCCCGGACAAGGTTCGCCTTCGCCATCTCGACGGCGATGGGATGGATGTCGATGCCGTTGACGAGGCGGGCCGCGACGTCGGCCCTTTCCCGGGGAGTCAGGCCGCTCATCGCGGGCGCCTCCGCCAGCCGCGACGCGGCGTGGTACAGGAACGTCCCCGAGCCGCAGGCGGGGTCGAGAACGCCTCTCCCGTCCAGCGCCGCGCCTTCGTCCGCCGCCGTCTTCGCCGCCTCGATGGACCGCTCCAGCCATTTGTCGTCAAGAACCTCCCGCACCATCATCTCGGCCAGCCAGTCGGGGGTGTAAAACTCCCCGAACAGATTGCGGTCGCGCTCGGCCACGAAATCCTCGTAGATCTCCCTGATGACGTCGGAGCGGCGCCTGACCCAGTCGTGCCGGCTGACGGACTCCCAAAGCTCGTTGACCCACCGCTCGCCCCGGGCCAGGTCGAGGAGCCATGAGGCGAACCCGTCCCTGACGGCGTCAAGGGGCCGGGCGCGGCGGTCCCGCGTCGCGCGGACGAGCCGGACGACGGCGACCAAAAAGGAATGGGCGACGAACAGGCGCTCCTGCGCCTCCGCTCCCTTCGGGGCCATGCCGGACGCCTTGATCATGTCGAACCACAGCCGGCGCTTGGTCTCGATCCGCGCCATGGCGCGGGCGGGGCGTTTTCCGTACAGCTCGTCGATGGCCCTCTTGTGTTTTTCAAGCAGCGCCGACGGATTCGCGGGGATCCACGGCTTGCCGATCCGCTCGCCCAGCAGCTCCTCGATCAGGTCGGCCAGCGCCCGCGCGTCGCCCTTCTCGATGCGCGTCTCCCCGACGCTCCGGGGCCGGGCGCCCGCTTCGTGAGGATACCGGCGGACATGCCAGCTGACGCCGTCGGTGAGTACGCCGGTCCACCCGCGGGTCGATCCGGCCCTCTCCTGATGGCCCCACCTCATCTCGCGGCCGATCTCGCCCAGCACGTAGCGGTCGAGCTGCTGGAGCGGCGACTCGCTCGCGCCGGCCGGCGCGGCATCCGGGTTCCGCGCCTTTCCGGACGCCTTGGCTTCAATGAAGGTTCGCTGGTTCGGGAGGTAAAGGTCGGCGCGGCCGCCGTCCACCGGGTATTCGCTCTCGACGGAGCCGATGTCGAGGGCGTCGAACAGTATGGCCAGGTCGGCGCGCAGGTTGGCCTCCGCGGCGCGCCGCCCGCGCTTGTCGAGGAAGCGGGCGGCCTCCCTCAGAATCCTGGCTCGGGATGGCTTGCGCCGCGCCGGCATGGCTCCGTCCCCCGTGTCGGGCGTCGCGCGAGGGCATGCCGCCTGGATGACGGACCGGACCACCCGCCGACCGCGCTCCGATTATACCGGCAGGCGGCGGATCCCGCGCTCGTAGATGGATCGCGCAAAACGATCGTGAGGGTTCGAGCGGGCGCCGGACCGAGCGAAGACGGACCTACTGCGGAATCGGCTCGGCGCCGATCCGAGAGTGCGCCAGCATGCGCATCAAGCCCGGCAAATCGATCGCCTCGACCTTGTCCGACATGGGGTGGTGACCCTGCCGGCCGCATACCACGAAAGCCCGGTCCGGCTTCACGTCCTCAATGGCGCTGTAAAAGCCCTTCGACGGTTTGGGATCCCGGCCCGCCTGTATGTCGATCGCCCACCTCTGCTCTCGACCGGGAAAATCCAGCACCAGATCGATCTCGGCCCCGGCGCCGGCGCGATAGAAGGATTCCTCGGTCCATGCGGGCATCACCGACAACAGGTTCTCGATCACGAATCCTTCCCAGCTTGAACCGGCATGCGGATGACCATGCGGAGGAACGGTCAACATCTCATAATTCAGGATCCGAAGCGGCGCATGCAGCAGACCGCTGTCCCGGATATACACCTTGGGAGATTTTCTTGACCGTTTGCTTCGATTCGTATGGAGCGGATGCAGACGCCGAACCATCATCAGGTCGCCGAAGATGTCCAGGCACCGCTCGATGGTTTTGCCGTCCATGGAAAGACCGCGCGCCGCTCTGGCGGCGTTGAACTCGCTTCCTTGATTGAGGAACCTCTGCATAAATCCCTGTCTGCCGATGGTAAGCGCCGGAAATCGCCGTGGAATGGCAGCCCAAGAGCCACGACAAAGCGCAGAATGGGCTTTTGCAGAGGTTCCATAAGCAAAGGCCCTCAGCGGATTATCCGGATTGCCGCAGGCGACCTTAGCCCTTGATTCAAATGGGATTTTAGGGGGTTGCTTCTTTTGCTACATAAGCCCCCTCCGTTTCATCCGGTAGCCCATCCAGCAGCGCATCGAACCGGGACCAGGTCCGCCCATCCCAGGGCGGAGACTGAGCCCGCAGGAACGCATTCACTCGCTCCCGCGCCGCCAGCCTGGCCGCGGGAGCGACGACAAGAGCATCTTCGCCGCTCACAGCCCTGCCTCCGGCCAGCGCTCGCGGGCGAATAAGCCGTATTCAGGATGCGCCAGAAACCGGTCGGCGTCCGCCAGCGACTTCGCCACCGACCGATCTGGGCAGACCTGAACGAACTGCTCCATGGTCTTCCGCATGGCCGCCTCGCCATTCCGGTCCCGGACCACGAACATGATGGAGCGGACCATCAGGGCGAAATCGCCGAACCGCCGCGGCATGGCCCGCCGCCAGGCATCGAAACCCCCGCAACCGGTCACGCCGCCGCCCAAGACGCCCCCAGGCGGCCGGCCGGCGACAGAAGCGCCGTCCAGCCCGCGCGCCCATCCGGATCGACCGCCGCCTACGCCGCCAAAGAGGCCGGGCGCGGCTCTTGGGCGATGCCCGCCGACGCGGCCGCCGGCGCGCCCGAGCCGGCGCGGGTTACGGTCCACGTATCGTAAAACCCCACCACCACCGACCTGAGATCGACGGCCGAAGTCCGCCGCAACACGGCATCCAGCGACCGCGCCGCGGCTTCGAGCCGCGCAGGATCCCAATCGCCCGGACGAGCGTCCGTTTTCACGCGCCCCACATCCAGCATGGACTCCAGCGCCGCGCGGGCGGGAGGGGACAGGCGGGCCGCATACGCCAGCAGCGCCCCGTCGTCGCGATAAAAGGGCAGCATGGACTCCGCGCGGATCATCAGGCGCAGATCCCCTGCGGCGACGGGCACATCATCGAACAAGCGGGCGCGCCCCCTCCGCATGCAGCTCACGGCATCTCGGCAAGCATCCGCGCGCGTCTGCTCCTCATAAGGGGCCATCCCGCCGGACGCGAACTCATCTTCAAGGACGTCCGCCATATCCCGCAACGTCAGATCCAGCTTGTCATTGACATGGGCGATGTTCCTGCACACCTCGTCATAGAACACCAGCGGCTTCACGAACCACCCAAGGGGGGTGATATCCAGCCGCCTAGCGATATCGGACGGCAGAATCTCGCTGAAGCCGACGCCAAGATCGGCATCGATGTAAAAAACGGCGTCCGAGGTCCGGCGGGCATCGCCACCGAACAGCGCGACGGCATGGCCCAGCGCGCAGCGGCCGCCGGATGGACCATCCGGATGCTCCAGCGTCCCCGAACACATGGACTGGCCAGGCCGCCGGAGAGCGGCCAGCCACTCCGCCCGGGCGGCGGACACCTCCGCCGTCGAATATCTTGCCCCCATGATGCGATCTCCCCCAAAGACCCGAAGGCCGACGGACGCGAGCATGCCCCCGCCGCCGTCGGCATGTCAACGTCCACATCCGCTTGCTGTCCACGCCCGCTTGCTCTTGAACTTCGGAAGACCCCGCTTCGAACCCTTCCGGCCGCTCTTGATGTACTTTCCAAACCGGCCGCCCCGGTGTATAAAGCCGCGCCCGCCGCCTCCATCGAAAGCCATGGCCGAGAAAGGCTTCCTCACCGCCAGCCTGCACGCCGACCGCAGAGGCCGGCCCGAACACGGCGCGCTGCACAAGCCCATCCACCCCTCGGTCGCCTACGGCTTCGACGACGCGCGGCGCCTGGCCGAGGTCTTCCAGGGCGAGCGGGACGGCTACGTCTACGGCCGGCAGCGCAATCCGACCGTGACCGCCCTGCAGGACAGGATCACCGCCATGGAGGACGGCGCCGCGACCGCGGCCTTCGCCACCGGCATGGCGGCCATCGCCTCGACCATGCTGTCGCTGCTCCGCCAGGGCGACCACCTCGTCGCCAGCGCGTTCCTGTTCGGCAACACCGTCAGCCTGTTCGGCACGCTGGAACGGCTGGGCGTCGCGGTGTCCTTCGTCGACGCCACCGACGCGGCCCGCGTCGCCGAAGCGGTCCGGGACGCCACCCGGCTGGTCTTCGTCGAGACCATCGCCAACCCGGTCACCCAGGTCGCCGACCTCCAGGGCATCGGCGCGCTGTGCCGGGACCGCGGCCTGCTGTACTGCGTGGACAACACCATGACCTCGCCCTGCCTGTTCCGGCCGAAGGAGGCCGGCGCCAGCCTCGTGTTCAATTCGCTGACCAAGTACATCGGCGGGCACGGCAACGCGCTGGGCGGCGCGGTCACCGACACCGGCCTGTTCGACTGGAGCGGCTTCCCCAACATCGACGAGCGCATCCGCGCCGGCGGGCCGGAGGGCCGGGGCATCGCCCAGATCCGGAAGAAGGGGCTGCGGGACATGGGCGCCGCCCTCGGGCCGGAGGCGGCCCACCGCCTGGCGGCGGGCTCGGAGACCCTGCCCATGCGGATGCGGCGGGCCTGCGCCAGCGCGATGGCGCTGGCGGAGTTCTGCGAGCGCCACCCGAAGGTCCGCCGCGTCTGCTATCCCGGACTGCCCGGGCATCCGCAGCACGAGCGGGCCAGGCGGCTGTTCGGGGACTTCGGCGCCCTGTTCAGCATCGAGCTGGCGGAGGGCGCGGACTGCTTCGAGGTGCTGAACCGGATGGAGACGGTCGTCGCCTCCAGCAACCTGGGCGACGCGCGTACGCTGGGGATTCCCGTGGCCCACACGATCTTCCACGAGGCGGGGCCCGAGCGCCGGCGCGCCATGGACATCGCCGACTCCATGCTCCGCTTCTCGGTGGGCCTCGAGGAGACCGGCGACCTGCTGGCGGACTTCGCGGGCGCTCTGGACTGATGGACGTCCTGCTGCGTCTCGACGAGCTCGAGGAGGGCGCCGCGAAGGGGCTGGACGGGGGCCTGTTCGCGGTGAAGAAGGACGGGCGCCTGTTCGCTTACGAGAACCGCTGCCCGCACCTCGGCACGCCGCTGGAGTGGGAGGAGGACCGGTTCCTCGATGCCGACGGCGCCCTGATCCAGTGCTCGACCCACGGCGCCCTGTTCACCATCGAGGAGGGCTACTGCGTGGCGGGGCCGTGCCGGGGCAAGTCGCTGCGGGCGGCGTCCTGCGTCGTCAAGGACGGCGTCGCGCGCATCCGGATGCGGCCGTCATAGCTTCACGGCCAGACGCCTTGCCAACGCGACGCGCGAACGGGCGAGGTCGAAGCGCGCCCCGTACGCCAGCACCTCCACCCCGGCCCGGTCCGCCTCGCGCAGCAGCCGCCCGTACTCCGGATCGATGTCGTCGGCGGGGACGACCGTGTCCACGCCGCTGTGCTGCACGCAGAAGAACAGCACGGCCCGGCCGCCCGCCGCCTTCACCGCCGTCAGCTCCCGCAGGTGCTTGCGCCCGCGCTCGGTGACCGCGTCCGGAAACGCGCCCAGGCCGCCCCCCAGACCCAGGCTCACGCTCTTGACCTCCACATGGCACGGACCGCCCCCGGCCGCCGGCTCCTCCAGCAACAGGTCGATGCGGCTGCCGCGGCCGCCGTAGGCCACCTCGGCGCGGATCCGCCCGTAGCCGGCCAGCGGCGCGACGACGCCGCCCTCGATCGCCTCGCGCGTCAGACGGTTGGCCAGCGCCGTGTTGACGCCGACCGGGCGCCCGCCGACCTCGACGATCTGCCAGGTGCACGGATACTTGCGCTTCGGGTCGCCGGAGTCGGTGTACCAGACCCGGCTGCCCGGCTCCCGGCAGTTCTTCATGGAGCCGGTGTTCGGACAGTGCAGGGTCAGGGCGCCGCCGTCCGGCAGCTCGACGTCGGCCAGAAAGCGCTTGTAGCGCCTGACGAGCACGGCCTCCCGCAGCGGCTGCGGAAACTCCATCGGGTCAGACCGGCGCCGCCCGCGGGCGCCCCGTCCTCGGTTCGAACCCGTCCGTCCCGGCGGCGGACGGGAAGCGAAGCGCGCCGCCGCGCTCCGGCGGGGGCGTCGGGTCGGACGACGGCATGGACAGGCTCCGGACGGCGCGGCTGACGCCGGGAGGCCATTGTAATGGGGCTTGTGTATCAAAAGAAGCAGCGTCACCCTGCCTATTATTGACCATCTTTTGCTCGCATCTCGCCGCGGGGCGGTCCTGCCCCCGCGGCGGCGACGGGCGCTGTCGGGCGCTTGCCCTCACCCCCGCCTCCGCGGCCTGCCGCCCCTGTCCCAGAGGCCGAAATCCCGCGTCGCGCCAGAATGTTCAGCGCGGCGTTGTGGTCCGCATGCATGTCGAGATGGCATGCGAGACAGTGGAACACGGCCCGCGATGGCCGGTTCGCTTTTGCGGTGTGCCCGCAGCGCGAGCATTGTCTGCTGGTGTTCGCCGGGGTCACT
>CAYSVD010000017.1:0-4963 GCA_964434395.1 uncultured Pseudohongiella sp.
ACATCACCTCCGGGCAGATCGACGGCATCCGCGCCTTCTTCGAGGAGCACGGGGTCGGCGGCGACGCCTTCTATCCGCTGGTGCGCGCCCGGGTCACCCACGTCAACGGCGCGCCGCCCGCGCCCCGTCCCGAGGAGGAGGAGGGCGGCGGGCTGGTCGAGACGGCGGACAGCGGAGCGTCGGAGGACGGGCCGGACAACCTCGTCACCGCCGGGCGGTGGTGGGGGGAGGACGCCGTCCCCGGCTACGTGTCCGTCGAGCGGGACTACGCCGGCTGGCTGGACCTGGAACTGGGCGACGAGTTGCGCTTCGAGGTGAACCGGCGGGAGGTCGTCGCCGAGGTCAGCAGCTTCCGCAGCGTGCGCTGGGACAACATGCGGCCGAACTTCTTCATCATCTTCTCGCCGGGCACCATCGACCGGGCGGGCGCCACCTACCTGTCCACCGCGCTGCTGGCGCCGGAGCAGAAGGAGTTGCTGAACGAGCTGGTGCGGCGCTTCCCCACCGTGGTCGTGCTCGAGATCGACGCGCTGATCCGGCAGATCCGCGACATCGTGGCGCAGGTGACCTCGGCCATCGAGCTGATCTCGGCGCTGGTGCTGCTGTGCGGGGCGCTGGTACTCGTGGCCTGCGTCAACGCGAGCCTGGACGAGCGCTTCCGCGAGAGCGCGGTCCTGCGGACCCTGGGCGCGGGCCGGCGCCTGATCCTGGGCGGCCTGCTGCTGGAATTCGCCGCGCTCGGCCTGGCGGCGGGACTGATCGCCGCCGCCGGGGCGGAGGCGCTGCTGTATTTCCTGCAGCGGGAGATGTTCGAGCAGGAATTCTCCCCGCACCGCTGGGCGTGGCTGGCCGGCCCGGCGCTGGGCATGCTGATCATCGCCGGGCTCGGCGTGGCCTCGGCCCGGGGCGCGGTCAACTCCAGTCCGCTGCGCGCGTTGCGCCGGACGGCGTGACCGTCAGGAGGCGTAGCGTGCGCAGATGCGCAGGACCGGCTCCAGATAGCCGCCGCCGAACATCAGCAGGTGGTTGAGCAGGTGGTACAGGTTGTACAGCGGCGCCCGCTCGCGCCAGTCCGGCGCCATGTCCCCGGCCCGGGCGTAGCTGTCGTGGAACTCGCGGGGGAAGCCGCCGAACAGGACGGTCATCGCCAGCTCCGCCTCGGCCCATCCCCAGTGGGCGGCCGGATCCACCAGGGCCGGCTCGCCGCCGGCGCAGTGCACGTTGCCCGACCACAGATCCCCGTGGATCAGCGCCGCCGGCATGGGCGGGATCCAGCGCGGCAGGCCGTCCGCGATCCGCTCCAGCCGCGCCAGCGCGGCGCGGTCCGCAAGGCCCCGCTCGAAGGCCGCCCGGGCCAGCGGCAGGATCCGGCGCCGGGCGAAGAAGGCGTGGCCGTCGGCGTCCGGCGCGTTGCTCTGGGGCGTCGCGCCGCACCAGTTGTCGCCGTCGAAGCCGAAGCGCGGCATGGCCTCGCGGTGCAACGCCGCCAGCCCCTCGCCCAGCCGGGACCAGTAGCCGGCGCCCGGCTCGCCGCGGCCCAGGTTCTCCATCACGATGCCCCGCCGCTCCGCATGCAACGCCGCGGGAACCCGCAGCGCGCCGCGCCCGGCCAGCGCCGCCAGTCCCGCCGCCTCGCTCTCGAACAGCCCCTCGGGCGCGTCTTCGGCGCACTTCGCGAACAGGCTGCCGCCGCGGTCCATGAACAGGCGCAGGGCCCGGTGGACGCAACCGCCGCCCACCGCCTCGACGCGGGCGATCCGGCCGCGGCCGCTCCGCTCGAGCCACCGGCGAAGCGGCTCGGGAACCGTCTCGGGAGCCGTACTGTCGGGAGCCATGCGTGTTGCGGGAGCCATGCGCGCAGTGTACGCCGAAATGCGGGTACAATGCCGCGCCCCGTCCAGCCGGAGATCCCGAGATGAGCCGAACGACGTCGGGACCGCGGCCCGCCGCGCACTGGGCGGCGGCGGCCCTGCTGGCCGCGCTCCTGTGGCCGGCCGCGCGCGCGCTGCCCTTCGGGGAGGTCACCGGGCAACGTTGCGTCCGCGGGGACTGCGTCGCGGGGCGGGGCGCCCTGGAGCTGGACACGCCCTGGGGCGGGGGCCGCTACGCGGGCGGCTTCCTGGACGGGGAGTTCCACGGCTACGGCCGGCTGGAGGTGCCCATCTCCTTCACCGAGCGGGAGGTGTACGCGGGGCATTGGGAGCGGGGCGTCCGGCAGGGCCGGGGCACCCACTGGAACGGCCGGGGCCGGCTCTACATCGGCGAATGGCGCGGCGGCCGGCGCCACGGCAAGGGCTCCTACTTCTTCGACCTGCCGCGGTGGGAGGAGAACCGCCACAGCGAGTTCTGGCTCCGGGAGAACACCGAGAACTACAGCGGCGACTTCGTCAACGGCCACTACCAGGGGCGGGGCGTCTACCGCTGGGCGGACGGCAAGCGGTACGAGGGCGGCTTCTTCGCCAGCGACAAGCACGGCCGCGGCGTCTTCTACTACGAGACCGGCACCCGGCGGGAGCAGCTCTGGGAGTACGGCGACTTCGTCCGCTGAGTCCGGCGGCCCGGTCCACGGCACGGCAGGCGCGGCGGGCGATGGACCTCGAGTCGCAGCGGCGCGAGTACGACCGGTCGGTCCGGGACGGCCTGGAGGCGTCGGACCTGGCGGCCGACCCGATCGACCAGTTCGAGCGCTGGATGGGGCAGATGCTCGCGCTGGGCATCGCCGACCCCACCGCGATGACGGCCGCCACCGCGGACCGCGGCGGCCAGCCGAGCCAGCGGGTGGTGTTGCTCAAGCGCGTGGACCGCCGCGGCTTCGTGTTCTACACCAGCCACCGCAGCCGCAAGGCGCGGGAGCTCCGGGACAACCCCCGGATCGGGCTGCATTTCCCCTGGCACGGTGCCGACCGCCAGGTGAAGGTGTGCGGCCTGGCCGAAAAGCTGCCCGCCCGGGAGTCGGCGGCGTACTTCGCCACCCGTCCCCGCGCCAGCCAGCTGGCCGCCGCTGCCTCGCCGCAGAGCGAGCCGCTGGCCTCGCGCGGCGAGCTGCTGCGGCGCCTCGAGGAGTTCGATGCGCGGTACGGGGACGGGGAGATTCCGTGCCCCGACGACTGGGGCGGCTACCGGGTGCGGCCGCATGAGATGGAATTCTGGCAGGGGCGCCCCGGCCGGCTGCACGACCGCTTCCGCTACCGGCTGGCCGAGGGCCGCTGGCTGGTGGAGCGGCTGGCGCCCTAAGGTCCGCGCCAGGCCTTCAGCCTCCTCTTCACCGGGACCATCTTCAGCCGCGCGTAGCGCGGCAGCCCGCGGCGGTAGGGCGGGGGATCCTCCCCGGCGATCAGCGGCGCGAAGTACTCCCGGGCCGCGGCGGTGATGTGGAAGCCGTCGCGGCTGATGTAGCGGCGCGGCATCGTCTTCTCCACGTTGGCCACGTCCGCCAGTCCCGCCATGCCGATGCGCCAAGAGTACCGCTTGCCCTTGCCTCGGATGATCGTCGGCATGACGGCGTCATGGCCGTCCAAGGCGAACTCGACCGCGGCCCTCCCGACCGCCCAGGCCTGCTCCACGTCGACGGCCGAGGCGATGTGCCGGGCGGCGCGCTGCAGGTAGTCGGCGACGGCCCAGTGGCACTTGTGGCCGAGCCCGTCCTTCACCATGGCCGCCAGGAAGGGGGCGACGCCGCCGAGCTGGACGTGGCCGAAGGCGTCCGCGCCGCCGGCGTCCGCCAGGAAGCGCCCGTCCGGGCGGCGGGCGCCTTCGGAGGCGACGATGGCGCAATGGCCGCGGCGCCTGACGCAGGCGTCCACCTTTTTCAGGAAGCGCTCCCGGTCGAAGGGGATCTCGGGGAACACGATGAGGTGCGGGGCGTCGCCGTCCCGCTCGGCGGCCAGCCCCGCGGCGCCCGCGATCCAGCCGGCGTGCCGTCCCATGACCTCCAGGATGAACACCCGGGTGGAGCTCTGGCTCATGGACGCCACGTCCAGGCCCGCCTCGCGGATCGAGACGGCCGCGTACTTGGCGGCGGAGCCGAAGCCCGGGCAGCTGTCCGTGAGCGGCAGGTCGTTGTCGATGGTTTTCGGGATGCCGATGCAGGCGACCGGGAAGCCCGCCTCGCGGCTGAACGCCGAGACCTTGAGGGCGGTGTCCTGGGAGTCGCCGCCGCCGTTGTAGAGGAAGTAGCGGATGTCGTGGGCCCGGAACACCTCCAACAGGCGCTCGTACTCGCCCCGGTTCTCCTCCGGGGGCTTGAGCCGGTGGCGGCAGGAGCCGAAGGCGCCAGCCGGCGTCGCGCGCAGGGCCGCGACGGCCGCGGCGCTTTCCCGGCCGGTGTCGATCAGGTCCTCCGCCAGCGCGCCCGCGATGCCGTTCCGCGCGGCGTAGACCTTGCCGATCTTGTCGCGGCGGCGGCGGGCGGTCTGGATGACGCCGCAGGCGCTGGCGTTGATCACCGCCGTGACGCCGCCCGATTGGGCGTAGAGCAGGTTGGGCTTCGCCATGGGTCGTGGCCGGTCGGCGTGAGGGGGCGGCATGATAGTCCGGCGCGGGGGTTTCCGCCACACTGCGGCGTGTCGTGGCGTGTCGTGTGCGTGTCGCGGTTGTGGCGGTGTGTCGCGACGCGTGGATATCCGGTCCAGCAGGACGGTTCAAAGACTTGTTGTAGCGATGGGAAAGCGCAGACTCTCAGATGGATGCGGCGGATGTCGCCAGCCATGTTCGGGACAAAAAGCGCCTAGAATGTCGGCCTCATTGCCGCATCATTGCCGCATCGGGATCGGTCGCAGAGGCGGTTTTGGTGAAAGCCGCTTCGCACCGCATCGCGCAAAACATCGCGATCGTTTTTGCTTTCGGCGTTTCTCAACGAAAGCCGCCTCTGGAAAGCGGTCGCTTTCTGAATATCGGTGCGGCAGGTGCGCGGAATCATGCATAGACCGACCGCGGCCGCATGAGATGGCTGAAAGTGGAACTG
>CAYSVD010000018.1:0-1505 GCA_964434395.1 uncultured Pseudohongiella sp.
TCGCCGCAGGCCAGGCCCCGCCCGGACTCCAGCGCCGGCGCGTCCACTTCGCAGGCAGAACCCGCCGGCAAGGTCAGCACGACGGGCGAGCCGGGCGAGCGGCCCTCGTCGTCCACGCCCGTCACCGTCGCCCCGGCGTCCTCCTCCGACGGGTTTACCAGCCGCAGGCGGCTGACCTGCCGCCAGTTGCTCGCCGGGTTGAACGTGGCCAGCCGCAGCAGCCCGTCGGCGCCCTTGGCCGCCGTCGCGCCCATGCCGGTCACGAACCCGTCCGGGGCGCGCAGGTATCCCAGCGCCTCCACGTCCAGCGTGTCGCTCCCGAACTCAAGCCGCCAGCCGCCCGTGCCGGGGCCGGTCGCCCCGGTGAGGCCCTTGGCCGGGTTGCCGTTCTCCAGGTCGGCGGCGTTGAAGTGGGCGGCGGCGTGGGCAGCCATCGACAGGGTGAGGGGCTCGAAGGCGACCCCCGCGTCGTCGGTCGCCGTGACGGACACCTCGCCGGCCCGGCTCGAGCGGTTAATCACGCGGACGAATCCCTGCAGCGTCGGGTCCGAGGCTGGAGGCAGGTACCACACGGCCTCGGGCGCCGTGACCGTGACCGCGAACCGCTGCGATATCGATCTGCCAGCAGCGTCCGTCGCCGTGACCCGGACCTCCGCCGCGCCGTCCGCTAGGCCGCGAACGGTCAGCGTGCCGCCGTCCACCGATGCCGCCGCAACCGCCGGGTCCGAGGACTCGGCCGCGTAGGCCAGGGCGCCTCCCTCGCGGCTGCGGAACGCCTCCGATAGGTCCAGCGCCAGCGCCGCGCCGACCGCCAGCGTGCGGGCGTCCAGCGCGCGCACCACCTCCGGCCGCCGGTCCGTACCGGCGCCGCTCCCGCCTCCGCCGCTTCCGCCACCACCGCCAGAACCGCCGCCACGCCCGCTCGATACCGCACAAGGCACCCAATCCGACCAGCAGTACTCCGTAGTCACATCAGGGCAAGTGTCATATCTCGTCTGCGCCGGTCCGGAGGAGCTAAAGCAGCGGTAGTGCCGCGTTTTCCCGTCGTTTGGACACAGTGAGCCCCCAGGGCCGACTATCAGTTCGGCGCTACACCCCTCCTCGCCATCGCAGTCGCCGATAACCCGGCCCAGGCGGTCGACGTCCCTGGCGCAGATGCGGTGCGTATGACTGCTGTCCAAGACATGGTCATAGGCCCCTCCCGCATGGCCGGCGGCTCCCTGGGCAGTGAAGACTTGCGCAAGGAGCAGCCCGAACAGCAGGCATGCCAGTCGCACATGTGCAAGATCCAGCTTGGGAGACTTCATCGTCACTGCCATGAGGCCCACGCCCTTTAGTCCACCACGACCTCGTTGGAGGGATCGCCCCAAGGGCCGGCCGCGCCGTCGGCGTCCACCGAGCGGACCCGGACCGAGTAGGCTCCCGGCCCAAGCCCCGACCAGCGGAAGTCGGTGCGCGACGTGGCCGCCAGCGAGCGGCCCTCGACGGGCGCCCCGCCGAGCAGC
>CAYSVD010000019.1:0-18165 GCA_964434395.1 uncultured Pseudohongiella sp.
AGTCCGCGCTTTGCTATACTGCGCGGTTTTCGGAGCATCCCCACCCGGCCTCGCGCCCGGAACGGCGGCGGAATGCGGCGCATTATCAGGGAAACGGCATGACGACGCAAAAGCAGGACGCCATCATCTACACCGAAACCGACGAGGCGCCGGCGCTCGCCACCCGCTCCCTGTTGCCCATCGTCCGGGCCTTCGCCGGCGCCGCGGACATCGAGGTCCAGACCCGCGACATCTCCCTGGCCGGGCGCATCCTGGCCGGGTTCGCCGACCTCCTGCCGCCGCATCAGCGGCATCCCGACGCCTTGGCGGAGCTGGGCGAAATGACCCGGGATCCCATGGCCAACATCATCAAGCTGCCCAACATCTCCGCCTCGGTCCCCCAGCTGAAGGCGGCGGTCGCGGAGCTCCGGCGCCAGGGATACGGCTCCCTGCCGGAGTATCCGGACGAGCCCTCCGGCGAACGGGAGCGGGACGTCCGGGCGCGCTACGACCGCATCAAGGGCAGCGCGGTCAACCCGGTGTTGCGGGAGGGCAATTCCGACCGGCGCGCGGCGCCGGCGGTCAAGGCGCACGCCCGGCGCCGGCCCCACCGCATGGGCGCGTGGTCGGCCGATTCCCGGTCCCACGTGGCCAGCATGGACGAGGGGGACTTCTTCGCCTCGGAGCGCTCCGTCCGCCTGGACCGGGACGTCCGCGCCGCGGTCCGGCACACCGACGCGGCGGGCGCCGTCACCGTGCTGAAGGAGGACATCGCGCTGGAGGCCGGCGACATCGTCGATGCGGCCTTCATGAGCGCGAAGGCCCTGCGCGCTTTCCTGACGCGGCAGGTGGACGATGCCCGCGAGCGGGGCGTGCTGTTTTCGCTGCATCTCAAGGCCACCATGATGAAGGTCTCCGACCCGATCATCTTCGGCCACGCCGTCAGGGCCTGCCACGCGGAGGCGTTCGAGCGGCACGGCGCGCTGTTCGAGCGGCTCGACGCGAACCCGAACAACGGCTTGGGCGACCTCCTCGCCCGGATCAAGGCGCTACCGGAGGCGGAGCGCGCCGTCGTGGAGGCGGACATCGAGGCCTGCCGCGAGCGGGGCCCCGAGCTGGCGATGGTGGATTCCGAGCGGGGCGTCACCAACCTGCATGTGCCGAGCGACGTCATCATCGACGCATCCATGCCCGCCGCCCTGCGCGCGGGCGGGAAGATGTGGGGACCGGACGGGAAGCTCCGCGACATGAAGGCGGTCATCCCCGACCGCTGCTACGCCGGGGTCTATCAGGAGGTGATCGACTTCTGCAGGGCCCATGGCGCCTTCGACCCCGCCGCCATGGGCAGCGTGCCCAACGTCGGCCTGATGGCGCAGAAGGCCGAGGAGTACGGCTCCCACGACAAGACCTTCGAGATCCCGGCGGCGGGCGCGGTCGCCGTGACCGACGGCGAGGGCCGCGTCCTGCTCGAGCATGCGGTGGAGGCCGGCGACATCTGGCGCATGTGCCGGACCCGGGACGCCGCCGTGCGGGACTGGGTCGGACTGGCGGCGCGGCGCGCCCGCGCCTCCGGCGCGCCGGTCGTGTTCTGGCTCGACGAGGCCCGGGCCCACGATGCCGAACTGATCCGCAGGGTCCGCGCGCTCCTGCCGGAGCAAGACGCCGGCGGCATCGACGTCCGCATCATGGCGCCGGCGGCCGCCGCCCGGCTCTCGCTGGAGCGGGTGCGGGACGGGCTGGACACCATTTCGGCGACCGGCAACGTGCTACGGGACTACCTGACCGACCTGTTCCCCATCCTGGAGCTGGGCACCAGCGCCAAGATGCTGTCGATCGTGCCGCTGATGAGCGGAGGCGGCCTGTTCGAGACCGGCGCCGGCGGCTCGGCCCCCAAGCATGTCCTGCAGTTCGAGAAGGAGAACCACCTGCGCTGGGACTCCCTAGGCGAGTTCCTGGCGTTGGGCGCCTCCCTCGCCCACTTGGCGGAGGCCGCGGGCAACCGGCGCGCCCGGACGCTGGCGGACGCGCTGGACCGGGCCGTCGGCGAGCATCTCGATGCCGACCGCTCGCCGTCGCGCGCGGCTGGCGAGCTGGACAACCGCGGCAGCCACTTCTACCTCGCCCTGTACTGGGCCCGGGCGCTGGCCGGACAGTCCGACGACGCGCCGCTCGCGCGGCGGTTCGCTCCGGCGGCCGAGGCGCTGACCGCCGGCGAGGACGCCATCGTGCGGGAGTTGAACGCGGTGCAGGGCGCGCCGGTGGACATCGGCGGCTACTACCGACCGGACCCCGAGCGGGCCTCGGCCGCCATGCGGCCCAGCGCCGCCTTCAACAAGATCCTGGCGTCGGTCTGAGCGCCGCCGCCGCATACAACCCTATCCGTTCTCCAAGGAGCCCGACGCCCATGCCGTTTTTCCGCCGACCGAAAGCCGTCCTCGCCGCCGCGCTGGCGTTGCTGGCCGTCCCCGCCGCCGCGCTGGCCGCATCGTCCGAGCCGGTCGCCGGCCTCGACCTGACCGGCAGCCCCTTGGGGATCGCCGCCATCGTTCTGTTCGTCCTCGCCTACGCGTTCATCATCGGCGAGGAGACCATCCACCTGCGCAAGTCCAAGCCGGCGGTGGTCGCGGCCGGGGTGATCTGGATCCTGGTCGCCGTCGCCTACGCCGGGCAGGGCCAGGGGGCGCTGGCGGAGGCGATGGTGCGGCACAACCTGCTGGAGTTCGTCGAGCTGTTCCTGTTCCTGCTGGCGGCGATGACCTACATCAACACGCTGGAGGAGCGCGGGATGTTCGACCTGATGCGCGCCAAGCTGGTGTCCCGCGGCTTTTCCCTGCGCCGGATATTCTGGATCACCGGCGCCATCTCCTTCGTCATGTCGCCGATCGCCGACAACCTCACCACCGCCCTGCTGATGGCGGCCGTGGTGATGGCGGTCGGCGGCGGCAATCTCCGCTTCACCTCCATCGCCTGCATCAACGTGGTGGTGGCGGCCAACGCCGGCGGCGCCTTCAGCCCCTTCGGCGACATCACCACCCTGATGGTGTGGCAGGCGGGCCTGGTCGAGTTCCAGGAGTTCTTCCCGCTGATCGTCCCGTCGATCGTGAACTGGGTGGTGACCGCCGGCATCCTGGCGCTGGCCATCCCCGCCGGCCAGCCGCAGACCGTCCAGGAGAAGGCCGAGCTGCGCTACGGCGCCTGGATCGTGGCCGGACTGGGGCTGCTCACCATCGCCATGGCCGTCTCCTTCCACAACTTCCTGCATCTGCCGCCGGCCGTGGGCATGATGACCGGGCTGGGGCTGCTGAAGCTGTTCGGCTACCACCTGCAGCTGCGCGACACCGCCCAGGCGGGCGGACGGTCCGCCGACTCCTTCGTCAGCGAGGACACGGCGATGTTCGAGCGGACCATGGAGCACGACGACCGGAACGGAAAACCCTACAACATCTTCCACAACCTGCAGCGCGCCGAGTGGGACACGCTGATCTTCTTCTACGGCATCATCCTGTGCGTCGGCGGCCTCGGGGCGTTCGGCTATCTGGCGGTGGTCTCGCAGTTCATGTACGTCGATCTCGGCCCCACCGCCGCCAACGTCATCGTCGGCTTCGCCTCGGCGCTGGTGGACAACATCCCGGTCATGTTCGCGGTGCTGGAGATGCGGCCGGACATGGACCACTTCCAGTGGCTGCTGGTCACCCTGACCGCCGGGGTCGGCGGATCCATGCTGTCGATCGGCTCGGCGGCCGGGGTGGCGGTGATGGGGCAGGCCCGCGGCGTCTACACCTTCTTCTCGCACCTGAAGTGGTCCTGGGCCATCGCCCTGGGCTACTTCGCGAGCATCGCCGCGCACTTCCTAGTCAACGGCGGGTGATCCGCGCGGCTCCGCCGCGCCGCCTTCAGCGCGCCGACACGACGATCCCGAAGGGGTCGATCTCCACCAGCACGTCCCGCAGCCCCGTCACGTCGACCGGCGGGCGGGCGGCGTCGTCGTGCCGGCCGAACACGTAGATCCGCAGCGCCTCGCCCCGGCGGGCGGGCAGGACCGCCGCCGCGGAGTCGAAGCCCTGGGGGACGAACACGCTCGCCACGTCCATCCCGGCTCCGGCCCGCCGGGTAAACTCCAGCTTGCCGGAGTACCAAGCCGTCTTGGTGGCCGGAAAGCCCTCCAGCAACGCCCGGTCGTAGACGAACACGACGTCCACCTCCGTGATCAGGACGGCGTTGTAGTCGAGGCGGGAGCGGATGAGGACGGAGTCCACCGCCGCCGCGCCGGCCGGCGCCGCGCACAGGCACAGGCACAGGCCGGCGCGGGCGAAGAGCCTCGGGATTCCCATGGGCGCGGGTCCGCCGGACGAGGCGGCGGCGCTCAGTTCCCCCCGGTCCGGCCGGCGGCCCGCGGCGAGCCGTCGCCGTTGCGGCCCATCGCCTCGTTGCGCCGCCAGCCAGCCAGGATGCCCGCCAGGGCGCGGTTGCCCTCGTGGCAGGCGTACTCGAAGACCGGGCCGGGCGAGCGGCGCAGGGGCAGCCGGGCCGACCAGGGGACGTCCCAGGACAGCGGGTCGGAGACCGTGAAGTCGTACTCCAGCGTGTTCCCGTCGACCCGGCGGATGCGCTCCTCGACGACCGCCCGGTCCGACATGCCGCGCAGGTTGTAGTGATGGCGCCAGCCGCGGGTGCTGATCACCAGCGAGTCGCCGTCCCAGCGCCCGACCGAGTCCCCCTCCCACTTCAGCTGCCGGGCGGGGCGCCCGCCGTCCAGGCGGACGATGCGCGCGCTGTGCACCATCTCGTTGAGGATCACGACGTGGTTCCGGGTCTGCACGATCCGCATGTTGTTGTTGTACGACCCGGGGATCATGGGCGGGCCGCCGACGAAGCCGGTGAGGCAGCGGTCGGCGGTGGTGCGCCCCTCCGGGCCCGCGCTTTCGAACAGCATCCGCCGATAGGCCGCCCGCCGCTCCCTGCCGGCCGCGTTCAGCTCCGGCAGGCGGCCGTCGGGCGGGTCGTAGATCAGGGAGGTGCGGCGGTCCGCGACGGTCCGGTCGCCGCGCTCGTACCAGAACTCGTTGTAGGAGATCACGCCGGGCGGATAGCCCGCGCCGCCCACCGAATCGATGATGAGGTCGCGGTTCTGACGCCGGTTCTCGTACGCCTCCCATTCCCTCGCCTGCTCCTCGGTGAGCGTCTCGAGGCGCTCGAGTTCGCGGGGGCGGTTCAGGGGCGTTATGGTGCGGAAGGTGTAGACGCCTTGGAAGTCCGGATGGCCGTGCTCGGTGCGGGGCGTCCCGGCGGGCCAGGCGCCGCCGGCCGCGGCGGCGAGAAGCAGGCCCGCGACGAGCGGCGGGCTGGCGGGGGCGCGGTCGGTCATGTCGGCATCCTGCGGGCGGCTCCGGCGGCCGCGGCGGCGGACCGATGGGCCGAAACTACGCCCGTTCCGCCTATTTTTCAAGACTGACCGAGTGACCGATTGCCGGGGGGAGCGGGCGCGTCGCAACCAGCCGGGACGATTGCGATAGGATGTTCGCAACAGAACGTGGTACGGTGGCGGTGATGCCGTCGCTCAAGGTCGACAGAACATGCGTCTGATCGGTATCCTGCTTCTTTCCGTGTTGTTGCCGGCGTGTCAGGGGGATGCATGGCGGTATGAGAGATCCGCGGCGGATGAATTCGTTCCTCCTCGGGGCGCGCGACCAACAGCGGAGGATCTGCGCGGGATGTTTCCCGCGCAGTTTGATTTTTCGCGGCCTTATTGCGTTGTGTGGGAAGACGGGGAAGGCGTTGAATATCTTACCGTAAAGATTCTCGGCGGCCGGCGGGATGAGATCGTCAGCGCCGTATACGAGGCGATGGATGCATACGGCTTCGCGCCGTTGCCGGAAAACCCCAGAGTGCCGTCCGAAGGCCGTTACATCCTCCCTGACGATGCGCATCACTGCTATTTCATGTGGTACGGCATCGGCGCTGACGACATGATGCTGGCGCCGCATACCCGGTGGCTGGGCGACGTGAAGTGGTACAGACCGCCCTGGGTATGGAATATCGATGCCTTTGTCCGGGTGTTGCGGTCGAAATTGTCGGCCCGCGGCCTATCCCGCCTCGTCCAGATCGACACCACGAGAATTCTTTCGCATGAGCCTGAATTCTACGAGGAGTACAAGGCAAGCACCGGTCCGGAGCACTGCGAACGATACGACGAGCATGGGGATCTGTTCGCGGTGGATGGCGTTGTGGAGATCTGCCTCTTTCACTAAGAAGTCGGACTTTATCCAGACGGCCCGTAAGAACGGAAATTCCTGCAAGGATGCGTTCGCGGAACTGTCTGAAAGTCCGGGAATACAATGAGGGGACCGGGCCAATGCCTCGACAAATTGCGCTGTCCCGCGCCCTGGACTATGCTCCCCCGCCAACGGCGCGGGGCGGCGGACATCGCGATGGCAGGCATCAGCAGCCGCGCCGGCGGACGGCGCGCGGACCGGCGGACCCCCTCGGCGACCCCCTTCGCCCTCCCTTTCGCGCTCCCTCTCGCCCTGGCCGCGGGCCTCGCGCTCTTCGCGCTCGCGCCCGGAGCGCAGGACTCGCCGGCGCTGTCGGCCTCCTTCGCGGGGGCGGCGGCCTTCCTCCTCCTTTGGCTGGGCCTGCAGTGGCTCGGGGTCCGGCGCGGCGGGCGGCTCCCGGGGTTCGCCGTCGCGTTGCGCCCCCAGCATTACGTGCAGGCCATGGCGCAGCTCGGCGTCTACCTCTACTGGGGATACCACTGGCGCCCGGTGTACGATCACCTGTGGCTGATCGCCGGACAGATCCTGTTCGCCTACGCCTTCGACATGCTGCTGTGCTGGTCCCGCCGCCGCGATTACGCGCTGGGCTTCGGGCCGGTGCCGATCATCCTCAGCATCAACCTGTTCCTGTGGTTCCGCGACGACTGGTTCCACCTGCAGTTCCTGATGGTCGCGCTGGGCTTCATGGGCAAGGAGTACGTGCGCTGGCGGCGGGACGGGCGCAGCGCGCACATCTTCAATCCCTCCGCCTTCGCGCTGGGGCTGTTTTCGCTGATCCTGATCGCGACCGGCACCACCGGACTGACCTGGGGACCGGAAATCGCCTCGACCCTGACGCTGGCGCCGAACATCTACGCCTTCCTGTTCCTGACGGGGCTGGTGGTCATGTACTTCTTCTCCGTCACGCTGGTGGCGGGCGCGGCGGCGCTCACCCTGTTCGCGCTCAGCGCGCTGTACGCCGCGGCGGCCGGCGTGCCCTACTTCGTCGACTCGGACATCCCGGCGGCGGTGTTCCTGGGCCTGCACCTGCTGGTCACCGACCCGTCCACCTCGCCGCGCTCGCAGGCCGGCAAGGCGGCGTTCGGCGTCCTGTACGGGCTGGGGGTGTTCGTCCTCTACGCCGCGCTGGAGCGGTTCGGCGCGCCGACCTTCTACGACAAGCTGCTCATCGTGCCGGTCCTGAACCTCGGCGTCGTCGCCATCGACCGGGCGGCGCGCGCGGCCTTTCCGCCGGACGGCGGGCGGGCCGGCGGGCGGAGCAACCTGGCGCACATGGCCGTCTGGGCGCTGGCGTTCGGCGCCATGAGCGCGCTGGGCCGGACCGACGGCCGGCATCCGGGCGACAGCCTGCCCTTCTGGCAACGGGCCTGCGCCGAGGGGCGGACGAACGCCTGCGAGCGGCTGCGGCGGCTCGAGCTCGCCTACTGCGCCGACAACTCCGCTTGGGCTTGCAACGAGCTCGGGCTGCGCTGGCGCGGCCGCGGCCGGGAGGAGGGCGCCGCCGACGCGGCGCGCGCCTATTTCGCGCGGGCCTGCGAGCTGAAGTACCGAGCCGGCTGCTTGAACCTGCTGGACGACGGCGCGGCCGCGCGCACGCCGCCGCGGGAACTGGACCTCAGGCTGTTGCTGCGGGAGGGCGGGCGCAACCTGATGGCGATGCCGGCCGCCGAACTGTACGCCCGAGCCTGCGGGCACGGGTGGACCTTCGCCTGCGAGGGAGGCCGCCCGTGAGCGAAGACGCGCCAAGCCGCCGCTTCGGCCTCGCCGCCATAACGGCCATGGTCACCCTCTCCGCCGGCGCCATGGCCTGGGAATCGCGGCGCGAGCGGGCCGACCCGCCGGCCGCGCCGGCGGCGCCCGCGGGTTTCCGGGACGATGCCTGGTTCCTGCCGGACGACGAGTTGCTGGGCTTCGTCGAGATCCCCGCCGGGGCCTTCGCCATGGGCAGCGACCCCGCGGTCGACGGCATGGCCTACGCCAACGAGCGCTGGTCGGCCCGGCGGCGCCAGGGCCGGGTGACGCTTCCGGCCTTCTACATCGCCCGCTTCGAGACCACCGCCGCCCAGTACGCGGCGTACGCCCGGGACGCCGGCATCGAGCGGACGGAACGCGAAGCGCCGGGGCGCGGCGACCTGCCGGCCGCCGGCATCAGCTGGACCGAGGCGCTGGCCTACGCCCGCTGGCTGGACCGGCGGCTGCGCGAAGACGCCGCCGCCCCGGCCGCGGTCCGGGACTTCCTGGCCGCGGGCGCCCGTGTGCGCCTGCCGTCGGAGGCCGAGTGGGAGAAGGCCGCCCGCGGCGGCGACGGGCGGATCTTCCCCTGGGGGAACCGGCCCCGGACCGACCGCGCCAACTTCGGCGCCGACGGGCCGGCGCCGGTCGGCGGCTTCGCCTGCCCGGAATGCGCCCACGGACTGGCGGACATGGCGGGCAACGTCTGGGAGATGACCTTGAGCCCCCTTAGGGACTATCCCTTCTCGCCCGACCCCGACCGCGCCGACCCGGCCGGGGAGCCGCTGTACGTCATGCGCGGCGGCGGCTGGGCCGACGGCCCCGGCGACGCGCGCGCCGCCGTGCGCGGCGCGGTGGACCCCGGCGCGCGCCATCCGGCCATCGGCTTCCGGGTGGTCGTCGCGCTCCCGTGAGGGCCGTTTGCTGTAGACTCGGCCGGACGGGCGGCGGGGCCGCCCGCCGGATATCGCGGGGAGAGACAGGAGCGTGAAGAAACTGGCCGCCCTGTTGGGCGTACTGGGCGCGGTCGGGCTGGCGGCCGTTTTCTGGCTGTTCGCGGACCCCCCGGTCCCGGCGGGGCTGGAGATCCCCCGCTCCGCCGAGGCGGTCGCCCGGGGCGAATACTTGGTCACGGCGGGCGGCTGCGCTGGCTGCCACCGCGACGCGGAGAATCCGGAGCGATTGAGCGGCGGCCTGGCGATCGAGAGCGATTTCGGCACCTTCTACGCCCCCAACATCACCCCGGACCGGGAGACCGGCATCGGCGCTTGGACCGCCCGGGACTTCGTCGCGGCGATCCGGCACGGCCGCGCGCCGGACGGCGGCTTCTACTACCCGGCCTTCCCCTACCGCGCCTACGCCGGGCTGAGCGACGAGGAGGTGCTGGACATGGCCGCCTGGCTGCTGTCGACCGATCCGGTCCGCCACCAGGCGCCCGAACCGGAACTGCCGTTCTGGCTGCGGCGCTGGACCATCGCGGTCTGGAACCGGCTGGCGGATCTCAACCGGCCGCCGTCCGAAGACTTCGGCGACGATGCGGTGGCGCGCGGCGCCGCGCTGGCCCGGCATCTCGGGCACTGCGGCGAATGCCACACGCCGCGCAACGGCATCGGCATTCCCGACCCGGACCGGGAGTTCGCCGGAGCTCGGCTCATGGACGAGGCGATCGAGCCCATCGACGCCGAGGCGCTGGCCGGATGGACCGCCGAGGACTTCGACCTGTTCCTGCTGATCGGCATGAAGCCGGACGGGGAGTTCGTGGGCGGCGACATGAACGAGGTCGTCGAGCGCAACACCAGCCGGCTGACCGATGCCGACCGGGCCGCCATGGCGGCCTTCTTCACCCGCGGCCGGACGCCCTGAGCGCCAGGGGCTCCGGCGCGGCGTCCCGGCGCGGCGTCCCGGCCCCGCGACGGACCTAGTCGGTGTCGACGCGGTAGGTGTCGTGGCAGTTGCCGCAAGATCCGCCGAAGGCGCGGAACGCGCCCAGCGCGGTCGCCCGGCTGCCGGTGGCGGCGGCCTCGGCGAACGCGTTGGCGTTGTCGATCAGGGCCCGCGCCTTGACGGCGATGTCGTCCTGATTGTCCCAGATGGAGTCCAGCGCGGTGGTCTCGATGCCGTCGAAGCCGCGGGTGTCGACCGCCAGCATCTCGGGGATCATGGTGGCCATGACGGCGACCCGCCGGGCGTTGCGCTCAGCGACCTCGGCATCCCACGGCGCACCCTGCGCCATGCCCACGATGGGCCCCAGATTGTAGCGCAAGGTCTTGAACAGCGACTTGCGCTGGTCCACGGCGGCGGCGGCGCGCTGCTCCGGCGTCATCTCGTCCTGCGCTTCGGCGGCCTGCGGCAACCCGAAGGCGCCGACGAACAGCGCACAGGCCAGCATCAGCGGTTTTCTCATCATGACCGTCTCCTGATTGGGCCGGACCTCTCTTCCGGTCCGGCGAGCCAGTGATCGCGCCGCTCCCGGCGCGGGAGTCCGACTATAGTACAAACGGCTTCGGGTTGTCACTTGCGGGGTTCCGGGAGCGAGATCCTTGGAGGGGTCCGGGCAGGAGCCATCGAACAGGTCTCTTCGGCATCCGGATTTCCCGCCGGGCGGACCCTGCGGCAAGTCCTGGAATCCAGCCGCGCCGGCGCCGGCATCAGCCGCCGGCATCGAGGATCTCTCCCGCGTAGGTCAGGAAGCGGTCGCGGTAGGCGTCCGCATCCGATGTTCCGCCGACGATAAGGAGCCGGTCGCCCTCAAGGCCGCCGTACGTGACGACCGCGATATTGGTGACCGCTCCGCCGCTGGGACGGAGGCTGGACGGGATGTAGGTGTGATCGGGATCGCCGTCGGAGTCGAGCGCGACATGCGTCACTTCGACGTGGGCGTGGTCGAATTCGAGCTGCCTGATCAGGATCGCATCGTCTCCGATGGAGAAGTCCATGATGATATCCGTGCCGTCGCCGTATTGGAAGAGATACACGTCGGCGCCGCCGCCGCCCGTCATCTTGTCGTCGCCCGGGCCGAGATCGACCCACTCGACGCCGGAGGTTCCTTCCCAATCGGTGGTCCCTTGGCCGGCGTAGACGAATTTGATGTCGACCGTGGTCTCGCCGGCATCCCCGGTTATCGTCCGCGCGGCCGACATCGGACCCCGCGCTTCCATCCCCCAGGTGAAGACATCCGCGACGTCCCAGACGCCGTCGTTGTCGTTGTCGTACTTGGACGACGTCACCTCTGGGAGGTTCCTGCTGGCGGCGGTATTGATCGCGTTCTCCTGCCTGCGGTCGATGACGCCGTCGTCGGCGGAGCCGCCGTTCGTCCCGGAGCCGTTGCCGTCATCGTACTCGACCGTCTCCTTGTTGATGTCGCCGCCCCCGTCGCGTTCCACGGTGGCCTTGTACTCGAAAACGTCGTCATGCAGCGCGTTGTCGTTCTTCGAAATGGTCTCCCAGTCCGTGTCGTTGCCTTGGTAAGTGTGGCGGTGCACCCGGTTCGGCTCCAAGGTCCAGACGACGGATGCGACAGGCGCGCCGTCGGTGTACCGTATCTCCGTCGCCCGGCCGGCCGCATCGCGCGTGACCTCCTCGCGGCCGGCGCCGGGTATGACCGAAACCTCTCCAAAGAGGAAAAAATCTTCAACCTTAAGGGATTCCACGGTGCGGAAACCCTCTCTCCGTATCCGGTCCTCCCCTCCCCATGAAATGGTTATGGTGTCCACGATCCTGACGTCCCCGGACCCTGCGGCCTGATGCGTTCCCCGGGTGAATCTCAGACTGCCGAAACTGACGCCTTCCTCCATGATCCAGATCTTGTCCTCGTTGTCGGCGCGGGTCGGGACAATGCCGTAGATGACGTCAAGGCCGCTGTCCGGGGGAATAATGAATATGTCCGACACTTCATAATCGTCTTCGTTATTGATCCCGCCCCTCAGTCTGTCGTCCTGCGGAGTGGACAAGATCCAATCGGGGGTTCCGTCTTCGCCGCGGACTCGGCCGCGGTTGTCCCTCCCCTCGCCGTACGCCTGGGCGAGACGGTAATCCGTCGACTCGTCGTTGCCGGGGTTGTCGTCGTCCATGGTCTGCGTCCGCCGGACGCTCCACGGACGCGTGGCTCCCGTGCGGTACGAGAAGGTTTCGATATTGTCCCAAGTCCCGTCGACGTCGACATCGTGCTTGTTGACCGTGATCACGCCGTCGCTCCAGGTCTCCTCCCGCTTCCGGTTGAGCCTGCCGTCTTCGTTTCTGTCATACTCGATGATCCGGGTGGCGAGGATGCCGTTGGCGTCCCGGATGTGGGTCTCGATGCGATCGACCTTGAAGTCGTCGTCGTTGTCGAAATACGCCTTGGAGAGATTTCCATCCTTGTCGTGCTCGGTTCCAAGGATGTGCCAGGCGAAGTCGCCGTCGACGTCGTACGCCCTCACCCTCCGACTGTCGACGATGCCGTCGACGACGCCGCCGACGTTGTCCGTTTCGCTCAGCTTCTCGGCCAGCGTCGTGCCGTCTTCATGGAACAGGTAGCTGTGCCTAACCTCCCGGTCCGGCTCCGTCCCGGGCCTGCTCCCGGCATCCACGCCGTCCCACGCGTCGTAGTACCGGCTCCCCGTCAACCTGCCCGCATCGTCATAGGCGTGAATCCCGTTGCGGATGCCGTGCACGAACGAATACGGGTCGTAGGTGATCGCATCGGAAGCGACGAAGCGCTCTCGGAAATAGCCGATGTCGCTGGAGTCCCAGCCCACCAGCACGAGCCGGTCCCCGGGTTCGCCGCCGTATCCAAGGACCGTGACCTTGACGTCGTCTCCGGTGGCTGGAGGGAACAGCCTCGCCGGCACTTCCGGATGATCGTCCGGGTTGGCGCCCGGGGAAAGCGTGACGTTCTCGATCACGCTGACGTCGTCGGTGCTGAATTCCTCCTCCAGGATCCAGATCTTGTCATGAACGCCGGAGCCGCCCGGCCCGAAGCCGTGAAGGACATTCACGCCGTCCCCGTACTGGAAGATGTAAACGTCCTTTCCGTCCGTGTTGGCGCCTTGGCCAGCGCCTCCGGACGCGGTGTCGTCGCCCGGGCCGGGAATGAACCAGTCGTCGTCGGAACGACTGCCGGATAGATCTTTCGCGTCGCCGCCATGATCATCGCCGTCCGTGCCGAAAACGAGGCGGACCGCCTGGTCCAGCAACGCCTTGTCGTTGGCGGAGTCGCCGTCGTCATTGGTCTCCGTGCGTTGCGCCGCGACCGTATAGGGAGGAGAGCTCCCGGGATCGTATGTGTAGACGTCGACGTAGTTCCACTTGCCGTCGTTGTCGCTGTCATGGCGGATCCTGGTGATCCGGCCGTCCCCGTCGATGGTGTCCTCCCGCCTCCGGTCGAAGGCGCCGTCGTTCGCCGCCTGGCCGTTCGTTCCGGCGCCGTTGCCGTCATCGTACTCGAACACCCGGCCGTCGACGACGCCGTCGCCGCCGCGAACGGCGGTGATCCGGGTCTCGAACACGGCGTCGGCGCCCGCATTGTCGTTGATCGAGATGGTCTTCCAAGCCTGTTCGGCGCCATCGTAACCGTAGCGGTGGATCCGGTCGGCGGACAGGCCGTCGATGTCCTTCGCGCCGTCCACCGCATCGAAGTAACGGACCTCGGCTATCCTTCCGGCGGCGTCGTACGCGATATCCCGGGCGGAGACGAGCCAGCCTTGCTCGTCGAATTCCTCAAGCAGGCTCCGGTCGACGATGCTGTCAGCGGCGGCGCCGGCACCCGTCCCGTCGTCGAGGTCGGTCCGGCGCGTGGCGTAGGTGACGGTGTTGCCGTGATAGGTGAAGGCGACGTTCCGCTCGAACACGCCGTCGCCGTTCGCGTCGTCCGACTTGGTCAGCCACCGGGTGTCGGACGCGTCGTCGGCGCTGTAGGTGAGACGACGCGTCCGATCCGGCTCCAGCCCGGACCTGTCCTCGATATCGATGCCGTCCCAGGCGCTGTAATACCGGACCTCCGTCACCCTGCCCGCCTCGTCCCGCGTGTAGACCTCGTTGCGGCTGCCGTACACGAACGCGTCGGGATCGTAGGCGATCCGGTCGGACGCGACGAAGCGCTCCCGGAAGTAGTCGACGTCGTCGGAGTCCCAGCCCGTAACCACGATCCGGTCCCCGGGACCGCCGCCGTAGGCGAGGATCGTGACCTTGATGTCGTTGGTTTCCCAGAAGCGGGGGAACAACCGCGCCGGGATGTCCGGATGGCCGGCCGGGTCGTCGCCCGGCGCGAGCGTGACGCTCTTGATCACGCTGACGTCGGCGGTGTCGAAGTTCTCTTCAAGGATCCAGATCGTGTCGTGCACGGCGGAGCCCTCCGGTCCGAAGCCCCGCACGACGCTCACGCCGTCGCCGTACCGGATGATGTGGACGTCCCTGCCCTGCCGATCGGTGCCGGCGCCCCCGCCGCCGTTCAGATCGTCCTCGCCCGGACCAGGAACGAACCAGTCGTCGAAGAAACTGCTCCCGGAAAGCGCCGCCAAATCGCTGCCGTGGTCGTCGCCCCCCGTGCCGAGGACGAGGCGGACCTCCCTGTCCAGCGCGTTCCTGTCGTTGGCGGAGTCCTCGTCGTCCTGGGTGTCCCTGCGCTGCGTCCGGCGCGTCTTGGGGTAGGGACGTCCGGCTCCGATCTCATGCCGGTAGGTGTCGATGTAGTTCCACAGCCCGTCGTTGTCGCTGTCGTGGCGGATGTGGGTGATCTGGCCGTCCTCATCGAGCGTGTCCTGCCGCCTGCGGTCGATGACGCCGTCGTTCGCCGTCCCGCCGTCCGGTCCCTCGCCCCCGCCGTCGTCGTACTCGAACAGCCGGCCGGTGACGGCGCCGGCGGCATCGCGGGTGTAGGCCTCGATGCGGTTGGGCTTGTCGTCCATGTCGTAGTCGAACTCGACCCGGACCGTCCGCCCGCCGCCGTCGAAGGTCTCCGTCTTGCTGTCGTCGGCGGAGCCGTCGCCGTCGTAGTCCTTGAGGAAATGCGCGGACCGGTCGATGTCCAGGGTGGGCAGGTCGGCGGTGCCGTGCTTCTGGTCCCAACTGTCGTAGAAGTCCGTGCGGATCTTAGCGGTTCCGGCGGCGTTCCACGTGTAGGCCTCGGCCAGCTCGTACGTGCCGTCCCCGGCGGCATCGAACTCCGTCAGTACGATCCGGTCGTTGCCGTCCTTTGTGTCGCGGCTCTTGGACTCTATAGTGACGTCCCAGGTGCCGTCGCCGTCGCTGTCGGTCTTGGCGCTGACGATCCTGCCGTCGCTGTCGAAGGTGTCGAGTGTGCTTTTATCGACGGTCCCGTCGTCGGCGGCGCCGGCCCCCGCGCCGTCGTCGTAGTCGACCCGGCGCGTTTCGACGGCGTTCGTGGCCCCGTGGTAGGTGACGGCGGTCTCGATGTCGGTTGTGCCGTCGCCGTCCGCGTCTTCCGACTTGGTCAGCCATCGAAGGTCGGCGGGATCGGGATTCCAGGTGTAGGTCTCGATGCGGTCGAAGGCGCCGTTCGCGTCGTAGTCGAAACCGGTCTTGACGGCCCGGCCGGCGGCGTCGAAGGTCTCCGTCTTGCCGTCGTCGGCGGAACCGTCGCCGTCGTAATCCCGCATGACGTAGACGGCCTTGTCCGCCTGCTGGTCCGCCGTCCCCTTGCTGTCGTCCCAACCGCCGTAGAAGTCGGTGCGGACCTTGGCGGTTCCGGCGGCGTTCCAAACGTAGGCCTCGGCCTGCTCGAACGTGCCGTCCCCGGCGGCATCGAATTCCGTCAGCACGATCCGGTCGTTGTCGTCCGTCGAGTCGCGGGTCATGGGCTCGATGGTTTCGTCCCATGTTCCGTCGCCGTCGTTGTCGAGCTTGGTGCTGACGAGTACGCCATCGCTGCCGAAGGTCTCGAGCTTGATCTTGTCGACCGTGCCGTCGTCGACGGCTCCGCCGCCCGACCCGTCGTCGTAGTCGAACCGGCGCGTTTCGACGGTGTCCGTGGCCCCATGGTAGGTGACGGCGATCTTGATGTCGTCCGCGCCGTCGCCGTCCGCGTCTTCCGACTTGCTCAGCCATCGAAGATCGGCGGTGTCGGATGCGCTGTAGGTATATTCCTCGATGCGGTCGCCGGTCTCGTCCGAGTCGTAATCGTACTCGATCCGGACAACCCGTCCGGCGCCGTCGAAGGTCTCCGTCTTGTCGTCGTCTTCGGTCCCGTCGTCGTCGTAGTCCTGCATGAAATGAACGGACCGGTCCGCCTGCTGCGCGGCGGCGTCCTTGCCGTCGTCCCAGCCGTCGTAGAAATCGACGCGGGCCAGCCGATCATCGCCTCCCTCCAAGATGCGGTCCTCGGCCCGGTCGTGCGTCTCGTCCCCGTCGTCATCGTACCGGGTCAGTTCGAGCTCGCCCCTGGCGTTGAAGCTCTCGGACGCGATCTTGTCGATCGAGCCGTCGTCGGCGGTCCCGCCGCCCGAGCCGTCGTCGTATTCCGTACGACGCGTTTTGAGGATGTCGTCGGCGCCGTGATAGGAGACGGCGGTCTTGAGATCCGCGTTGCCGTCGCCGTCGAAGTCCTCCGAGAATCTCTGCCACCTCTTGTCGGCCGTGTCGGCGGCATCGTAGGTCCAGCCGTGGATCTTCCCGGGTGTTCCGCCGGAAAGGTCAAAGCTCTCCGTCCAAGGGTCGAAGAAACGGATCTCCGTCCTGCGTCCGCCGGCATCGTAAGCATAGGCTTCGGCCCGGTCCACGGTCCCGTCGTGGTCGCCGTCGAACAGGGACTCGACGACGAGCGCGCCGGCGTCGTCGTACTTGTCGTGCCGGCTCGACTCGCCCGTGCCGTCATTGTCGTCGTCCGCGACCGTCAGCACTCGGTCGATGGTCTGATCGGCCAGATCCTTGCCGGAACCGTCCGCCTTGACCACCCATTCGTCGTACCAGGTGGTCTTGACCTTCAGATTCTCGGTCCCGTACTCGTAGGCTACGCCCTTATCAAAGGTGCCGTTCCCGTCGCCGTCGAACTCCGCCAGCGTGATCCGGTCTTGGCCGTCGCGCGTGTAGCGCACGACGCTCTCCACGGTGCGGTCAGCGGTGTTGTCGGCGTCCGGCGCGTCGTCCCAGTTGTCGTAGAACAACGTTTTCACCAGACCGCCGTTGGCATCGTACTCGTACTCTTCCGCTTTGGTGTGAGAGCCGTCGGCGGGATCTGGGGCGTACGTTTTGCGGACTACCAAGTCGTCCTCCCTGTCGGCGGGGTCGCCCAAGTTGATCAGCCGCGCGACGTCGAACGTTCCGTCGTCGTTCTCGTCCCGCTCCACCTCCCGCTGGACGGGGTCGATGCCGCGGTCCACCGAGCCCGGCGGGTAGATGATGGCGGTCCTCCGGTCGACGTGGCCGTCGCCGTCGAGATCCTCTGAGAAACTCGCCCATCGGTCGTCGTCGGCATCGGCGCCGTAGGCCCAGGCGAGTGTCTTGTCCGGGGTTCCGCCGGATAGGTCGAAGGTTCCCGTCCAGGAGTCGTAATAGCGGGCCTCCGTCTTGCGGCCGACGGCGTCCCAGGCGTAAGCCTCGGCCCCGTCCGCCGTCCCGTCGCCGTCGATGTCGAACAGAGCCTCGACGACCCGCCCGTCCGCGTCCAACTTCTCGTACCTGGCATCATCGCTGCCGTCGTCGTCCAACTCCACTCCGAAATAATGGATGCGGTCGGGCGTCCCGGCCTTGAGCGCGGCGAAGTCCGAAGCCCCGTCGTAGGCGTCGAAGAAACGGATCTCCGCCGTGCCGCCGCCGTTCAGGATGTAGATCTCGGCCTTGTCGTAGTCGACCGTCGCGGACTCGGGGTCCGCGCCCGCGACCGTGCCGATCTTCTCGAGCACGACCCGGCCGGACGCGTCGCGCTCGTAGCCCTCGGCCCGCTCCCAGGCGCCGTCGGCGGCGTTGTCTTCGTCGAACAGAGCCTCGACGACGAACTTTCCGTCCGCATCGTACGTGTCGAAGCGGCGCGAGTCGCCCGTGCCATCATCGTCGTCGTCCGCGACCACCAGCGCCCGGTCGATGGTCTGCATGTCCAGCCCCTTGCCGGCGCCGTCCGCCTTGAGCGCCCACTCGTCGTACCAGGTGGTCTTGATGATTAGGTTCCCGGCGCCGTACTCGTAGGCTTGGGCCCGCTCGTAGGTGCCGTCCTCGTCGTCGTCGAACTCGGTCAGCACGACCCGGCTCTGAT
>CAYSVD010000020.1:0-4250 GCA_964434395.1 uncultured Pseudohongiella sp.
GTCTACACCGACGACGCGGCCGGATACAAGGGCATCCCCTTCCGCCACCGGGCGGTCAAGCACTCGGTCGGGGAGTACGTCCGCGACCAGGCCCACACCAACGGCATCGAGTCGTTCTGGGCCATGCTCAAACGCGGCTACTACGGGATCTATCACCATTTCTCGAAAAAGCACCTGGACCGCTACGTGAAGGAGTTCCAGCACCGGCACAACCTCCTGAATGCGGACACCGGCGACCAGATGCGGGCGGTGGTCGCCGCCATGTTCGGGAAACGGCTCCGGTACGCGGACCTGGTCGCGTAGCGGGGACCGGGGAATAGACATAAACCGCCGCCCGGCCCATACTGCGCGGCCGCGTCGCCGGGGAAGCCCGCGACAGCGCGGCCGGGGCGGCGGAGCCCCTACACGAACACCCGCGGCATTGCCGCGAACCGAAGCCCCGGAAGGGGCGAGACAAAAGGGACGAAAGCCATGAAAGACGAAACACCAGCCGGCGCCGCCGGCGCGGGCGATTCCGCGAAGGGCGGGGGCGGCGGCTCCGCCATCGACTTCGTCCTGGACGGCGGCCGCGCCGACGGACCGCGCACATTCGGCGAGGCCTTGGACCGGATCCGCCGCGAAAGCCGCAGCGAGGCCGAAAAAGGAACCTGGTTCGAAAACCTCGCCATCCGCCTGCTGCGGCAGGAGCCGCAGTTCGAGATCGACGAGATCTGGCGCTGGGACGACTGGCCGGGACGCTGGGGCGCGGACATGGGCATCGACGCCGTCGCCCGGCTCATCGACGGCCGGCTGATGGCCATTCAGTGCAAATGCCACGCTCCGCGCCAACGGCTCCAGCGGGCGGAACTGGACAAGTTCATCAACGAATCCGCCAAGATCGACCCCGACACCGGCCAGCCGGCATTCGCCCTGCGCCGGGTGATCTCCACCTCCCTGTGGAGCCCCAACGCCCGCGCCGCCATCCAGGGGTTGCCGAACCCGCCCGCCGCCATCCACTTCCAGCAATACGCCCACCTGGAGATGCTGGGCAAGAACGAGGAACGGCCGGTGCGGGAGCCGTTGCCGCAACAGGAGCGGGCCATCGCCGCCGTCCGCAAGACACTGCAGGGGCCGCCCGGTCCGGACGAGATCGTCCATGACCGATGCCGGCTGATCATGGCCTGCGGCTCCGGCAAGACCTTCACCAGCCTGCGCATCGCCGAGGGGCTGGTCCCCGACGGCGGAACCATCCTGTTCGCGGTGCCGTCCATCGCCCTGGCCGACGGCGCCCGCAAGGAATGGCTGAGCCACACCCGGAGGCGCCTGCAGGCGGCCGTCATCTGCTCCGACCGCACCGCCGGCGGCAAGAACGAGAAAGGGAAAGAGGACATCGGCCCCAGCGAGCTGACATGCGACGTGCTGACGAAGCCCGAGGACATCGCCCGCATGCTCTCCGGCGCCGACGACAAGCCCGGCGAGCCGCCGCCGACCAAGGTTCTTTTCTGCACCTACCACTCGTTGCGGAGCGCGGCGCGGGCCCAGCGGGACCACGGAGCGCCAGAATTCGATCTGGCCATCGCCGACGAGGCCCACCGGACCACCGGCGTCAGCCGCACCCGGGGCGAGGGGGCGGTCCGGACGGCGGCGGCGAAGGCGGCCGCCGCCCAGGAGGAGGCGGAGCGATACGGCGGCGGGGCGCGGACGGACGGCGAAAAAGCCGGGGGAGCCGCCCGTCCCGATTCCGACGACATCGACTTCCAGATGATCCACGACCAGGAGCGGCTCCGGGCCCGCAAACGGCTGTACATGACCGCCACCCCCCGCGTGTACACGCCCGCGTCCATGAGCTCCCTGTGCTCGCGGGGCTACGTGGTCACGGACATGGACAACCACGAGGACTACGGCCCGGAAGCGCACCGGCTCAGCTTCCGCGAGGCGCTGGAGGCGGGGATGCTGTCCGAATACCGAGTCATCGTCATGTGCATGGAGAAGGGGGCGTTGCGGCCGGAGATGCGCGAGCGCCTGGAGGAAATGGCCGAGGGGGCGCGGGTCAGCGACGAGGAATACGGCCGGATCATGGGAACGGCCCTAGCGCTCAACGGCCGGGCCCGGCAGGCGGACGGGGCCCGCGGGCCGATGCTGCAACGGGTCCTCGCCTTCGCCAACAACCGGGCGCGGTCCAGGTTCTACCAGAGGGCGTTCGACGACGAGCGGGTATTGCGGGCCGTGACCCTGCGGATCCAAGAGGACGGCGACGAGACCAAGGCGATGAAAATCCGGGCGACGCACCTGGACGCCACCAACAAGGCCGACGAACGGGCGGAAGAACTCCGGGCCATGCAGGAGGACCGCCTGGGCGACGAATGCCGGATGATCACCAACGTCCGCCTGTTTTCCGAGGGAGTGGACGTCCCCGCCCTGGACGCGGTCGCGTTCATGGACCCCCGCAAAAGCCAGATCGACATCGTGCAGGCGGTAGGCCGGGTCATGCGCAACGACAAAGGCAAGCTCCGCGGCTACATCATCGTGCCGGTGGTGCTGGAGCCGGACGAGGACGCCGATGCCGACATCGCCGAACGGCTCATGCGCGACGGCGGCAGGTACAAGGCCATCGGCGACGTGTTGCAGGCCCTGCAGGCCCACGACGGGGAACTGGCCAAGAACCCCGCCCGCTTCGTCGACATCATCTACGGCGAACGGATCCCGCCGGAAGGAACCGACGACCGGCCATCCTTCGATCCGGAGCAGGGGCTGCTGAAACTAAGCCGGGTGAACGACGAGCGGGTGCTGGCGCGCATCTGCGCCGGCGGCCTGCCGACCGCCGCCAAGCTCGCCGGCGACCACATCGAGGACTCGGTCAAGGACGCCGGCGCCGCCTTCCGGCGCGCGGAGATGGAAGGGAAGCTGGCCGGCGCCTTGGGGCTGGACGGCGACGGCGACGGCCAGGCCGATGCCTCCGGCGTCGACAAGATCGCCGCCCTGATGCTGATCAACGCCTGCATGCTCCAGGAACGGTTGCGGGCGGTGCCGGAGATGAAGGACATCCCGCCGCTGACCGACATCAACAGCGCCAAGAACCCGGCCGCATGGCTGTTTCGGGTCTGGGGCGAGATCCTGGAAAAGGACTACAAGCCGGTGTTCGAGCCGGCGTCGGCCGCCGCCCGCGCGCTGGAGAAGGAGATCGCGGGGGCGCTGACGGCGGCCGAGGACCGTGCGGACGGCGCCGCCCCCGACCCCCGCGCCGGTTTGGCCCCGGCCCTGCGGCGGCTGGCGGAGCGGGCGGGGAATGTCGCAGACTCCCTGAGCGAGATGGGACTGGACCACGCCGGGCCGCTGTACCACCGGATACTGGGCACGGCCAAGAGCGACGGGGCGTTCTACACGAACAACGCTAGTGCCGTGTTGCTGGCGCGACTAGTGCTGGGGCCTGACACCATTGACTGGTCCAATCCGGCGGCGGTCAAAAAGCTCCGGATCATGGATCCGGCCTGCGGGACTGGCACGCTCTTGATGGCCGCCATTCACGCAGTCAAGGTGCGGGTGGCGGCGGCCCGAGGCGATGCCGCGGCCAAGGACGATACCCTACACAAGGCACTGGTGGAGAACGTCCTGTGCGGCTTGGACATCAACCCACACGCCATTCAACTTGCCGCTTGCAATCTGACGCTAGGAGCGCCGACGGTGGACTACCAACGTATGAACCTCGTGACGATGCCGCACGGACCGCACGGGGATGTGGTCCGGGCGGGGTCACTGGAGATACTCGATTCCGCTGTGGGAACTGACCTTATGTCACTAGCCGCCCCGGATCGGAAGCTGGAAGCGCTGGACGGAAGACAGGTGGATGAAGCACAGGAGATAAGGTTCCCCCTGTGTGACCTAGATGCAGTGATTATGAATCCGCCATTCACCGATCAGAGAAAACGTGGACGGAAATTCAGCCCTGAGATTACTCGTGCCATGCAGCTTCGGGAGACGGAGATCAGGAAGCGGCTGGTGTCCAAGGATCCAAATGCAGGGGATGTCGTTACGACCAACGCGATAGGATCCTTTTTTACTCCTATAGCCGAGCGACTACTGAACCCTGATCGCGGCACACTAGCGAAGATTATACCCACCATCGCCTGCACAAATGCGTCCGGACTCCGTGAGCGACGATTCTTGGCAGATCGCTTTCACATCGAACGTATTATCGTATCCCACGACCCGAAAAACTTTGCTTTTTCCGGTGGCACAGGCATCCATGAGTGCATGCTGATCGCCAGGCGCCG
>CAYSVD010000021.1:0-2618 GCA_964434395.1 uncultured Pseudohongiella sp.
GCCAGCACGCGGCCGCCGCGGTCGAGCTGCACCGCGCCGATGTGGTCGTTCTCCAGCAGCCCGGCGAGGCCCGCGCCCAGCGCATCCGCCGCCGCCAACGCCTGGCGGATCAGGATGGAGCGGTGGATATGCGGCAGCAGCCCTTCGAGCAGCCGCAGCCGGTCCGGCTGCCAGCCGTCGCCGCCGACGGGGTTGCCGGGGTTCCAGACGATGCGCAGCCCGTCCGGCCCGTCCAGGCGCGCGAACAGGCCGTTCTCGCTGCCGGAGCGCGGCATGCTCTCGTTGTAGGCCGGCGACGTCCGGCGCTCGTCCTCGGTATAGAGGTCGGGGGCGTGGACCAGCCGGCCGTGGGGAAGCCGCCGGATGCGCGGCACCGCCTCGTCGCGGGCGTAGTACCCCTCGAAATACATCCGCCCCAGGTCCTCGCGGCTCTCGCCGCGCTCCAGGAAGCGGGCGAAGTGGAGGCGCACCTCGTCCCCCAGCCCCTCGCCGACGACCAGGGCGTTCTTGCGGAAGCCCGCGGCCTCTTCGATCAGGGCCGTGGCCGCGGGCCAGCCGGCGTCGTCGAGGGCGGCCCCGTACAGCGCCGCGAGGCAGCGCTCGAAGGCGTCGTCGGGGTTCACACGGCGCCCCCCGCATCGGACTCCCGCGAGGACGGAGCGGGCGCGGGCGGGCCGGGCGGCACCCGCCGGAGCCCGGCCGGAAGGGTCGAGGGTGCGGTCGTCGCGGTCTCCGGTCCGGTCATCGCGGTCTCCGGTCTGCTTCGGCGCCGGCCCTGGCGGGGCCGACGCCCGTTATCCACGATCGGACCGGTCGCGACACCTGCAAATTTATAGGTAACGGCCAAAAAGGGAGTCGAAAAAATCCCCGCCGGCCGGGACCGGGACCGTCCAAAACGGGGCCGCGAGGGACCGGGGGACCCGCGGCCGCCGCCCGATTCGCCCGCCCGGCCAGGCGGGAGGCCAGCCGTCCCGGAACGCAAGACGACTCTGGACACAGCTGCGATCTTCGTGACCGGTCACCAGGGACTGGATCGGCGCCTTGCCGCACACGCCCTGTCAGTCCCCGCTCCCGACCTTGGTCGGCGGGCAGGGCGGCCGTCGAGAACTGCTGCCGCTCGCACGTTCCGGCCCCGACCATCGGCGCACACACCGATGGAGACCCATCTCGCCCTCGACGTAGCGATGCCGCTGCACGAACTTCGGTGGCTGCTTCGACTTCATTGCCCGCCCGAAGGCCCAGCCGATCCACCTCGCCGTGTACGAGAAATACCCTGCCAGCCGCACCGGCACCGCCGACGGACGTGTCTCGAATCCCAGCTTCTGCAAACGGTCTTCAGTCCACACCGCGGTCCTGACGAACAGCTTCAGGTCGGCGCCGGCACCGTCTTCGATTTCCCGTGTCCGGCGGGCGAGGCGCCTTGCATCCGTCCTCAACGAATTCCCCGGACCCAGTTCGAGCTCGACCACGCCGCGCCGGCGATGCAGCAGCGTTATCTGGCCGACCCGGACCCGTCCCGCCGACTTCCGGAACCGCACCCACGCCACGCTGCCGGCGATCAGCAGCAGGCAGCCGATGGATCCGATCAGCTGCCAGTCCGCATCGAAGCGAAATCGCGATGCCTCCAATCCGTGGCCGGCAGCAACCGACAGCGCGGCGCCGACCAGCCCCGCCAAGAGAATGCGCCTGCCTCGCGGTTCCCCGGATGCGACACCTCGATAGAACTCCGAAAGCTCTTCCTTCAATCCGCCGCTCCCGTTCAAGCCATCCCCGTGCGCGCGATCATTTCTGCCAGCGGCCACATGAGTGTCAACCGCCTCCGGCGCCGTTCAGCATCCAATAGCATCGACATGACCTCCGAACTCCGCTCTACAGGGCCGTTCGCGCGGCCGCCTTCTATCGGCTAATCACCCAGGCACAGGTCCGCCTCACGCCCGATGCGGGCGAGGAGACGCTGCCCAAGCGGAATAAGGAATACACGCCGTTCAAACTGAAAGGATCATTCCACAGGCCTCTCCGGGGTGCCCCGGGAGCCCGTGCGTCCCCGTCTGTCCATCGCCGAAAATCGGCGTGTCAACGCGCCGTTTCGGAGGACCGTGTTGAGGCAGGACGGAGACGCCCCTACGGGACGTCTCCGTTGACCGCAAAGTGTTGACAAACAAGTGAGAATCACGCCTGCTGGAGTCATGTCCGCGATCTCAACACCGCCGTCCGGAAAACGCGGCGCGCGCTTCCGCATGACGTTGACCGCGCGCACGGTCGAGGCGCTCCGGCCCGAGGAGAAATCCTACACCGCGTGGGACGACAAGCTCACCGGCTTCGGCGTCCGCGTTCAGCCCTCCGGGCTGCGCTCCTACCTCGTCAACTACCGCGCCGGCGACCGCGGCCGGAAGGCGCCCAATCGGCGGATCGTCATCGGGCGCCACGGCCTCGTCACCCCCGACCAGGCGCGCCGCCGCGCCCGGGAAATCCTCGGTCGGGTCGCCCTGGGCGACGACCCGCTCGCCGAGCGCGCCCGCAGCCGCGCGATGCCCACCCTGCGCCAGGCCTTCGAGGACTATCTCGCCGTGGGACCCCGGCGCCGGGACAGCACGATCGCCAACTACCGCCGCGCCGTC
>CAYSVD010000022.1:0-3583 GCA_964434395.1 uncultured Pseudohongiella sp.
GACTAGGACGGGGGCCGGGGGGAAATAGTTTTTAGGAGGGGACTATCCGCCGCCGCTCCGGCGCTCCCGGTCCACCAGAAAGTCCACCACGTTCAGCATCTCCCGCTGGGTCGGCACGTTCTCGCCGGTGGTCACCAGGTACTTGCCGTTGACGATCATGTTCGGCGTGCTGCGGATCTGGTAGTCCCGCATGCGCCGCTCCGCCTGGTTGACCCGGGTCCGGACCGAGAAGGAGTTGAAGGCCGCGCCGAACGCGTCCCCGTCGACGCCGTGCCGGGCGAACAGCGCGCCGATCTGCCGCTCGTTCTGCAGGCGCTCGCCCTGGACGTTGATGGCGTCGTAGATGGCGTCGTGCAGCTCGTCCACCGCATCCAGCGCCTCGGCCGCGTAGTAGGCCTGGGCGTGGATCTTCATCAGCCCGTTCCACATGGCCGGAAAGCGCACGAAGTCCACGTCCTCCGGGGCGCCGCGCTCCCAGGCGACGACGAGAGACTCGAAGCGGAAGCAGTGGGCGCAGCCGTACCAGAAGGCCTCGACCACCTCGATTTTCGACGCGTCCCGGGTGTTGACCGGCCGCGGCAGCTCCGTGTAGTGGACGCCCGCCACGTAGCGCTCGACCTGTCCGCTGGCGGCCGCCGGCAACAGCAACGCCAGCAGCAACGCCGCCGGCAGCGCCGCCCGGCGCGTCCCCGAAAATCCGTTCCCCGTCCCCATCGCCATCGCCTCCCCGGCCGCCGGCCGGTCAGTGCAGTCCCGAAACATAGCCGGCCAGCGCCTCCAGCTCCCGGTCGGTCAGGCGCTCCACCACGCGCCGCATCATCCCGCCCGCGTCGTTCGCCCGCTCGCCGGACCGGAAGGCCTTCAGCTGCAGCAGGGTGTATTCCGGATGCTGGCCGCCCAGCGCGGGGAAGCCGGCCGGGGCGTTGCCCCGCCCGTCGGGCGCGTGGCAAGCGGAGCAGGCGGCCACCGGCGGCGTCTCGAGGCCGCCCCGGTACAGCCTTTCGCCGAGCCGCGCCCGCTCCGGGTCGGCGCCCTCGAGGCGCACCGGCCGGGAGGCGTACCAGGCCGCGATGTCCCGCATGTCCTGCTCGGACAGGTTCAGCACCATGGCGGCCATGGCGGGGTCCGGACGCTCGCCGGAGCGGTAGTCCCGCATCTGCTTGAGCAGGTAGTTCTCGTTCTGCCCGGCGAGCTTGGGGTTGACCGCCAGCTCGCTGTTGCCGTCGCCGCCGTGGCAGGCGGCGCACAGCGCCGCCTTGGCCTGTCCGGCCGCGGCATCGCCCTGGGCCGGGACCGCCTGCGGAAGGGCCCAAGCCAAAAAGGCCAGCGCCGCGGTGAACCGTGTCATCCTTCCTCCCGGAATGGTCGCGTCTCGCGGCGGGGATTATAGCCCGGTTTCCCGCCCCGGCGCACACCGGCGCCGGCGCGACCACCGACAAACAACCGATGCGGCCAGTCTGGCAACCGCCCCGGCCCTCGCCTATAGTGCGCGGACCGCCCGGCGGACCGTCCGGCGCGCCGCCCGGAAGATGCCCGTGGACCTCGCCCAGGCCCGTTACGCGACCAGCGCCCCCGCCCTGGGGGACTGTCCGGCGGACAGCCGGGCCGAGGCGGCCTTCGTCGGCCGCTCCAACGCCGGCAAGTCCTCCGCCATCAACAGCATCACCGGCCGGAAGGGGCTGGCGCGCATCAGCAAAACCCCCGGCCGCACCCGCCTGTTCAACTACTTCTCGGTCGGCGACGGCCTGTATCTTGTGGACTTGCCCGGCTACGGCTTCGCCCGGGTTCCGCCGAAGATGAAGGAGCAATGGGAGCGCGAGATGCGGCGGTACCTCGAGCGGCGCGCGCCGCTGGCCGGGCTGATGCTGCTGGCGGACGCGCGCCACCCGCTGCGGGAGTCCGACCACGCCCTGATCGGGCGGGCCCGGCGATGCGCCCGGCCCGTGCGGATCCTGCTGACCAAGTCCGACAAACTGAGCCGGCGCGCCGCCGGCGACGCGTTGCGCCGGGCGGAGAGGGATGCCGGCGGCGACCCGGCCGTGAGCGCGCAGCTGTTCTCCTCGACCGCCCCCGCCGGCGTCGAGACGGCCCGGCAGGCGCTCGGCGAATGGCTCGACGGCGCGCGGGACGGTGGGTCTGGAGGATGAGCGGCGGAAGACCCCGGTCGGGGCCGCTTTCGCCGAAAGCGCCGGAGTCGCCATGACCGGCCCCGATTGATGTTTCCGGCACAACACGCGCCGCCCGTACGCGCCGCCCAACAGCATGCGCCGCCCGTATGCGCCGCCCGTGTTGCGGAAAGGGCGGGCCGTGTATATTATCCCACCCTTGGCGAGGCGCGTGTTGAGCAGCGGAGCCGCTTGATGTGGCATTGGGACCAAGGGCGCATGCATTACTCTCAGTACGATGTGCTGAGGGTGGTGGCCCGCTTTGTCACGACACACCAGTGGGGACGGGACGATCCTGACCTTATCCGCAATGCGACAGGCTTGCCGTTTCCACCGTCCGATTATGCGCCGTGGCGGAATTGCTCCCGCATTTTCAAGCAATGCCTGCTGATCAGCGAGAAAGACGGCGCGGCCGTCCCCACGCCCGTCGCGCAACTTCTGGCAGAAGCTGGTTCCGTCACGTGCGACGAGTATTTGCATTTCCTGGTCAAAGCTGCGACGGATCCGTCGCCGGCCCTGAGCGACTGGAAAGGCGTCAGCAACCGCCGACGGGTTCGATATCCTTTGTGTTTTTCGCTGAAATATCTCTTGGCGAAGGTGGTTGATATCGATGAACCGGTCACGTCGCCCTTCGAGGTGATCGGCGCTTACATGGACAGCGGCTTTTCAGGCTCCGAGGATTGCGATGCGTTTATAGGCCTTATACAAAAGCGCGGCGATCATGCGCATATCGAAAAAACCGACGGCGCACGACAGGCCCGCGAAAGCATCAAGTTCATATCTCAAATTTCATACCTGCACAGCGACGGCGACAACATCGTCATATCCCTTGGCCCGGAAGACGCCAAGATGGTTTTTCGGGACATCCATCCCATATCCGGCCCTCACGAGCCAGACGGCGATCAGGAAATCCAACGGCTTGCGGGCCTGTTCAAGGACAGCGGCGACAAGAAACTCTTTTCCTACAAACAAACGATCCTTTCCGACGAGCTGGAAAGCGGTTTTTTGGAGGGAAGCAAAGTCAAGAAAAACCATTTGGTCATCGAGAGAAATCCAAGGTTGCGCGGCCTTTTCTTCGACCGTGAAAAAACGACCGTTTGCGAAGCTTGCAACGTCGACACAAAGGCGAGATACCCTTGGACGGAGCGTATCCTCGACATTCATCACATCCTGCCGCTTTCATCCGGAACGCAGGTGGATTCCAAGAAAGGCACGGCGCTGGAGAACCTAGTCGCCGTCTGCCCGACTTGTCACAGAGCCATACATCGTTTTTACGAGGGGCAACGGCCTTTGGTGTGGACGGGTCGCGCGTTGACCCCTTGATCGGCGGGACCGGAAAACCGGAGAGCCTCGGCAGGGACGGGTTTCCCGCGCCCCGCTTTCGGCCCCCCACCTTCGGTTGAGGGGGGCCGAAAGCG
>CAYSVD010000023.1:0-37261 GCA_964434395.1 uncultured Pseudohongiella sp.
GGGGGGGGGTAGAGCGTCGTCTGCCGTCTGGGCCGGAACCTTCACGGGCCGCGACACGGGCCGGGATCGTTGTTCCCTCTTGAGGGGAGACGTGCTATAACGGCCCCGGCATCCGGGGTGGCGGGCCGGGCGTCGGGACCGCGGCGTGACGGTGCCGACCTGCGATGCGGCGATGGACGACAGGGCTGGCGTCGGGTTCCGGGCCGGTCGTCGACCGTGGAGCGTGGTTCCCGTGCACCGCCAGTTCCCGAAGCTGACGGAGGTGCCGTGCGAGTGAGAACGCATGCCTCTCCCCGGGCCAAAGCGGTGCCGGCCGGAGGAGGCGAGGGGACCGCGGGACAAGAAACCGAATAAGGATCTCAGGGAAGAATGAACAACGACACGCCCCGATCTTCTCACCCGCCTGCCCGGCGATGCGCCCGCTTCGGCACATCGGCGGAGGCGGAGGACATTGCCAGCGACGACGAGTGTCGGAGCGTCGGCCATAACAAAGGCTTTTACTCAGTGTGGACTGTTTCACCCGTTGGTGAAAATCCGCTAAAATCAGGAGGCATGCCCCATGAACGAATCAAAAATCTCGTATGCGAGAGAGCGTATTTTGGAATCTCGCCACAAAGATCTGGAAAATCTGGTCAATGCAGAGACGAAAGAACTGCTCCCGAAACTGGCAAAATGTATCATTGCTTCCGAGGGAAGGGTTGAAAACAAAAATCTTTACTCTGAATCTCTGGAAGGATGCAGAGCACTGGCCCAAGATATGGCTGGTATTGTTTCCGTTATTTTAGTCTTTGGGAAAAGGATGCGGCACAAGGAATTATTGGGATCGTTATTCACCAAGCTTATAGAAGAAGCATCGCCATACAAAGAACAGAGAATCGGGCAAGAGATGTATTGGTACACGGTATGCTTTGTTTTTTGGGTGGCGGGTATCAGCGCCATTGAAAAAAACAATTACGAGATGCTCGCGGCGCTGTTCTACGCTCCAGTCCAGCGCAAAGATGATTTTCGCGAAAATCAAATGCGGCAGAACCAAAGATTGCTTGAATCTATCGCTGAGGGCTTGGCGTTGTTGCATGGGGCAACAGTGTTTCAGAGCCCCTCTTGTTCTCCTATACTGGATAGGAGCAATCATTTCCTTGAAGAATTCCAGCCTTTCTGCGGAATACTGCGGCGGCAAATTTCCCTCAGTAGCGTTTTTTCACCGGGTCATTACACGCATCTATTTGGTGAATTTGAAGTGCTCTTGGCTATTGCGTACAGCATGCTAGGAGGCTCTAATTATCTGGCTATTTTTGGGGGGCGGTTCTCTCATCAAGTGGTTGCCGGAGAGGCCATACATCTTTCGGGATTATTGGAGGCAATCACAAAAGGGCTTGAGCAGGACGGGTGACATTTTGACCTTCCTGGCGTGGCTCGGAGTGGCTGGCGGCATATTAGGTCGATTTCTCGTCCTGTGTCGCTGGTAGCAAGCGATTCCCTGATTGGGCTGGACGGTCCAACCTGTTTCCTTGACGTGTCCGGGCATCCGTTGCCGCGCGTCCTTCGCCGTCGTAGACCTGTCTTGGCCGCCTCGAGCCGAGCCGGCCATCCTACTGTGCGCATGACGGTAAGATATCTCCATCGGGCGGTAAGCTGGCGGGACGGTTCGGTGCGGGTGGCCTGTGGCTGGCCGAGGCTTTCCTATCGTATCCCCGGCTCTGCGCCCTCGTCTTCTTTCTGGCCTGCCGTGATTGGAGATTCCGAGCCATCCGCCGAGAAGCGGGCAGAGCGCCCCTCCGTCTGATGGCCGGTCTCGACCCCGACGCTGGCGGACTGGCTGGAGTCGGTGCCGATGAGCGCAACAGGCATATTCCCGATCCGGATGATCTTGCTTAAATTCCCGTGAGGCTGTCAGTATGGGTATCTCGCTTATATGGGCCGGAACTGTCGCGTGGGGCTGGCCGTTCGTCGCCCAGGCACCGCTCGGGTGCCGAATTTCTCTGAAATGTGCCACCCGTTTCGCGCCAAGCCTTCCACTCGTTTCACACCAAGTGTGCCGCCTTTCGGGGTCGACACCGCTGGGGCTGACAGGTTCAGGATGCCGACGGCTGGCAGGAATACTCCCTTGATGGCCGGGGGGCGGGCGCATCGGCATCGGAACCATCCCTGCTTTTCAGACCGGCGGCCCGCCTCGCGCCGAACGGTCCGATGCCGCGGGGTTGGACGACCAGCATGGACCGGAGACGGCCAGGCGGGCCCGCGGGGGGTGCTGGGTGTGCGGGCTCGCCGAGGGCGCGACCATCGGGGAGCGTCGCCGGCAGGGCGCATCCCGCCTTTCGGAGCCGCTACGACACAGGACGGCTGGTGCTGGGTGAGATCGGGCGGCCAAGTCGGCGCCCCGGCGGCGGGCCCGCCCAGAGTGCCCGCCTGAGGAACTGGCGAGGGGAGCGCCCAGGAACCCACGGACATCGAGCGGCGGAGGCGCAGGAACGGCAGTGCCTACTGGCGGTCCGATGCGGAACGCCGGGGCTTTCGGCGACGGCCCCCCAAACATCGTTCGGTTCCCGGCCGCCCTGGGCCGGGCCGGCATCCGGCCGGCGCGACGGCGCATCTCACCGCGAGACGGGCGGCGGCGGGCCGGGTGCGGCATGACGAACAGGTCGTCCGAGCGCCGCCGCCGGGGAGGAGCGGGGGCGGGACCGTTTCCCCGGCCCGAAACGCCAAGGCAACGGGGACGCCCCAAGCGGTCGTCAGTTCCCGAAGCGCACGGGGCGGGCGTGGTTCCACAGTGGACGCGTTTCGGCGTCGGAACCAGGATTCTGGGCCGGTCCTCTCCCGTCGCCTCAGCAGTCGGGGCCTTGGGGCATCGGGGGGCGTCGGGAAGGCGGATGCGCGGGATGCGGGGACCGGACGCCGTTCCATCCAGCCGATTAGCTTGGGGGCTTATGTAGCAAAAGAAGCAAAAATCAAAAACTTCCACCAAATCAACGGCTAACACTGTCGGATATAGATCCGCGTGTATCCAGTTGACAAAAGTAGCGCTAAATTCCATATACTGACTCCCAATGGGCCGGGGACGGGCCATGCCGGAACAAATAACAACGGGGGGCGAGGACCGCCCCGTCGAGGTTTTCGGGGTCGAGGAACTCCGCCGGCGATTCCCGGATGAGGACTCCTGCCGAGCCTGGCTGGAGGAGGTTGTCTGGGGCGGAGAGCCTGCCTGCCCGCGGTGCGGGGCCGTCGAGAACATCGGGCCGCCGCCGCCCAGCAGGCCCCACAATCACTGGTGCCGGTCCTGCCGGCGATACTTCACGGTCACCACCGGAACGGCCCTGCACGCCGGCAAGAAACCGCTCCGGGACTGGATCTACGCCATCTACGGCGTCATGACCGCCCGCAAAGGCGTCTCGGCCATGCAGCTGAGCAAGGAGCTGTCCTGCCAGTACCGCACCGCCTGGCACATGCTGGGACGGATCCGGGAAGCCTGCCGCCAAGGCGACTTCTTCCTGCAGGCGGTGATCGAGGCCGACGAGACCTACATCGGCGGCAAGGAGCGCAACAAGCACTCCGGCAAAAAGCTCCGCGCCGGCCGCGGCCCCGTCGGCAAAATCGCCATCCTGGGCATGCGCGAACGGGACGGCCGCATCCGTGCGATGCGGATAGAGGCCGCCAGCAAAGCCGTCATACAAGATCTGGTCGCCAAGCATGTCCGGGCGGGGGCGACCATCTACACCGACGAGCACGGAGCCTACTCCGGACTGAAGGGCATGGGGTTCGACCACGACACGGTCAACCACTCCGCCCAGGAGTACGTCAAGGGAACCTGCCACATCAACGGCATGGAATCCTGCTGGTCGATGCTGAAACGCTCGATCCACGGAACATGGCACAGGGTCTCCCCCAAGCACCTGCGGCGCTACATCGACGAGGTCGTGTTCCGGCTGAACGAAGGCAACTGCGGGATCGACCTGATCGACCGCATGGAAGCGCTCATCCGGCGGATCCCGGGACGCAGGCTGTCCTACGCCGCGATGACCGGGGAAACCGGACTCTCCGGGCAGGCCATAGGGTGGTGATGATCGCCGCCATGTTCGGGAAGCGGCTCAGGTACGCGGGTCTGGCGGCGCAGGCTCCCGGGGGCCGCTGGCCGATGCCGGAAACGCGGCCGCGACGAGACGGGAATGCCGCCTTGACTTGAATAGCCGGCTCGCCCATCTTGCGCGGCCCCGACCGGCGATGGCGGCGAAGGGAACGAACATGGGGCCGCATGCACCAAAAACGAACAACCGCGGCCAGGCCGCGAACCCGGCCCCCTGAACGGGGCCAAGCCAAAAAGGGACGACAGCCATGAAAGACGAAACGCCGCGCCCCCCCGAGGGCGACAGCGCCGATGCGGCCGACGATGCCGCCGTTGAAGAGAAGCTGGGAATCGGGCGCGGGGGCACAATCACCGCTGGAGAGATTCTGGCTCGGATCCGCGACATAAGCCGCGACGAGGCGGAAAAGGGGCGGATGTTCGAGTATCTGGCCCGACGACTGTTGCTGAGCGAGCCATCCTTCGAAATCGAAGAAGTATGGGCATGGAACAACTGGCCGGGCCGAGAGGGGCCGGACATCGGCACCGATCTCGTCGCTCGGCGAGCATCCGGCCGCTTGGTCGCGGTCCAGTGCAAGTGTCTGGACGACGAGACCCCCCTACCCAAGGGCGGCATCGAAAAGTTCCTTGGCGGCTCCCAGGGCGGCGAGTTCGACGAGCGAATGATCGTCGCCACCTGCCGATGGGGTCCTAACGCCCTGCAAGCGATCAAAGGGGCCAACCCTCCGGTCCAGCGCATCGACTTCCACGAATGGTCCGACGTCCCCATCGTCGAGGACGACGAGGACACCGAAGTCCGGGGCGGGCAACAGTTGCTCCCCCTGCAGGATCTGGCCTTCCAAGACGTAACCGACCCTGAAAACGGCCTGCCCGCTCACGGCCGAGGCAAGTTGATCATGGCCTGCGGCACCGGAAAGACCTTCACCTCCCAGCGCATCGCCGAAGAACTGGTCCCGGATGGGGGCGCCATCCTGTTCTGCGTCCCGTCCATCGCGCTGGCATCCCAGGCCAGGCGCGACTGGCTGCGCCACACCCGACGCCCCCTGCGGAGCGTCGTCGTCTGCTCCGACGCCACCGCCGGCGGACGGGGCGAGACCGACACGATGAAGACCTACGACCTGGAATGCCCGGCGACCACGGACCCGGAGCGGATCGCCAGCGAAATGAGGGATGACGATGGACGGACCAAGGTCGTATTCGCCACCTACCACAGCGTCACCCGCGTGATCGAGGCGCAGGAGAAGCACGGCGCCCCCGAATTCGGCCTTGCCATCGCCGACGAGGCCCACCGCACCACCGGAGCGGTTTTGGAGGGAGAAAAGCCCCGCAAGGTGGATTTTCAGGCATTCCACGACCAGACGCGGCTGAAAAGCCGCATGCGCCTGTACATGACCGCCACCCCGCGCGCCTACACGGAAACATCCAAAGCGAACAGGGCGAAGGAAGGGATAAAGACGGTGGACATGGAGGACGAAGAAGTCTACGGCCCCGTCCTGCATCATCTAAAGTTCAGCACTGCCGTGGACAAGGGGATGCTGTCCGATTACCGAGTGATCGTGCTGGGACGCCAGGACTACGAGATCAGCGAGAAAATGCGGGCCAGGCTGGCGGCGCTGGGCGAAGGCGGACGGAATCCGCCCGGCATCGGCGAGATGCTGCAGGTGCTGGGGGTGTCCCTGGCCATCAACGGCGCATTGAAGTCTGAGGACGGCGAGACCGCGCCCATACTGCGTCGGGTGCTCGCGTTCGCCAACAGCATCGAGCGGTCGAAGTGGTTCAAGGACGCGTTCATGGATACGGAGGTGCTGAAGGCCACCACCCGCCGCGCCCGGCGATACGACTCCCCGGATGCGGATGCCGCCCTCAAAGTTCGCGCCCGGCACCTGGACGCCAAATCCAACGCCCGCGACCGAGGAAACGCCCTGCAGGAACTGCGCGATGCGGTCAAAACCGGCGAATGCAGGATCGTCACGAATGTGAAGTTGTTCAGCGAGGGCGTGGACGTACGGGAGCTGGACGCGGTCGCGTTCCTGGATCCCCGCGACTCGAAAGTGGACGTGGTCCAGGCCGTCGGACGCGTGATGAGAAAAGCCGAAGGGAAGGAGTTCGGCTACATCATCATTCCGGCGGTGCTGGGCGGCGACGGCGAGCTGGACGGCCTGGACTCCACCGGCTACCGCACCGTCGGGCGAGTGCTGCGGGCGCTGCAGGCCCACGACGAGCGCCTGGGCAAGGATCCGGCCAGATTCGTGAAGGTCTACGTCCCGCCTAATCGGCCGCCGGCGCCGCCTGACAGACCACCCATCCAGGACGAGTTGCCCATGAGCCTGGAGGAGGCCGATCCCGGCATCTTCGCCCGCATCGTCAAAAGCGCCCGCATGCGGAAACAGGGCGAGATGACGGCCGCCACCATCGAGGATGCTGTGAAACATGCCGCCGACAGGCTGCTGAAGGCCGGGTACGCTGAGAATCTGGCCGGCGCCATGGGCATGTCGACCGACGGCGAAGGCGGCCAGCGGGAGGTGTGCGTGGTCGCGGCGCTGGTGCTGGCCAATGCATGCATGTTGCAACGGCGCCTGTATAAGACTTCCGGGATGGAGGATCTAGCGGACCTGGGCATGATCGGACGGTCCCAGCGGCCGTACGCCGACCTGATCGCATCTTGGGAGCGAATTCTGGAGAAGGACTACCGGCCGGCGTTTCAGCCGGCGCTGGATGTCGCCAGGATTCTTCAGGGCGATCAGGATGCCATCAAGGCCGTTCGCGGCCTGGCCGCCTGCGCCAACCGCGTCGCCGACTCGCTAAGCGAGTTGGGCTACGACCACGCGGGGCCGCTGTACCACCGGATCCTACGTACCGGCAAAAGCGACGGCGCCTACTACACCAACAACGTCTCGGCGATGTTGCTGGCGCGGCTGGCGCTGGATAAGAGCCTGATCGACTGGTCGGACCGGAAGAGAGTCGAAGCCCTGCGGATCATGGACCCGGCATGCGGGACCGGCACCTTGCTGATGGCTGCCGCCGCCGTCATCAAGGACAGAGTCGCAGACGCCGGCGGCGAAGGTGGGGCTAATCTCCACCAGCGTCTGGTCGAGGACGCGCTCTGCGGCCTCGACATCAACCGCCACGCCGTCCAGTTGGCCGCCTGCAACCTGACGTTGGGCGCGCCGACCGTGGAATACCGACGCATGAACCTGGCCACCATGCCGCACGGCCCCGGCGACTACGATGGGGTCAGGGCCGGCTCCCTGGAGTTGCTGGCCGCCGCCGACGACACCGAAATCGGCGCGCTGGTGTCTCCGCCCAGGGACATCGACGCCATGGAAGCCGAGCAGGTGGACGAAGCCGGATCAATCGGGTTCCCCGTCAAGAATCTGGATATGGTGATCATGAACCCGCCGTTTTCATCCAACATGAATCGGGGGCGCAAATTCAGCGAAGAGATCACCAATGCCATGCAGAAGCGGGAGGGGGAGCTGAAGGCCGGGTTGACGGCCAGAGACCGGGCGGCGGGTGAGATGACCACCACCAACGTCATCCGAGGCTTCTTCACTCCCCTGGCCGACAGGTTGCTGGCGCCCGAACAGGGGACGATGGCCACCGTAATGCCCGCCATCGCATGCACTGGCGCAGACGGCTTGCCGGAGTTGCGCTTCCTGGCGGAACGCTTTCACATCGAGCGCGTCGTGACGACGCACGACCCGAATAACATAGCGTTTTCCGGCAAGACCGGAAAACACGAATGCATGCTCATCTGCAGACGTCTCGATCAATCACCCCCCCCCCCCACTGAATTTGTGGCCCTCCGCCGAATGCCAGAGACCCCCAAGGAGGCGACGGAGCTGGCCGACGCCATCGCCGCCGGTGCGTGGGAGAAGGTCGGCCGTGTCTGCATCTGGCCTGCGGAGAGGGTCCGGGACGGCAACTGGACTCCCGCTCAATGGTACGACCCTTCCATCGCGGAGATTGCCCATGAACTGGAGACGCGTCCGGGGCTTGTCCCAGCCGACGAGATACTTTCCTTCGGTGCGACCGGGCAGGCGGTCAGGGATGTGTTCAGAATACTCCCAAATGGAGAGTCGGCGGTGGACCCAGTCATGGTTTTTGGAAGTGTATCTGCTAAAAATTTGCGGAAAACGATGTCGGGGGATCCGGAGCAACCTAGGGAGCCGCGAAAAACGGGCGACCGCCGTGTTGCTCGCGTACTCAGTACCGCGGGCCACCTCATGCTGGCAAACAAGCACCGCATTACAAATGGACTGGTGACAGCACTGTGTAGCGAGAGGGCATCTGTCGGATCCGGGTGGATACCGGCAACCGGCCAAACCCGGGATGTTGAAAAGGGGATATGCGCCTGGTGGAACAGCACCCCGGGGAGGTTGCTGTTGTTGAATCACAGGGCCAATACTCTGACTTACGTGCACTTTTCCAAGGGTTTCCTGCAGGCCATCCCTGTTCCCCCCGTCGACCGCCTCCCCCTGCTGACCGCCGCATGGGAAGCCCACAGGGACACGGATCTCCTACCTCTGCGCGACGGCGACTCCTGCCCCGTCCGCCTGGCGCTGGACGAGGCGGCCGCGGCCGCCATCGACGAGGATCCGGCTGTGGTCGCGGACTGGCGTCGCTGGCTGGCGGCGGAGCCGACGATCAGCGGCAAGATGGCGCCGGATCCGGCCGAGGGCGACGACGAGACTGCTGACGCCGCCTGATGCTCATGGCCGGGCGACGCCCCGGCCCAGCGGAGTAGGTGCGGCCGGCTGGCTGGAAGCGGCCCGGATCGCCGCCCGCTCGCTCAGGGCGGCCCTACGGCCCCGTACGGCGCGCCAGCGGCCCGTTACGATGGCAACCGCCACCCCCGGCTGGAATAAGCCCCTGAGGGCGCGTAAGGCGCTCAGGGGCCGCCTCCGGCCCGGTCCAGCCCCCCGTGATCCTGCCGGGCCGCTGTCCAGGCGACTCCGGCACCCTGCGAGGGCGCGTCCGGCCTTGCCATCGGCGGTTGCCGAATTCCCTGAAGCCCGCGCCCGCTACCGGTGGCTGGGCAACGCTCAATGGCGCGCCCATAGCCGCAGGCCATCGCTCCAAGGCCGTGAATTTACTGACAAGCGGCTGATTTTTTGATATTTTCCGATTTTGCTTCTTTTGCTACATAAGTCCCATAAAAAAAATAGAACAAGCGATCGTCAAAATGCACGGGACGCCAAGCGGCGGCCGCCCGATCCTGCTTTCCGGCCCCCGAGGCGTGGGGAAGACCGTGCTGATGACCGCGCTTGAGACCAAGTCCCCTTACGGCGCCGATGTCAGGCAGACCACGCCCGCTACGGGGCTGGCCGACATAAACAACATACCGAGGGTGCTGCTCTCCGATCGGCGGCAGTGGAATGAAGTAGTGCCCAAGATCAGCATCAATATACCCGGCATTGGAATGGAGTGGGATATGAGGGCGCACGACACCGCCGAATATATCAAGGACCAGATCATCGCCAGGTGCAACCGCGACCCCATGGTGCTGATCGTCGACGAGGCGCATAAGTTAAGCGCGGGCACGGGAGCTTTTTTCCTGAACTACGTCCAGGATATAATCAAACAATCCAATCTTCTGATGGTGCTGTCGGGGACGCCGGACCTCACACGTGTCATCCGTCGCTTAGGCGCGACCTTTATGACGCGCGGGGAAAAACTGTCGGTCGGGAACCTCTCCGATGAAGCGGCCGGGGATTCAATTGAGGTTCCCATTGAAGAACATAATGCGTCCATTGATCCCGGCGTACTACAAAAGGTGGTTGAAGACAGCGGTGGGTTCCCTCATTTCCTGCAGATATGGGGGGAGAACCTCTGGGGCGCGCGCGGCCCGGGGAGTTGGGACCGGATCGGCGAAAAAGAATACGCCAAGGCCATCGAGGGGGTCGAGAAAGACAAGCATTCACTTTATGATCATTATTTTGAGGACATAGAGCCATTGGAATATCACGCCCCGGCGGCGGCGCTGGCGCTGTGGTTCCAGGCCGGACATCCGATCGATTTACATGAAGCCAGAGGAATCATCTCGTCCTTCGTCACCAAAGATCTAGATGCCGCGGGCCGAGACAATGAGGCTTCCAGAGTTCTGGAATACCTGTTGGGCCATGATGTTCTCTGGAAAACTTCCGGCGACAATGCCGAGGTCTCCATTCCGAGTTTCCATTCGCACATCTTGATGCAGTTCGAGCGTAAAATGGAATCGATGTTGCGCCACTTGCCGGAACAGGAGCTGGATGAGCGGCACTTAAAGTTGTTGCGAGCCATTCGAGAAAACGATCAATCCCGGGGTAGCGAAGGATGTTCCCGGGGCGGCACGGGGCGTTGACCGTGCACAGCCGGGAACGGATGCAAGCCGTGGGCTGGCAATGCAGGCTTTGCCACCGCTAACGCCCCGGACGGCATCGCCGCCGGGCGCGAAGCGGGCGCGCGGAAGCTGGCGACCGGGGCGCAGGACGACCGGAAGCCGGGGGCGGCCCCCGGCAGGCGGTGCCGGGCCGGCGGCCTGACGAAGATCGGCGAGAACAGCGCCCGGCCCAAGCCGGCGGCCAGACCAGAGAACAGCAAGCGCGCGGCCGGCGGCGCCATCAGCGAGAGCAACCGCCTCACTCCGGCGACGCGACAAAGATCAGCGAGACCGGCGCCAGCGAACACCGCCAGCGGCAAGGACAGAGATCGGCGAGACCAGCGCCATCTCACTCCAGCGAAGCCGCCCCACCAGGGCCGCACCACCGCCAGCGCCGCATCACAACGGCGGAACAGCCAGCGACGCCCTGCCCAGCGGCCCCTGCGCCGCCGTGCTCGCCCGGATGGGACTGGCAGGCCCTTGGCCCCGCGGATCCGGCGAAAAGCGGCCCTGGGCAGCCATGTCGCGGCGGCGGAGCGACACCGGCGATCAGCGGCCAGCAAGCCGGCGGCGCCCGGCGGAGGGACGACACCGGCAATCAACGGCCGGCCCACTGGCGCGGCAACATCGGCGGAAGGACACCGACGATCGGCGAAGCATCCCCGTCCGACAGAACCTGTGCGGCCCGCCTGCGAGGCGGATCGTCCCTGCCGGCTGCCGGCCGGAAAAACCGGATGGCGGCGCCAGTCCTACCGGCGCGACGGCCCCGGCGAAGCTCCACCGGCCCAAAGCGCCCCGGCGGCGAAATCAGATACCCAAATCACCCCATAGAAACCGGCACGGGAACTAAAGAGGGAACTGCCGTAGAATGGCGGCGCCAAGTCGGAGCCGGGGATGCCGCGGGACGGAGGCGAAGATGGACAGACCGAGGGATGCGCTGCGGGCCGAGATCGACGCCATGCTGCGCGACGCCGGCGCCCAGTGGGACGCGAATACGTGGATGCGGTTCGAGCGCCTGCTGGACGAGCACCCGGAGGAGACCGACGACGACTTTGAGTATCTCACCGAGGCCGAGGAGGCCGCCGGGCGGTTTTACCGGCCGGGCGTCGATCTCGATACGACCTGCCTCCGATGCGGAAGCGCGGACTTGACCTACCACCTCTGGGGGTATCCCGCCTTCGATGCCATCGAGGAGCTGGAGGCCCGGGGCTTCATCGTCGAGATCCACGGTTGCTGTCCTCCCCTGATCGGGGAAGAGGCGTTCCGCTGGGTGTGCAACCGGTGCGGGGACGAATGGGGGAGGCGGGTGTGAGTCCGGCGCGGCCCGGCGAGGCATCCATCCCCGCATCCGGAGCGGAACGAGGCCGGCGCGTGAAGCCGCCGGGCATCGCGCCGCGCGGACGGCCCCCCTGACTCCCGATCAACCGGGAAGCAGGGCCGTCCGCTTATGCGCTCGACAAACGCCGCCCGCCGGCCGGGGCATGCCCCCGCGAAAAGCCGAAAGCCTCCTGCGCGGCCAAGGAAGCCGGCCGCATTTCGTGTTACAATCCCCGAATCTCCCGCGCGGGGCCGGTCCGCCCGGGCATCCGGCGAGGAGCCCGTCATGCTTGAAGCCTACAAAAAACATGTCGCCGAGCGCGCCGAGCTGGGCGTTCCGCCCAAGCCGCTGTCCGCCGGGCAGGTCGCCGAGCTGGTCGAGCTGCTCAAGGCGCCGCCCGCCGGCGAAGAGAAGCTGCTGCTGGACCTGATCTCCGACCGGGTTCCGCCCGGCGTCGACGAGGCGGCGTACGTCAAGGCCGGATTCCTGTCCGCCGTCGCCAAGGGCGAGGCCGCATCGCCGCTCGTCGACAAGCCGCTGGCCGTCGAGCTGCTGGGGTCCATGCTGGGCGGCTACAACATCGCCGCCCTGATCGAGTTGCTGGACGACGGCGAGCTGGGGCCGGCGGCGGCGGACGAGTTGCGCCGCACCCTGCTGATGTTCGACGCCTTCCACGACGTGGCGGAAAAGGCCCGGGGCGGCAACGAAAACGCCCGGCGCGCGCTCAGGTCCTGGGCGGACGCGGAATGGTTCACCGAGCGGCCCGAGGTTCCCGACGCGCTCACCGTGACCGTGTTCAAGGTGCCCGGAGAGACCAACACGGACGACCTCTCCCCGGCCCAGGACGCCTGGTCCCGTCCGGACATTCCGCTGCACGCGAAGGCCATGTACAAGAACCCGCGCCCCGGCGTGACCGACGCCGGCGCGCAGATCGAGGAGCTGAAGAAGGCCGGCCATCCGGTGGCGCTGGTGGGCGACGTCATGGGCACCGGCTCGTCGCGCAAGTCCGCCGCCAACTCCGTGCTGTGGCACATCGGCCGGGACATCCCCCGCATCCCCAACAAGCGCGCGGGCGGCGTGTGCATCGCCGGCAAGATCGCGCCGATCTTCTTCAACACCATGGAGGACGCCGGCGCGCTGCCGCTGGAATGCGGCGTGGACGGCCTCGAGACCGGCGACGTCGTCGACATCCGCGTCCGCGACGGCGTCATCGCCCGCGGCGGCGAGACCATCGCCGAGTTCGAGCTCAAGACCGAGGTGCTGCTCGACGAGGTCCGGGCGGGCGGGCGGATCCCGCTGATCATCGGCCGCGGGCTGACCCAACGGGCGCGGGACGAGTTGGACCTCGGCCCCTCGGACGCCTTCCGCCCTCCCGTCAGCGCCCAGGACTCGGACCGGGGCTACACCTTGGCCCAGAAGGTCGTCGGGCGGGCCTGCGGCGTCGACGGGGTGCGCCCGGGCAGCTACTGCGAGCCGGCGATGTCCACGGTCGGCAGCCAGGACACCACCGGCCCCATGACCCGGGACGAGCTGAAGGATCTGGCCTGCCTCGGCTTCTCGGCGGACCTGGTGATGCAGTCCTTCTGCCACACCGTCGCCTACCCGAAGCCGGTGGACATCGAGACCCAGCACACCCTGCCCGACTTCATCCACACCCGCGGCGGCGTCTCCCTGCGGCCGGGCGACGGCATCATCCATTCCTGGCTCAACCGCATGCTGCTGCCGGACGCCGTCGGCACCGGCGCCGACTCCCACACCCGCTTCCCGCTCGGCATCTCCTTCCCCGCCGGGTCCGGGCTGGTGGCCTTCGCCGCCGCCACCGGGGTCATGCCGCTCGACATGCCCGAGTCGGTGCTGGTGCGCTTCAGCGGGACGATGCGCCCCGGCATCACCCTGCGCGACCTGGTCAACGCCATCCCTTGGGCGGCGCTCAGGACCGGGGACCTCACCTTGGAGAAGAAGGGCAAGAAGAACGTCTATTCCGGCCGCATCCTGGAGGTCGAGGGCCTGCCGCATCTGAAGGTCGAGCAGGCCTTCGAGATCTCCGACGCCTCGGCCGAGCGCTCGGCCGGCGGCTGCGCCATCCGGCTCGACAAGGAGCCGATCGTCGAATACCTGACCTCCAACGTCACCCTGCTGCGCTGGATGATCGCCAACGGCTACCGCGACGCCCGGACCCTGGAGCGGCGCGCCCGGGCCATGGAGGAGTGGCTGGAGAACCCGACGCTGCTGGAGCCGGACCGCGACGCCGAATACCACCGGATCATCGAGATCGACCTCGACGAGATCGTCGAGCCCCTGCTGGCCTGCCCGAACGACCCCGACGACATCAAGCCGCTGTCGGAGGTGGCCGGCGCCCCCATCGACGAGGTCTTCATCGGCTCGTGCATGACCAACATCGGTCATTTCCGCGCCGCCGCCGAAGTTCTCAAACAGGTCGAGGGGACGCTGCCGACCCGCCTGTGGATCGCGCCGCCCACCAGGATGGACGAGCATCAGCTGACCGAAGAGGGCATCTACAACGTCTTCGGCGTGGCGGGGGCCCGCACCGAGGTGCCCGGCTGCTCGCTGTGCATGGGCAACCAGGCCAGGGTGGCGCCCAATTCCACGGTCGTTTCGACCTCCACCCGCAACTTCCCCAACCGCCTCGGCCAGGGCGCCGACGTGTTCCTGGCCTCCTCCGAGCTCGCCGCCGTCAGCGCGGCGCTCGGCCGGATCCCGACCATGGAGGAGTACATGCGGTACATGGGCGGCGTCGACACCATGGCGGACGGCATCTACCGCTATCTCAACTTCAACGAGATCGCATCGTTCATGGAGGCGGCCGACCAGGCCAAGCGGATCCCCCTGACCGACGTCCGGGAGGTGGCCTGAGGCCGGTCCTTAGGCCAGCCCCTTCTCCGCCACCTCGAACGCGTCCCGCGACAGTTTCGGCGCGGCGCGCGCGCGCTCCAGTTGCGCCTTCATCGCCCGCGACCGCTCCGGCTCGAACTTCCGCCAACGCGTCAGCGGCATCAGCAGGCGCGCGGCGATCTGGGGGTTGAGCGGGTCGAGCGCGAGCGCCTGGTCGGCCAGCAACTCGTAGCCCCCGGCCTCGTGGAACCCGGCGTGGTTGCGCAGGGAGAAGGCGCCGAGCAGCGACCGGACCCGGTTGGGGTTTTTCAGGGTGAAATCCGGATGCCGCAGCAGCTCCCGGACCCGCCGGACCGCCCCGGGACGCGGGCAGAGCGCCTGCACGGCGAACCACTGGTCCAGCGCCAGCGGCTCGTCCCGCCAGCGCGCGTGAAAGGCCTCGAGAGCCCGCGCCTCCAGCGGGCGGGCCGCGGCCGCCGGGCTGTCCGCCAGGCACGCCAGCGCCGCCATCCGGTCGCTCATGTTGTCCGCCTCCTCGAACTGCCGAAAGCAGCGCTCCAGCCACCGCTCCTTCCCGGTCCGGGACAGGTACCTCAGCGCCCGGTTGGCCAGGGCGCGGCGCGCGATCCCGGCCGCATCGGCGCGGAACGCGCCGCGGCCGCGGCGGCAGGCCGTCCGCGCCGCGGCGAAGCGGTCCTCCAGCCCGAGCGCCAGGGCGTCCGCCGCGGCCTCCCGGGCCCGGTGGATCAGGTCCGGCTCGGCGACGCCGGCCTCCTCGATGAGCCGGCCCTCTCCCGGCAGCTCCAGCAGGAGGGCGGTCATGGCCCGGTCCCGCTCCGGATCGGCCAGCGCCGCGTCCAGCACATCGGCGAAGGCCTCGGCCAGGATCTCGGGAAGCCGCGCCGGCCCGCCGGCGGCCAGGGCCCGCCGCATCTCCTCCAGCGCGTCCGCCGCCAGCGTCTGCGCGGCGCTCCAGCGGCTGAACCCGTCGCTGTCCCGCGCCATCAGAAAGCGCAGCTCGTCGCGGGTGTGGGCGAACTCGAGCCGCACCGGCGCGCTGAAGCCGCGCAGCAGGGACGGGACCGGCGCGGCCTCGACATCGACGAACTCGAAGGTCCGCTCCCTTTCCGTGACGTGCAGCACCCGCTCGTCGGCCGCCCGCGCCTCTTCTCCCGCCAGCCGCAGCGGCAGCGCGGCGCCGTCCGGGCCCAGCAGCCCCATCCGCAGGGGGATGTGGAAGGGCTCCTTGCTTTCCTGGCCCGGGGTCGGCGGGCAGCTCTGCCGGACCCGCAGGCGGTACCGCCGCCGGGCCGCGTCGTATTCCCCCGAGACCTTCAGCTCCGGGGTTCCCGCCTGGCGGTACCAGCGCCGGAACCGGCCCAGGTCCGCGCCGCCCGCCTCCTCCATGGCCCGGATGAAGTCCTCGATGGTGACCGCCTGGCCGTCGTGCCGCTCGAAATACAGGTCCGCGCCCCGGCGGAAGTCCTCGGGGCCGAGGATCAGCCGGATCATGCGCACCAGCTCGGCGCCTTTTTCATAGACCGTGAACGTGTAGAAGTTGGATATCTCCATGTAGGAGTCCGGCCGCACCGGGTGGGCCATCGGCCCCGAGTCCTCGGGGAACTGCATGGACTGGAGGAACGACGCGTCCAGCACGCGCTTGACGGCCCGCGAGCCCATGTCCGCGGAAAACTCGGCGTCGCGGAACACGGTGAACCCCTCCTTCAGGCTGAGCTGGAACCAGTCCCGGCAGGTGACCCGGTTGCCCGACCAGTTGTGGAAGTACTCGTGCGCCACCACCCCCTCCACCCGCTGAAAGGCCTCGTCGGTGGCGGTGTCGGGGCAGGCCAGCACGCAGGCGGTGTTGAAGATGTTGAGGCCCTTGTTCTCCATGGCCCCCATGTTGAAGTCGTCCACCGCGACGATCATGAAGGTGTCCAGGTCGTACTCCCGCCCGTAGACCTCCTCGTCCCAGCGCATGGCCTTCTTCAGCGAGGCCATGGCGTGGCGGCACTTGTCCAGATGCTTCGGCTCGGCGAAGATCTTCAGCGCCACCTCGCGCCCGCTCATGGTGGCGAAGCGGTCCTCCAGGCAGCCTAGGTCGCAGGCCACCAGCGCGAACAGGTAGCTGGGCTTTTTGAAGGGATCGCGCCAGGTCGCCCGGTGGCGCCCCGGCGCGCCCTCGACCGGACCGGCGGCGATCCGGTCGCCGTTGGACAGCAGCACCGGATAGCGCGCGCGGTCCGCCTCGATGGTCGTGGTGAAGGCCGACATGACGTCGGGCCGGTCCAGGTAGTAGGTGATCCGGCGAAAGCCTTCGGCCTCGCACTGGGTGCAGAACATCCCCCGGGACCGGTACAGCCCCTCCAGCGCCGTGTTGTTCTGGGGCTCGATCCGGGTGCGGCACTCGACGGTGAACCGCTCCGGCGGGCCGCCGAGCCGCGCGGACAGCGACGGGATCTCCAGCGTCTCCCCGTCCGCGCGGAAGTCGCCCGGCGCCAGCGCCTCGCCGTTCAGGCGGAGCTCCTCGAGAACGAGCCCGCGGCCGTGCAGCGTCAGCGCGTCCGGCGGCGGGGCGTCCCGGGCGCCGGCGCGCTCGAGCCGCAGCCGGGACTCGACCAGGGCGTGGTCCTCATGCAGATCGAAGCGTAGCTCGGTGGCCGCGATGGCGAAGGGCGGCGGACGGTAGTCCTCGAGCCGGGTGACGGCGGGGCGCGGAGCCTTCACCGGCCGAACTCCACCTCGTAGCCCGAGTGGCCGCGCAGGTTGATCACGCCGGCGTCCAGGATCAGGTACTGGCCCTTGATGCCCCGCAGCCTCCCCTTCACGTCCGGGCGCTTGTCCAGGCCGATCGAGGCGATCTTCCGCGGATAGGCGGCGACCGGATATTCGATCTCCGCCGGCTCGATCCCGTTCAGCACGCTCACGGAGAAGATGCCGAGCCGCTCCCTAAGGCCGTCGATCTCGGCTCGGCACCCGTCCAGCAGCCGGTCGCGCTCGCCCGCCATGTCCATCGGCCGCGCCGGCCCCTTCAGCATGTCCCGCCAGTTGGTCTTGTCGGCGACGCGCTGTTTGAACATCACCTCCAGCAGGCCGGACTGCAGGCGGCTGCGCACCCGGATGACGGCCAGCGCCTGGGTCGCGCCCTGATCGATCCAGCGGGTGGGCACCTGGGTGGCGCGGGTGATCCCCACCTTCAGCCCGGACGAGTTGGCCAGGTACACGATGTGGTCGCGCATGCAGTGCCGCTCGCCCCAGACCGGCTCGCGGCAGGTGCCCCGGTCGAAGTGGCAGCGCTCCGGATGGACGATGCAGCTGTCGCAGCGGGCGAGTTTCCGAAAGCACCGGTAGCAGTAGCCGTCGTTGTAGCTGCGGGCGGTTTTCCCGCCGCAGTGAAGACAGAGGATCCTGCCGGTGTGCCGGATCCTGATCGTCTCGCCGAGCAGCGGGTTGAGCGGCAGCTCCGTCTCGCCCAGCCGCAGCCGGTAGGACACCGGCCGGTCCAGCCGGACCCGCATCTTGCGCAGCGCGCCCGCGGCGACCGTCTTCATGCCGCCCTTCCGCGGCCGGCGGACGGGCGGCGCGGCGCCAGCCGGAGCCAGGCGGCGGCCGCCCCGCCGAACGCCAGGCCGGACAGCAGTCCGCCCACGTGCGCGGCGGTGGCGATCCAGGACGAGGCGAAGACCTCCATCGCCGCCAGCGCCGCCAGGAAGAACGCGAACATGGCGCCCGGCATCAGCGGCCGCCCGCCCGGCGCCAGCCGGTCGAGCGCCCAGGCGCATCCCGCCAGCCCGTACACCACGCCCGACATGCCGCCGAAGTCGGCGCGCCCGCCGTGCAGGTACTGCGCCGTGTTGCCCGCGAAGGCCGCCAAGAGCGGCAGCGGCGGATACAGCCATCGCGGCAGCGCCGCCTCCAGCCGCAGGCCGAGAAAGCCCAGCCACAGCAGGTTGAACGCCAGATGCGCCGCGCCGAAGTGCAGCAGCGCCGGCGTCAGGGTCCGGGCCAGGGTTCCGGCGCCGTCCACTCCCGCCAGCAGGGGTCCCAGGCCGCCGGAAGGCAGCGGCGGATAGAACAGGCCCTGAAGATCAAGGCCCAGCCGGCCCGCGCCGGCCGCCGCGAGGCAGGCCAGCATCAGGGTCCAGGTGACGGGGCTCGTCCCGACGCGCCGCAGCAGCCGCCGGACCGGCGCCCGCCCCGTCCATGCCGCCTTCGCGCCGCGCGCGGCGCCCTCCCCCGCGCTCCAGCGCGGCAGCTCGCGGCGGACGAATTCCGCCTCCCGGGGGGAATCCACGCAGATCACCTGCCTGCCGCGCTCCTCGAATATGCGGTGCTCGATCCCGCATCTCCCGAGCCGGGCGCTGAAGGCGGACAGGTCGATGCCGGCGTCGACGGCGGCGGCCCTAACCATCGTTCCGCGCCAGGCGGCTGCCCCAGCCCAGCTTGCCCCGGCAGGCCTGGTAGAAGCTGTGATCCGCCGGGTGGATGAGCCTTAGGGGGACGGGGTTCTTGGACACCACGAACTCGTCGCCGGCCCGGGCGGTGTAGCGCACCTTCCCGTCGCAGCTCAGCTGCGGGCGCAGCGTCCCCTTGGCTCCCACCACCAGACGGATCCTGCTGTCTCCGTCCACCACGATCGGACGGCTCGTGAGCGAGTGGGGGTACATGGGCGCCAGCACCACGGCGTCCAGGCCCGGGTGCATGATGGGACCGCCGGCGGACAGGGCGTACGCGGTGGAGCCGGTGGGCGTCGCCACGATGAGACCGTCGGACTCCTGGCTGTAGACGAAGCTGTCGTCGACGAACAGCTCGAACTCGATCATCTGCGCCGCCTTGCCGGGATGCAGCACCACGTCGTTCAGCGCCAGGCCCAGCGGCTCCTCGCCGCCCTCCCGGCGCGCGACGGCATCGAGCAGGAAGCGCTCCTCGATGGCGTAACGCCCGTCCAGCACCTCGGCGAACCGGGCCTCGAGCTCTTCGGGGAGCACGTCGGTGAGGAATCCCAGCCGGCCGCGGTTGACGCCGATCACCGGAACGCCGCTGGAGACGACATGCTTCGCCATGTTCAGCATGCTGCCGTCGCCGCCCACCACGATCACCAGGTCCGAGCGCGCCGCCAGCTCCTCGCTTCGGCACGCCGCGCCGCCGGAACCGCCGACGAGCGCGGCGGTGGTCTCGTCCAAGGTCGCCGTCAGGCCCCTGGCGGCGAAAAAATCCAGCAGCCGCCGCAGGGTGTCGGCGACGCCGCCGTGTCCCGGCCTTCCGGCCAGGCCGATCCGCTCGAATGTTCTTGTCGCGGCCATGGTCCGCCGGTCGGGCGCCGCCGTCCGGCGGGCCGGGCAGTATAGCACGCGCCCCGGAGGGCTTATCGGGGGACGATGCGCAACGTGAAGGGGGTGTCGGTGTACACCACCTCGCCGGTCTCGAACACCTGATAGACGATGTACAGGACCAGCCGGCGGCCGACGAGATCCTCGCCGAACCGGAGATCGTCCGCCATCAGCCACTCCTCGCGCCGCAGGGCGGCCCGGCCGCCGACCGGGACCAAGCTGTCCAGCGCGCCGTCCCACTCGACCAGCGCGCCGGACGGTCCCGACTGATAGAGCGCCGACCGGTCGTGCGGCCCCGCCAGCACATGCAGGCTGCCGTCCATGCCCACGTGGCGCTCGTCCACCTGGACCCTGACGACCATGTCGATGCTGTCGCGCGGCGAGAAGGTGTCGTCGAAGGTCAGCCCGTCGTTCCAGCTGGCGGCGAACGCGATGCTGGCGCTGGTGCCTTCGCCGCTGGCGGTGCTGATCGTCGTGACCGGCAGGTCCGGCACCGTCGACGGGTAATAGTCCGCGATCTGGCGCCGCACCAGGTTGAGCGCCCTGACGGCGTCCGCGCCGAAGGGCTGCGCCGCGTCCACGCCGCAGGGGAAGCCGAGACAGTCCGCATCCGGGTCGGAAAAGCGCATGACCCGGGTCCGCGCGCCGAAGGCGGCCGGATAGGCCATCACCGTGACGAATTGGGAATCCACGCCGTGGCCGGTGGCGAAATCGAAGGTTCCGCCCGAGCCGTCCTCGCGGTGGGAATGGGTCAGCCCCATGACGTGGCCCAGCTCGTGGGCCACGACCATGTCCCTCGGGCAGTCCGCCCCGATGACGGCGAAGGCGCGCGCCCGTTCCGTTCCGGCGTCGAAGTAGCCGCCGGTCCGGTACCCGCCGATCGGCGCCAGGCCGCAGCGGGCGGCGTCCGGCTCCAGCGGACGGAACAGCATCACCAGGTCCGCCCCGTAGTGCTCGCGGATGCCGCCGGGCCCGGAGAGGGCGGCGTAGGCGCCGCTCAGCAGGCGCTCCAGGGTCGCGTCCATGTCGCCGCGGTCGTCGTGGGCGATCCCGACGTGATGCACCGGACGCAGGGTGATGCGCGCGCCGCTGTCGGCGTAGATCCGGTTGGCCACCGCGATCAGCTGGTTGATGCGGGTCTCGATGCCGCGCGGATACAGCGCGGCGGCGCCCGGAGTGTACAGCGCCATGACGTCGATGACGCTGCCGGAATCGTCCACCGAGCCTCCGTCGTCCGGATCGGTGCCGGCCAGCGCCTCGTTGAAGTCGCTGACGCCGTCCCCGTCGCGGTCGCCGACCACGTCCTCGACCACGTTGACGGCATCGTCCGCCCGCAGCCCGCCGATGACGGCGGCGCTGGCCACGCGGGGCATCGAGTTCCGCGAGGTCCGCACGGCGTAATCGATGGTTTTGCTCTGGCCCGGCGCGAAGTCCCCGAGCTCGCAGCGCAGCACGGTCTGCAGGGACAGGCTGGTCCCCTGGGCGCAGGACGGATCGGCCGAAATCAGTTCGGTGTTCTCCAGCAGGAAGTAGAATTCCGCGACCAGCCCCGAGCGGGCTTGCGCTCCGGTGTTCTCGAAGATCACCCGCGCGCGCAGCGGGCGGCCCGCAACCACCGGGCTGTCGAGGAAGCGCTGGGTGATGCGGAAATTGGACGGGTCGACGCCCGCGCTCCCGACCGCCCCGCTCCGGTCGGCGGCCGGCGGCGCGCCGTCGGCCGTCAGCGGCAACGCATCGCCGGCCGGCGCGGCGACGGGCCCGGCCGGCCGCAGGTCGGTAATCATGTAGTCGTTGCGCCATGAGGCGCCGGTCAGCGGGCCGGGACGCCAGGCCCAGCCTTCCCAGGCATCTCCCGTCCTGACGGCGTGGACCAGCCAGTCCCGGCCGCCGTCGTCGATGCGCGCGAACAGATGCCGCCGCCCCAAGGTCAAGGTCAGGGAACGCCGCGGGCCGGGGCCGGTCCCGACGGCGCTGATGCCGAAATCGCCGTTGACGTACTGGCTGACGCCCCGCACGCGCAGCGGCGCGAGCTCCGTTCCGGCGACCTGGATGGCGAACCCGTCGCCCGCCGCGAGAACGCGGAACGCCGAGGCGTCCACCGCCACCCACAGGGCATCCTGCGCGCCGGCCGGGGGCGCGGGAGCCGGGGCGGGCCGCTCCAGCGGCGCGATCAGCGCGTCGTCGGCCGCCGCCGGGCCGGACCAAAGCGCGCAACACAGGCCGCACAGCCACGGCGCGGCGGAAAACGGCGGTCTGGCGGGACGGAGCGGAATCATCGCGGCAACGGTCCGGAACGGGGGCCGGGCGGCCGAACGAGGCGGAGTCTACGCCTTTGCGGGAAAATTTTGGGACTTATGCATCAAAAGAAGCGGTCGGTTTCATCCTTCCGCCTCGATGTTGCCGATGCATCTTCTTCGGGGTTATAACGGGGACGATCGCATGAGCGCCGAACGCTCGCTCACGGCCGCCGGTCCCCAGCCCTTTTCCCCTAGCCCTAGGGGTACTGCGTACATTCAGCGCGGCGTTGATGTCCGCGTGATCCTCGTGGCCGCAATCGCGGCAACGAAACACGGCCCGCGAGGGCCGATTGGCTCTTTCAGCGTGCCCGCATACCGAGCACCGCAAGCTGGCGTGGGCGGCATCGACCTCCTCCACCGCGTCCGCCTTGTACCGGAGCATCGCCCGAATATAGCCGTGTCCCGTCCGCCTGAACTCCCGGTTCATGGTTTTCTTCCTGGCCCCGCCTGCGGCGGTCATGGCCTTCAGCTCCAGCTTCTCCAGACGGACGACATCGTATTCCCGGGCCATTTCCGCCGTGATCCGATGCCGCCAGCAATGCATGATATTGCGGATGCGGCGGCAGATGCGGCGGAACTCCCGCCGCTCGCGGATCATCCGCTTCGACGGGGTCGTGTGGCCGGCGGCCTTGCGCAGCCGCCAGAGCCGAGACAGCGACCGCTGCCGTTCCCGCGCGCGCTTCCACAACGCCGGCAGCTTGGCCGGCGGCTCCAGCAGCCGCCCGCTCTCGCCGTCGTGGATGGCGACGTTGCCCGCGTTGGCGTCGACGCCGACGATCTTGCCGGTCTTCGCCCGAACCGGAATATCGACCTTGATGAAAAGAAAAATCCGCCACGCCCCCAGATCGTGCTTGACCGTGATCTTGCAGATCTTCCCATCCGGCCACCGACGCCTGCCCAGCGTCCGGCAGCAACCGGTCTTGGGGATGAAAATCCGTCTGCCGCCGGCCCGCGAGCGGACCCCGTCCTCAGCGGAAAAGGAGTCGGCGGAGGCGTAGCGGCGGCGGAACTTCGGCCGACCGACCCCGCCGCGGTCTTGCATATGCCGTTTCCAGGCGGTCGAGAGATCGCGCAATGCCGCTCTCTGCACGACCGACGGCTGATCTCGGAAATACCGGTCGCCGCCGCGAAGAACCCGCAGGCGCTTGCATAGCGTCTCGTAGCGGAAGTCGCAGGTTCCCGTCGCCTCCAGCTCCGCCAGCAAATGGGCATGCATGAAGTTGTAGACGTCCCGGCGCGCCCGAACCAGCGCCCGCAGCCTTTTCTCCTTCGCCCGGCTCCCGGGCTGCAGACGCAACTCCTCCACCCGATATGCTTGTTTCGCGGCCATGCCCCACTATACCTCATCGTCCGCCGCAAGGCCGGCGTTCAAGCGAAAGCGCGCGACTTTGCTTCTTTTGCAACACAAGCCCCCTTGAACGCAGGCGCGTGGTGTTGGCGGACCGGACACGCGGCGCGCCCTCAGGCGGGGTCCGGGTCCGGGTCCGGCTCCAGCTCCAGCCACAGGCAGGCGCCCCCGCTCTCCCTGTCGATGTCCTGCAGCCTGACGCGGTGCTCGGCCAGCTCCCCGGCGTCCGCCCGGATGACCGCCAGCGGCGCGGCCGCCGGGTCCCGGTCCAGCATCCCGACCTCCTCCTCGTCGGCCTGCCCCTGATCTCCCAGTCCCAGGGCCTCCTGGCCGCTGGTCATGGCCAGGTAAGCCTTGGCCAGCAGCTTGGCGTCCAGCAACGCGCCGTGTTTTTCGCGGCGGGAGATGTCGATGCCGTGCCGCTTGCAGATGCTGTTCACGCTGTTCCCCTGCCCGGGGTACTTCTTTCTGGCGACCCGCATCGAGTCCACGATGCGAACGCACAGGTCCGACAGCCGGGCGTTTTCCGAATCGGTCCGGGCCAGCTCGCGGTCGAGAAAATCCTGATCGAACGCGGCGTTGTGGATGATCAGCTCGGCTCCGCCGATGAATTCGACGAATTCCCGCTCGATCTCGTGAAACCGGGGCTTGTCCTTCAAAAACTCTCCGGTCAACCCGTGGACCTCGACGGCGCCCTCCGAAACTTCCCGCTCGGGGTTCAGATAGCGCTGAAACTCCTGCCCGGTGAGGCGGCGGTTCACCAGCTCGACGCAGCCGATTTCAATGACCCGGTCCCCGTCCGCCGGATGCAGGCCCGTGGTTTCCGTATCCAGCACTACCTGACGCATCGGCGTCCTCCCGTTCTCTCCGGTCCGTCACCGCTCATCGGCCAGCTCGTCGATTCCCTGATTGGCCAAGCGGTCGGCCCGCTCGTTTTCCGGGTGCCCGCTGTGCCCCTTCACCCATTTCCAGTCGATCTCGTGCGGGGCGGCCAGTTCGTCCAGGCGGCGCCACAGGTCGATGTTCTTGACCGGCTTCTTGTCCGATGTCCTCCAGCCGTTCCGCTTCCATTTCGGCATCCATTCGGTGACGCCGGACATGACGTATTTGGAGTCCGTCGTGATGCTGAGACGACATGGCTCCTTCAGGGCTTCCAGGCCCTTGATCACCGCGGTCAGCTCCATGCGGTTGTTGGTGGTCATGGCCTCGCCGCCGCGCAGGGTCTCCTCGCCGCCGCCGCGGCGCAACAACACGCCCCAGCCCCCCTTGCCCGGGTTGTGGCGGCAGGCGCCGTCCGTGAACATTTCAACGCGCTTCGGCAACGGCCCTCTCCTGTCGAAAACAACACGCATCAGTGCATCCCGGCCCGGGCGCCTTCCGCCGCCGGAATGGCGGCGGCCCGGCGCCGGCGCGGCCGCCACAGGGTCACCACGGGCGTCACCGGGGCGACTTGCTTGACGCACAGCACGCAGTAGGCGCCGCCGAACGGGCTCCTGATCCTCGCGCCCAAGGACTCCATCTTCCGCGAGCGGACCAGCAACCTTCTGACGTTCAGCGGCAGGAAATGCAGGCCATGTTGTACCAGCTCGATCCGCATGTCCAGCAGTTTGAGCCAGTCGGTCAATCGGCGCCGCGAAATGAACCGGGCCCGCCACGGCACGGCCGAGCGGCGCCGGAACAGCCGCCACAGCCCCCAGTGGCTGACTGGATTGAATCCGATGACCAACATCTTGCCTCCCGGACGCAGCACCCTGACCGCCTCGCGCAACAGAACGTGGCAGTCCCGCGCGAAGTCCAGCGCATGGTGGACCACCACCGCGTCGATGCTGTCGTTCGCCAGCGGCAGGGCCTCGTTGCTGGCCACCGCGCCGCGCTCCCCCGGACGCGGGCCGGAGGAAAACAGTATCTTGTGCCCCGCCGGACTGTCCTCTATCAGGGAGTGTCCGTCGCCGCAGTCCAGCTGCAAGATGTGGTAGCCGAACAGGCGGCTGACCAGCGGCAGGACCAGCTTCCTCTCCGCCGTCAGCACCGCTCTGCCCTGCCGGGTTCTGAACCACCGGCCCACCTCGTCCGCCAGCGAAGCCGGGTCCGGCCCGCTCCGCGGAAGGCGCCTGGAAAAAACACCCATCGGCAAACTCTCCGACCCTTACGGACAAGCCTCCCAAAGCCAGCCCGCTATTGTATAGGGCTTTACACGCCAAAGTCACAAAACATGCTGACTTACCACGTGGGTTTGCCCGATCCGGCACAAAGGACGGCTAGCGGAATTAATCAAGACTATCAAGCGGTTAACAAAAAAGGGGGTCAGGATCACGACGTTCCTGAACAGAGTTTTCAAATCAAGGAAAGCGGAGCAAGGGCACCCCCCGAATACGGCCCGGCGACGACCTGCTTGCCGCCGCCGGAACCGTGCTCCATAACGAACCATTCGTCCATCAGTGCGCTTCTGTGGCATAGCCCATGGCCGAGTACAGACCGTAGACTTGGTCGTGTATCGACTGTAGCCTGTCGCCGTCCATTTCCGGGAATCTGCCTTGCGCGTGAAGCGCAAGCGCCTCCTCCAACGCCGCCAGACGACCAATCAGCAAATCCCGCACCGCCAGCCGTAACTCCGCGCCCTCTTTTTCGATGGCGTTGATTGCGCGCACGGTGGTTTCGCGCAGTTTTGGTTCCATCGCGTCCAATGCCGCGTCGATAGGGTCAGTCCTTTCCAACTTCTTTTTGTCATAGCCCATGGCCGAGTACAGACCGTAGACCTGGCCGTGTATCGACCGTATCCTGTCGCCGTCCATTTCCGGGGATCTGCCTTGCGCGTGAAGCGCAAGCTCCTCCTCCAACGCCGCCAGACGACCAGTCAGCAAATCCCGCACCGCCAGCTGTAACTCTGCGCCCTCCTTTTCGATGGCGTCGACTGCGCGCACGATGTCTTCGCGCAGTTCTGGTTCCATCGCGCCCAATGCCGCGTCGACAGGGTCAGTCATTTTCAACTTCTTTTTGGCATAGCCCATGGCCGAGTACAGACCGTAGACCTGGTCGTACATCGACCGTATCCTGTCGCCGTCCATTTCCGGGAATCTGCCTTGCGCGCGAAGCGCAAGCGTACGCTCCAACTCCGCCAGACAACCATTCAGCAAAGCTCGCACCACCAGCCATAACTCCGCGCCATCTTTTTTGATGGCCTTGATTGCGCGCATGATGCCTTCGCGCAGTTCTGGTTTCATCGCGTCCAATGCCGCATCGATAGGGTCAGTCATTTTTAACTCCTTCGCCGGCATCGCCAGCTGTTTCCGACGGAACATCGTCGTCTGTTTCTGCCGCCGCCAGCATGCCGGCCCCCAGCCGGTCGTTGCAGGCCGGTCGGGACCGCCGCCGGCCGCGGCCCTGCCGTCGCCAGCATGCCGGCCCCCAGCCGGTCGTTGCAGGCCGGTTCCCCTGACTCCCGGTCAAGAGGCGTTTTTTTGAAGAAAAAGCGATCAAAAGCTAAGATTTTTCAGAACCTTGCCGCAAAACCATGCATCTCGGTCATTTTCACCTGTGAAGTGCGCTGCGCCATGAAAAGAAGAAAATTCCCCCCGCAACGCGGGTCGAACTCGATTTCACCGACCTCCCAGTGACCGGTTGCGCCGGCACGGCTTTTCTCGGCGAGGAGTTCCGCCTGCGGGATCTCCGGCGGCAGGCTGAACAAAGCGCTCCGCCTCAAGAAGCGGCGCAGGGGGCCGGATGAGGGCGCGGCGATTCCAGCTCTGGTCGCGTTGCCGGCGCTGGGCAACGGCTCGCTGTCGGACGCGGATGCCCTGTGTTGCGACTTTGCGGCTCTTCGGGGTTGGGCCTTGGAGAAGTGCCGACCAGCCGCCGCCTGGGGGAGCTCCTGGCTCGATTCACGGAAAAGGACATCGTCACGCTGTCCCGCGTGGTGCGGGAGGCGGCGGAGGTGTTGCCGGACATCGTGAAGCATGCGCTCGCCAGGGATGGCCGTGCGTCGGTGTTCATCGACGGTTCGCCGATCGAGGTCAAGGGGCGGCGCTTCGAGAACGCGAAGGTCGGCTGCAACGGGAAAAAGCAATACTGGCTGCACTGCGTGTTCGTGAACGGGGTGCTGGCAACGATGGAACTGCAACCGGGCTGGCGGTCGAGTCCCCGCCAAGGAACTGGGCTTGGATTACACCATCAGCGTCACCGACCCGAACCGGCGCAGGCCGGTGATGGAGCAGATCGAGGGGCTGGGCAACGACGCCAGGACGTCCATCGGCCCCGGCGAGGATGCGATACTCGCTTCGCATCGTCCGGCCAAATGGCATCGGGAACACGACTATGTCGTCGTGCGACGCATGGAGACCGACAAGGACGGGAACCCGAAGTGGGTCCGCTCGGTAATCCTGGTCAGCCGGGCCGACCCGCCGCTAGAAGAACTGGTCAGGCGGCGCCGGTCCAAACAGGGACAGAAGAACTTCTTCAAGGGCTGCTGATCGACATGGACCTGCACCATCCGCCGTGCCGGAAGCACCTCGCCAACCAGGCCTTCTACCTGTGCGGCCAGCTGGCGCAGATCCTGTTGCGCTCGCTCCAGTACAACACCTCCCGAAGGAATCCAGGATCCACGGCATCCGGCCCATCATCCGCTATTTCCCGCGCCCCGGCGCGGTTTCCGGCCAGATGCCGGAGCCGGCCATGCGCGCCGCCTTTCGCCGGGCGGAGCGCGCTTTCCGTCCCGGCGGCCGCTCGACAGCCTGAGCGCGAGGCATTGAGGGAGCCTTCAAGAGGCCGCGGGGGCGGAAATCCCTTGGAAATCCCCCGGAAACTCGCCCGGATGCCGCTACGGAAACTCCCCCGCCAAGACTCGCGCAGGCCGCGACGCAGGCGCCTCCGCCCCCGGTCTGCTATCATGGCCGGTTCCGCCGCGCGCTTTCCGCCATCGACCGGTGCCCCCATGTCCGTCATGCCCCCCTCTTCGCCGCCCGCGCCGGCGGCCGTCGAAAACCTCAACATCTCCTCCAACGAGGCGCTGATCACGCCGGACATGCTCAAGCGCGAGCTGCCCCTCGACGGCGCCGCGCTGGAGTCGGTGCGCGGCGCCCGCCGGGACGTCTTCTCGGTCCTGGACCGGACCGACCCGCGCCTGTTCGCGGTGGTGGGCCCCTGCTCCATCCACGACCCCGCCGCGGCCATGGACTACGCCCGGCGCCTGCAGGCGCTGGAGGAGCGGGTCGGGGACGTCCTGCTCCTCGTGATGCGGGTCTACTTCGAGAAGCCGCGCACCACCGTCGGCTGGAAGGGGCTGATCAACGACCCCCACCTCGACGACTCGTTCCGGATCGAGGAGGGGCTGCGGATCGGCCGCCGCCTGCTGCTGGACATCGTCGGGCTGGGCCTGCCGGCCTCGTCCGAGGCGCTCGACCCGATCTCGCCGCAGTACCTCCAGGACCTCATCGCCTGGTCCGCCATCGGCGCGCGCACCGCCGAGTCCCAGACCCACCGGGAGATGTCCTCCGGCCTGTCCTCGGCGGTGGGGTTCAAGAACGGCACCGACGGCGGCCTGGCGGTCGCGATCAACGCCATGCGGTCGGTGTCGGGCCCGCACCGCTTCCTCGGCATCAACGGCGCGGGCCAGGTGTCGGTGGTCACCACCCGGGGCAACCCCTACGCCCATGTGGTGCTGCGCGGCGGCAGCCGCGGCCCCAACTACGATTCGGTGCACGTGGCGCAGTGCGAGCGGGCGCTGGCCGAGGGCGGCGTCAGCACCAACATCATGATCGACTGCAGCCACGCCAACTCCGACAAGGATCCCGACGTGCAGCCGCTGGTGCTCAAGGACGTCACCCACCAGATCCTCGAGGGCAACCGCTCCATCGTCGGAGTCATGCTGGAGAGCAACATCCACCGCGGCAACCAGCCGATCCCGAAGGACCGCTCGCGGCTGAAGTACGGCGTGTCGGTCACCGACGCCTGCATGGACTGGGAGACCACCGAGGCGGCCCTGCTGGAGATGGCCGACAAGCTGCGGGACGTCCTGCCGGCCCGGCGGGACGGCTAGCGCTCAGGCCGTGCCGGTCCAGGCGACGGCCAGCGGCGCCCGCTCGCGCCGGCCCAGCGCCGCCCACTTCCCCACGAAAGGGTTGTCCAGCAGCGCCTGCATGTAGACGGCCGCCTCCCCGCTGAGCTCGGCGCCGTAGGCGTCGAAGCACATCGCCACCGGCGCGAACATGCAGTCGGCGATGGAGAAGCGGCCGTACAGGTAGCTGCCGTTCCCGCCGAAGCGGCGGCGCGCGCAGCTCCAGATCGCGTCGATGCGGGCGATCTCGTCCGCCAGCTCCGGCGACGGCCTGCGGCGGGCGGAGGCCTTGCAGTTCAGCGGCCACTCCCGCCTGAGATGCGGAAAGCCGGAATGAAGCTCCGCGCTGACGGAGCGGGCGTTGGCCCGGCGCTTGGGCGCGGCCGGCCAGCCGGCGCCGCCGAGCAGCTCGCCGCTGATGTACTCGCAGATCGCCAGCGAGTCCCAGACCGTCACCTCCCGGTGCAGCAACACCGGCGCCTTGAGCGACGGCGAATAGGGCCCGAGCCGCTCCGCCGTGTCGTCCTGGTACAGCGCGATGCGGATCTCCTCGAAATCCACATCGAACATCTTCAGCAACAGCCACGGGCACACGGACCAGAACGAATGGTTCTTGTCGCCGATGACCAGCCTTACGTCTTTCATGGCGTCCTCCCGTCGTCCCGGCGGGCGCGTCCTCCGCATCCCGCCGACGCCATTACACCCCGCCTTTATTCCCTCGCCGGGCGGGCAATCGGGCCATGCGCTGATCAAATGTGGCGGAACGGTGGCAATGGCCGCGGGCCGGCCGCCGGCCGCCCGGGAATCGGGTATAGTGCGGCGACGACCGGAATCCAGCCCGCGAGACGCGCCGTGAGCAGAAGAATCGCCATCGTCGAGGACGAGGCGGCCATCCGCGAGAACTACGCCGACGTCCTGCGCAAGCAGGGCTACGAGGTGCAGACCTACGCGAACCGCAAGGACGCCATGAGCGCGTTCGACATCCGCCTGCCCAGCCTGGCAATCATCGACATCGGCCTGGAGAGCGAGATCGACGGCGGCTTCGCCCTGTGCCGGACGCTGCGGTCCATGTCGGACACGCTGCCGATCATCTTCCTGACCGCCCGCGACAACGACTTCGACACGGTCAGCGGGCTGCGCATGGGCGCCGACGACTACCTGACCAAGGACATCAGCCTGCCGCACCTGACCGCGCGCATCGCGGCGCTGTTCCGCCGGCTGGACGCGCTCGACCGGCCGCCCTCGCCGGAGAACCTGCTGGACCGGGGCCGGCTGGCGCTGGACGCCGGACGGCTCACCGTGCAGTGGGACGGGCGGGCCGTGCCGCTGACCGTGACCGAGTTCTGGATGGTGCACGCGCTGGCCAGGTTCCCGGGCCACGTGAAAAGCCGTCAGGCGCTGATGCAGGAGTCCAAGATCTTCGTCGACGGCAGCACCATCACCTCGCACATCAAGCGCATCCGCCGCAAGTTCGTCCAGGCCGACGGGGACTTCGACTGCATCGAGACCGTGTACGGCATGGGCTACCGGTGGAACGACGGCGCGGCGGACTGAGCGCTCCCCCGGCCATGCGCATCCGGTCCCCGTTCGGCATCCGCGCCAAGCTGGTGCTCCTGTCCAGCTTCCTGCTGGTGATCCCCTGGCTGGGCTACCGGCTGATGATCGAGATGGAGGAGTTCCTGCGCCAGGGGCAGGAGGTGGTGGTGCTGGGCAAGGCCCAGGCGCTCGCCTCCACCCTGAGCGAGCGGCCGGAGCTGTTCGACGAGGGCAGCTACAGCCCGGTCCGGCGCGGCGAGGACCTCTACATCTACCCGGTCTACTCGCCGCTTTCCCTGGGCGACCGCTCGCTGGTGGACTGGGGCGAGTACCAGCGCTACGAGGTCGCCTACGACCACCGCAACCGCATCCGGACCGCGCTGAACCCGGTCCGCCCGCGCGACGACGGCGGATCGCTCGCGTTCCGCAACATGGTGGGCGAGTACAACGGCTCGCTGTACGCCTACTTCAAGGTGGCCGACGACCGGCTGGTGTACCGGGACCGGGACGCGCTGAGCGTGCACCGCAGCGACTTCCTGCAGATCGCCCTGCCGTCCGGCGAGGGCGGCGGCATCGACCGCTACGTGATCGCGCCCTACGAGCCGGACACGCTGTTCCCCTACCGGGTCAGGGAGGACTACTCCGAGCCGGTGCCGGAAAGCCGCATCACCGGCCAGTGGTACGAAAGCGAGGGCGGCTACACGGTGGAGCTGCAGATCCCGATGGAGATGCTGGGCGACCGGCTGGGCTTCGCCGTGTTCGACGTGGACGACCCCGAGTCCCGCGCCGTCGGCGCCGTGGTGGCCACCTACCGGAGCGCGGACGCCGGCCGGCTGGGCGCGCTGCGCATCCCGACCCCCGAGATCGACCGCATCGTGGCCGCCATGGAGCACAACGGCTCGCGCACCCAGGTCGTCGACAGCGGCGGACGCATCCTGCTGAGCGTCGGGGACATCCGCGCCGCCACCGGCGTGGCCTTCCCGGCGGACGAGCCGGCCGGCGCCGACGGCCGCTGGCGCCGCGCGCGGGATCTCGTGCTGGACCCGCTGTACCGCCTGTTCCTGACCCGCCCGGTCGAGGACTTCGTCGACGATCTGGACTCGTCGGTGGTGCGCACTGGCGCGCACATCGACTCGGCGCTGGCCGGCGCCCCGCAGGCCCGGTTCCGCACCCTGGCCGACGGCGCCACGCGGATCCTGGAGGCGGCCCATCCGATCACGGCCGGCGGCGAGGTGATGGGCGCGGTGCTGGTGGACCAGAACATGAACGGGCTGGTCACGGTCATGAACCGGCAGACCGAGACGCTGTTCAACACCATCCTGGCGGTGATGGCGGTGATGGTGATCGGACTGTTCTTCATCGCCTCGCGGCTCTCCCGGCGGATCCGGCGGCTGCGCGACCAGGCCGAAGGCATCATCGACGAGTCCGGCAACGTCAGCAACACCATCGTCGCCACCGGCGACGCGGACGAGATCGGCGACCTGTCCCGCAGCTTCTCCGGCGTCGTGGACCGGCTGGCCCAGTACACCAGCTACCTGGAGACCATGTCCTCGCGCCTTTCCCACGAGCTGCGCACGCCGGTCACCGTGGTCCGCTCATCCCTGGAGAACCTGGGCATGACGGCGAAGGACGGCGAGTCGGCCGTCTACATCGAGCGGGCGGAGGAGGGCATCAGCCGGCTGAACCTGATCCTCACCAACATGAGCGAGGCGACCCGCCTGGAGCAGATGCTGAAGACCTCCGAGAAGGAGCGGATCGAGCTGCGCGAGGTCCTCCACGGCTGCGTCGAGGGCTACAAGCTGGCCTATCCCGACGTCCGCTTCGAGCTCGGCCTGCCCGACGGCCCCGTCCACATCAACGGGGTGCCGGAGTACATCGCCCAGCTGCTGGACAAGCTGGTCGCCAACGCGGTGGAGTTCTCCTATCCGGACCAGCCCGTCGCCGTGCACTGCCAGGCGCTGCGGGACCACGCCGCCATCAGGGTCTCCAACGCCGGCCCCCGCCTGCCGGAGGCGATGCGGGACCGGGTGTTCGACTCGATGATCTCGGTGCGCCCGCAGGAGAAGCAACGGCAGCCCCACCTCGGCATGGGCCTGCACATCGCCCGTCTGATCACCGAGTTCCACGGCGGGCGCATCCGGGCGGCCAACCGCGCCGATCGGGAGGGGGTCGTCGTGTCCGCGGTGATCCCCCTGTTCCACCGCTAGCCGGCGGGCGCCTCCGGTTCCCCGTTCCCGGTGTAGAAGGCCGGGGCGTGCTCCTTCACCACCGGCGAGTCGCTGGCCCAGGCGTGGCAGGTGTCGAGCACCGGCGGGCGGCGGTCCGGCGCGGGGGGCTTGCGCAGCCGGGCGCTACGGTGCCACAGGGTCTGCATGGCCACCGTCGCCATCGGAAACAGCAGCTCGGTCAGGTGGGTGCAGCCCTGCACCCCGCCCACCTTCATGCGGATCGCCTTGCGCCAGCCGCGGCCCATGCGGATGCCGACCAGGGACTTGTAGTTCGGCGCGATGTCGGGGCACATCCGGAACGGCCCGCGCTCGGTCACGGCGACCACGTCGCGGATGACCAGGTCGCTGTCGACGGTGACGCGCAACCGCATCTCGTGCACCGGCTCGCCGGGGCCGACCTCGCCGCGCCACTTGTTCTCGAAGCCGTAGGTCTTGGTGTCGGTCATGTGGGCCTCGATGTCCCACAGGCCGTCCTCGCGCTCGTAGCCGCGGTAGTCGATGGCGCGGGTGTGAAGATGCGTTCTCGGCGACGGTTCCGGTAACGGCATGGGCGCTCCTCGCTGGTGTCCGCTGTCGGCCCGGGACCGGCCGGGGCGCGCCCCGCCCGTCCCCGCGAAGTCGGCTATTATAGACCAACCAGTCGGAAACCGGCCGCGGCATGCCCACGCTCATCCCCCCTCTCCGCGCCGCCCCCGGGGGCGCCGGCCCGGCCGGCCCGGCCCCGGGGAGGGCGTGATGGCCGCCCCGATCGGCGGGGACGGGGACGTTGAGCTCGTCTCGCGGCGCACGCTCTTCGACGGCTTCCTGCGCGTCGACGGGCTGCGGCTCCGGCACCGGCTGTTCGCAGGCGGCGCGAGTCCGGTGATCGAGCGGGAGTTGCTGGTGCGCCCGGGCGCCGCGGGCGTGTTGCTGTACGACCCCGGCCGGGAGCGGGTGGTGATGGTCCGCCAGTTCCGGACGGGCGCGCTGGACGGGGAGCGCCGACCCTGGCTGCTGGAACTGGTGGCGGGGATCGGCGAAGCGGGCGAAAGCCCGCGGCGGGTCGCGTTGCGCGAGACCGCCGAGGAGGCGGGCCTGGTCCCGCGCGGCCTGATCAGGATCTGCGAGTACTACAGCAGTCCCGGCATCAGCGACGAGCGGGTCACGCTGTTCTGCGGCCGGGTGGACGCCGCCCGGGCGGGCGGCATCCACGGCGTTCGCGGCGAGCACGAGGACATCGAGGTGGTGTCGCTCCCCCTCGACGACGCGCTGGCCGCCGTGGCGGACGGCGCGGTGGACAACGCCATGTCGATCATCGCCCTGCAGTGGCTGGCGCTGAACCGGCGGGACGTGCGGGAGCGCTGGGAGGCGCCGGCCCGGAAGCCCTGAACGCCGGGGGCCGCGGATTCCATATCAGCGTGCTTTGTCATACCATGGCCGGCGACGCTTGGTTCAGGGCGTGTCGGTGCCGGGTCTGTCTGCGCGCCAAGCGATCCCGGCATGTTTACGCGATTCAGCCTTGAACATTGTTTTCAAAAACAATCGATTGAAAAAATGCTGCAGGAGCCGAAGTTTGGCGATTAGGAGCTACGGCTATGATGTCGGCAGGCGGTACATAGCGCGCGTCGGTTTGATTGAGGCGGCCAAGAGCATTGAGGAAATTATGGAATTGCCCTATCTGAATTGCCACCCTTGAAAGGGGATTACAAGGGGCTGTACGCCGCCGCCATCATTGATCGTCACAGGCTGATCTTCTCCCTGAAGGGGGAGTCGCGGGAAATCGTCTTCATTGAGGATGTGAGCAGTCATTATGGCGACTGAGACTGTTTATTCCGACCTCCCGGTGCCGCCCGGCTGGTACATGTCCGAGATTATCGATGGCATGCGAATGAGCCAGACTGAACTGGCGCATCGCATGGACCGACCCGTCCAGACGATACGAGGCATTGCCCGCGGCGCCAAGGCCGTCACCGCGGACATCGCATGGCGGCTGGAACAGGTGCTTGGCGTGCCGGCCCATATCTGGACCGGGATGGAGGCGAAGTACCAATTGACAAAAGTGCGGAACGGGGCGGCCGCCCGAATCAAAGAGGAATCGAACCTGGTCGGTCGCTTCCCCTACCCGCAGATAGCGAAGCTCGGATTGGTGGAGCCGACCCGGAAGCGGGAGGAAAAAGTGATCGAATTGCGTCGATTCTTCGGAGTCTCCTCTCTGAGCTGTCTGGGCGACGAGCGCGCCTACAATCCAGCGTTTCGTCAGTCTGTCAAGAGCGGCCTTGGCGCGTCGCGAGAGTCGCTTGTGTCCTGGCTGCGGGTGGGCGAACTGGAGGCCGCGAAGATCGCCACCAATCCGTTCGACTCCGCCCGCGCCCGCGAAACGACGAAAGTCCTGCGTCATCTGACCCGGGAAAATCCCGCCGCCTTTCAGCCTCCGCTTGAAAAGCTCCTGGCGGAGGCCGGCATCGCGCTTGTGCTGATCCCGCATTTCCCCAAAACCCATGTCAATGGCGCGACCTTCTGGATCGGACCGGACAAGGCCGTTTTGATGGTGACCATCCGGGGGGGATGGGCGGACATCTTCTGGTTCAGCCTGTTCCATGAGCTGGGGCACATCCTGCTGCACGGCAAGCGCCGCACCTTCCTTGAGGACGGGGTCGTCGATGCGATAAGGAAAGACAAGGAGAAGGAGGCCGACGAGTTCGCTCGCGACAACCTCATTCCGCCGGCTAGATGGCGTGAATTCGTGGTGGCGGAGGATTTCAGCGACATGCGGATTTCGTCGTTCGCAGACGAGACCGGAATCGCTCCTGGAATCGTCGTCGGCCGGCTCCAGCACGACAGGCTGATTCCCTACAGCCGCCGCACGCACCGGGTGAAGTACCAGTGGGCCAAATAAGCGCCATGCCGCGCGCGCACGGAAATGCGGCCCGGCATCCAGTTCGGGTATCCAGTTGTCTTCGTTGAGGAGCCACCGCTCACGGGCGGGAGCGTCAAAACGGCGAGCGATTCCGACGCGTCGCCGACGCCGTCCGCCTGTTTCGTCGCCGGTCGCTGTCTCGGTCCCGCCGCATCTTGGTTCGATCATGGAACCGGATGCGCCGCCATGCCGCCACCGGCAGGCTGTGGTCGGTCGCGCCGCGCCGCTGGCGGACGGGTTTCCGCCGCTGGCGCTGTCGGCCCGGCGTCGCCGGTTCCGGAGCGCTCCCGGTTCGGCGCACCGGCTCGCTTGGCGCACCGGCTCGCTTGGGCCGGTCTCGTTGCCATTCTCTGCATCGCCCGCCGCCGCCTGACAGCCGCCTGACGGCTCTTGGCGGCGTGAGGAGGTTGCAAAACGCCGCCTTATCGGCCATGGTGCGCCGCTGGAGTGCGGAATGATGCGGAATGACGATGTCGGCGACGACGGAACAGAGGGCGGGACGCCGCCGCCGGGTCGACCTGGCCGGCCTGCTGGCGGCGTACGCCGCCAGCTACATGGCGCTGATGCAGCTGGTTCCCTCCCTGCGGACGCCGGGCGGGAACCAGGGCGGGACCGCGCGCTTCCGCATCGGCGACGGGCCGGACGGGATGACGCTCACGGTCGTCGAGTCGTTCCGCTACACCACCGTGCTGAAGCTGGAGCAGCATCCGCCGCCGAGCGAACGGCTGCCCGGCCTGTCCATGGTGGTGCGCGCCTGCCACGACGCGCGCACGGCGGAGGTCGTCTCCTGCCAGGGCCACCGCCGCCTCAGGCCCCGCTACCGGCTCCCCAACCCGGGCATGTACCAACCGGACGAGAAACTGCAGGTGAACCGGTTGCTGGGGGAATGGCTCGTCCTCTGCCTGAAGGCGGGCCGCCGCATCGCGGCGCCCGGGTTGCTGCTTGACGGCTGAGCCGCCCCCCGCCGGGC
>CAYSVD010000024.1:0-8335 GCA_964434395.1 uncultured Pseudohongiella sp.
CCGCGACCCCCCCCCAACACAACACAACCCCGCCTTTGTAAAAGCCGCGGCCGCCGCCTACAATGCGTCCCGGACTCCGGCGGCGGGCCGCGCGGAAGGAGCGAGAGTGAAACTGATCACCGCCATCATCAAGCCCTTCAAGACCGACGACGTGCGCGAGGCGCTCACGGAGCTCGGGGTCAGCGGCATGACCCTGACCGAGGTCAAGGGCTTCGGCCGGCAGAAGGGGCACACCGAGCTGTACCGCGGCGCCGAATACGTCACCGATTTCCTTCCCAAGGCCAAACTGGAGGTCGCCGTCGCCGACGAGTTGGCGGAGCGGGCGGTCGAGGCGATCTGCAGGGCCGCCGGCACCGGACGGATCGGGGACGGCAAGATCTTCGTGACCGGTCTGGAGCAGGCCGTGCGCATCCGCACCGGGGAGACCGGCGAAGACGCCCTTTGACGCGGAGCGCGTCCCCGCTCACCTCTCCTCGAGCAGTTGGTAGATGCGGCGGACGGCCCGCGGATCCGCGCCGGGCCCGGTGATCTGCCGGAAGTGCCGGCTGTGGTCGGTCATGTCGATCTCGCGCGCCGCCGCCTCCCAGCCCACCTCCCGCCGGCTGAACGCGGCGGTCCGGTCCCACAGGTCCCGCAGGTAGGCCTGGAAGCGGCCGATCGGCTCCTTGCCGCGCATGACCGGGCCGTGCCCCGGCAGCCAGTGGTCGAAGTCCAGCGCCTTGAGCCCCTCGAGGCTGTCCGGCCATTCGTCCACGTGCGCGTCCCCCATGTAGGCCAGCCCCGGCAGCATCATGTCGCCGGTGAACACCACCTTCTCCCGCGGCAGGTAGACGACCACGTCGCCGCCGGTGTGGGCCCGCCCGAAGTGCAGCAGCTGGATCTCGCGGCTGCCGCGGGACACCGCCTGGAACAGGGTCATCTTCTCCGCCAGCGTGATGTTCGGCGGCGTGGGCTCCACCTCCGCGATGGCGTCCATGTAGTCGCGCTCCACGCGGGCCCGCTCGCTCAGCTCCGCCCGCCGCCCCGGGTCGGCGGCCTCGGCCGCCCGGCGCTCCAGGCCGGCCACCGTGGCCGGCACCGGGTCGGAGAAGCTCCGGAAGGTGCTCTCCTCCCGCACGTCGCCCAGCTCGCCGCTGAGTTTGCGGCGGGTGAACTCGTGCCCGATGATCTCGACCCCCGCGGGGAAGGCTTGGTTCCCGTGGGCGTGGTCGAAGTGGTAGTGGGTGTTCACCAGGTAGCGCACCGGCCTGTCGGTGATCGCCGGCAGGGAGTCCAGCAGGGCCCGGGCCGCCGCCGGCGTGACGTGGGAGTCCACCACCAAGGCGTCGAACTCGCCCACCAGCACCATGGCGTTGCTCATGGTGCGCACCGGCCCGATGCCCGTCGCCAGCCAGACCCCCTCCGCCGCCTCGACGAAGCGGTGGGTCTCGGTCTCGACCGCGCCGTCCTGCGCCGCGGCGGACGGCGGCGCGGCGAGGGCCAAGGCGGGAACCAGGGCGAGGCGGGCGGCGAGGGCTTTCACGGGCGTTTCTCCTGCGGGCTTCGGACGCGGAAAACTACCCCGCCGCCCGGACGCTGTAAAGCGCGGGGCCGGCCCCTGTGGCCGGCCCCCGCGGTGACCGTCCTGACCGCGCCGGTCGGCGAAAACGCCCGCATCCGGCCGGGCCGCGGCGGCCGGACCGGGTCAACCCGTTGATTCAAAAGCAAAAACAAAAACTGGCAAGGTAGTTGCTGTTATATCGCCATCGGTCGGAACCCCCGCCGTCGGGGTCCGAATCAACCAAGATCGAGCCGGAGACGAACCATGAACATCGCAAGCCACAAACCCCGCCTGGGCGCATCCCTGTTGCTGGTGCTGCTGCTGGCCGGCTACGTGTCCGCCACCTCGGACGACGCGCCCGCCAGCCGCGCCGCCCACTGCGCCGGCTGCGAGGCGGACCCTTCCCGCCGCGGCGGGTAGGCCGGGGCGGACCCCGTCCTCTCCCCGTCCGGCGCCGCGCCTTTCCTACGGCGGCGCCGGGCCGGGCCTGGCGGGCCTTCGGGCCCGCCTTTTTTCCTTTCCGGCTTCGGGACCGGCGGCGGCGGGCGCTACCGCGCCGCCAGCTCGGCCTCGGCGGCCCGCTCCCGCAGGACGTACTTGCGCACCTTGCCAGTGGAGGTCTTGTCGATGGGGCCGAACACCACCTTCTTCGGGATCTTGAACGCCGCCATCTCCCCGCGGCAGTAGCCGATCACCTCCGCGGCCGTCATCTCCTCGCCGTCCTTGAGGCAGACGAAGGCGCAGGGCACCTCCCCCCACTTCTCGTCGGGGCTGGCCACCACCGCCGCCTCCAGGATCTTCGGGTGCCGGAACAGCGCCGACTCCAGCTCCAGGGAGGAGATGTTCTCGCCGCCGGAGATGATGATGTCCTTGGAGCGGTCCTTGATCCGGGCGTAGCCGCTCTCGTCCCACACCGCCAGGTCCCCCGAGTGGAACCAGCCGCCCGCGAAGCCGGCCTCGGTGGTCTTCGGGTTCTTCAGGTAGCCCTTCATGACCATGTTGCCGCGCATGAAGATCTCGCCCATGGTCTCGCCGTCCTTCGGCACCGGCTCGAGGGTGTCCGGGTCGGCGACCATCATCTCGTCCTGGAGATGGACGCGGACCCCCTGCCGCGCCAGCAGCTCCGCGCGCTCGTCCGCGTCCAGCCGCTCCCACTCCGGCTGCGGCTCGCAGACCACGCAGGGGCCGTAGGTCTCCGTCAGGCCGTACACGTGGGTGACGCGGAAGCCCATCTTCTCCATGCCGGCGATCACCGCGGCCGGGGGCGCCGCGCCAGCCGTCATGACCTCGACCGGCCAGTCGATGCCCTCGCGCATGCCGGCGGGCGCGTTGAGCAGGGTGTTCAGCACCACCGGCGCGCCGCAGAAATGGCTGACCCGGTGCCGCCTGATGGCGTCGAAGACGGCGCGGTCGCGCACGTGGCGCAGGCAGACGCCGGTTCCCGCCGCCGCCGCCAGGCTCCAGGGCCAGCACCAGCCGTTGCAGTGGAACATGGGCAGGGTCCACAGGTACACCGGATGGGCCGTCATGTTCCAGCTGATGATGTTGGACAGCGCCGCCAGCGCGGCGCCCCGGTGGTGGAACACCACGCCCTTCGGATCCCCCGTGGTGCCGGAGGTGTAGTTCAGGGAGATCGCCTGCCACTCGTCCTCGACCTGGAAGCACCGGAACCGCGGGTCGCCGTCCTGGAGGAAGCGCTCGTAATCCCGCTCGCCCAGGAGCTCGCCGCCCTCGAACAGGGGATCGTCGATGTCGATCACCGCCGGCCGCTCGGGCGTCATCTCGAGCGCCTCCCGGACGACGCCGCTGTATTCGCGGTCGGTGAACAGCACCTTGGTCTCCGCATGCTCTAGGATGAAGGCGACGGCCTTCGCGTCCAAGCGCACGTTGAGCGCGTTCAGCGCCGCCCCGGTCATGGGCACCCCGAAATGGGCCTCGAAGGTCTCGGGCGTGTTGGCGCCCATGAACGAGACCGTGTCGCCCCGGCCGATGCCCATCTTCCCGAGCGCGGACGCCAGCAGGCAGCTGCGGCGCCAGACCTCGGACCAGGTGCGGCGGGTCTCGCCGTGGATCACGGCCGTCCGCCCGGGATGCACGCTCGCGGCCCGCTCCAGGTAGCTGAGCGGGGTCAGGGGCGCGTAGTTCGCCCGGTTCCGGTCCAGATCCCGCTCGTAGATGTCGCGTCCGTCCATCGTCTCCCGCCCCGCGCGCTCACATGCAGTCCATGTCGCCCGCCGTGATCCACCAGCGGCCGGACAGCTCCTTCGGCCCCGGGCCGGGACTGCGCACGCTGCAGGGTATCTCAATGTCCAGCGCGTTCTCAACGGCGCCGGGCAACGCGACGCGCTCCCGCCAGCCGCCGCTGATCCAGATCTTCAGGGGCTCCGGCAGGGCGTCCCGAAGCCGGCACAGCTGGCCGACGGCATCCCCCATGCCGTCCAGAGGGCCGACGAGGTCCATCAGCAGCCGGCGGCCGTCGTGCCTTCTCGAGACGGCCGCGGCGCGCGGCGCCCCCGACGGGTCGCGCAGCAGCCGGCAGTCGTACAGCCCGTCGGCGGCGCCCGGATGGTCGAAGTAGCGGTACTTCAGGTACTCCGCATCGCGCACCCCGACCACCGCGTCCCGCAAGTCCCCGCGCATCGCCTCCCACAGGGCGTCGAGCTCCCGCCGGTGCGCCGGGTCGGCGAGGTCCAGCGCCGCGGCCGTCCAGGACGGCTCCGCGCCCCCCGGATCGCCGTACGCCAGCTCGACGAAGTCGTCGGTCTTCCCGTACAGGCCCAGACGCACCGTCGCCCGCATCAGCCTCCGGTTCGGAAAGCCGAGGCTCAGCGGGCAGCGCACCGCGTTGCCCACCTCCCGGTCGATGAACAGCGCGGCGATGTCGAAGAAGGGGTCGGTCCCGCCGCGCCGGCCCCGCAGCCGCCCCGACACCATGACGTCGCAGCCCTGCATCGCCATGGACGGCGCGCCGAAGCACTCCACCTTCCGCGGCACCCCGCCGAAATGGCAGGCCACCTCGCCGCCGCGGTCCCGGGCGACCACGGCCTCGCCCCCGCCCAGCTCGTACTTCCAGCGCCACAGCGCCGGGTCGAATTCGATGCCGAAGCTCTCCCGGAACAGCCCCGCCAGCTCCATCGGGTCGAAGCTTCCCTTCACGCCGTACTCCATGGGGACGCTCCCGCCGGCCGGCGGGAGCTTGCGGAAGCTGAACAGCCGGAAGCAGCGGCGGCCGCGCTCGAACTCGCCCAGCATGGACCCGAGCAGCGCGCGGCAGCCGTCCAGCGCGGCCGCATCCAGCCCGGTCCGCGCCGCGACATCCGCCCGGCGCGCCTCCAGCAGGGCCGCGAGCCGCGCCAGGGAGTTCCGGGCCCCGGCCGTGAAATCCAGCTCGGACTCCAACCCGAGTCCCAGGCGCTCGACCAGCCTGTTCACGTAGCCGGCCGCCGGCAGGTCCGAGTAGGCGGTTTTCGAGTCGTCCGCGATGAACTCGCCGCTCAGATGCAGAAGTCCGCCGTCGGCCAGCAGCCGCCGCGCGCGGCAGAGCCAAGGCAACAGATTCCGGTGGCGGACGGAGCCCTCGATCACCAGCTGGTCGATGCCCGGCTCGACGTCCGCGGCGAGGAAGCCGCCGCGCAGCACCTCCACGCCCGCGGCCTCGCCGGGCCCGTCCGTGTCGGGCCGCTCCGTCAGGCAAAGGCCCACCCGCCCCGGCCCGCCGGCCAGTTCCCGGGCCAGCGGCCCCAGGCTGTCGCCGACCAGCAACAGGCGGGACGGGGACGGCCCGCCGGCGCGCGCGGCGTCGCGCAGCGCCTGCTCGAACCGCCGCTGCATGACCGGCAGGGGGGTGTCGACGGAGTCGGCGCCGTCCGACAGCCCGTAGCACAGGCGCTCGCAGCGGCCGAACTCGAGACGCAGGACGGCGGCGGCCGCCTTCCTCAGCAGCCGCGCCGATTCTCTGTTGTCCGGGTTCAAGCGGCCTTCCGTCCGTCGCGCGGCGGGTCCGGCCCGCGGGGGCCGGGGGCGGGCAATATACCCCGCCGCCGGCGAATTTCAACGACCGGCCGGGAGGGCCGGCCGGGAGGGCCGGTTGGCGCGCCGCCGGCCCCTTTCCTACAATGACCGCGCCCGGCAGCCATGGGACCCCCTGATGAGACCGTCGGACCCGGACAACCCCGACCGTCGCGCCCCGGCCCGCCAGGGTCTGGCGCGGTTGCTGTTGTTGCGCGCCTGCATCGCCGCGCTCGGCGCGGCCGCCCTGCCGTTGCTCCGGCTTTTCCCGCCCGTCGGCGTCTCCCCCGCCTTCGCGGCGGCGCTGGCCGCATGCGCGCTGGCCTCGGCGCTGCTGGGCTATTGGCGGCTGCGGACGGCGCCGGTGATCACGCACCGGGAGCTGTTCTGCCACCTGCTGGCCGACGTGGTGCTCCTGGTGGTCCTGCTGGCCAACACCGGCGGCATCGGCAACCCGCTGATCTCCTACCTGCTGGTGCTGCTGGCGGTGGCCGCCACGCTCCTGCCCAAGCCGCTGGTCTACGCCTTCGCCGCCGGCTGCATCCTCATCTACACGTCCTTCCTGGCGCTGGACATCCGGACCGGCCACGCCCTGGACGCCGCAGCGGCGGACCAGGACGCGGCCTTCCGGCTGCATTTGGTGGGCATGTGGGTCATCTTCCTGGTGAGCGCGGCGCTGATCAGCGTGTTCCTCACCCGCATGGCCTCGGCGATCAGGGAGCGCGAACTCAATCTGGCCAAGGCGCGGGAGAACGAGATGCGCAGCGAGCAGCTGGTGGCCATCGGCACCCTGGCCGCCGGCACCGCCCACGCGCTCGGCACCCCGCTCTCGACCATGGCGGTGCTGCTGGGCGAGCTGGACCGGATGGACGAGCGGGAGCTGAAAAGCGGGGAGGTCAAGCGGGACATCTCCGTGCTGAAGGAGCAGGTCGCGCGCTGCCGGGACTCCCTGGGCCAGCTGATCCGCTACTACCACCGGGACGGCCCCGGCCGGGCGGACACGGTCAGGCTGTCCGCCTTCGCGGCGGAGATCCGCGACTACGTCGCCAACATCCACCCCGCGGCGCGGGTGCGCTTCGTCGCCGAGTCGCCGGACGATGCGGCGGTGGCCTCCGAGCCCAGCGCGCGGCACGCCGTCATCAACCTGCTGGAGAACGGCATCAAGGCGGCCGGCCGGGAGGTGACGGTGACGTTCCGGGTGGTCGACGCCGCGCCGGCGCGTTTCGAGATCGCCATCCAGGACGACGGGCCCGGCATTCCCGCCGCCGTCATGGAGAACATGGGCGAGCCGTTCATCTCGACCCGCAAGGACAGCATGGGGCTCGGGATCTTCCTGGCCAACGCGGCGGTGCGGCGGCTCGGCGGCACGGTCGAGATGTTCAACCTCAAGCTCGGCGGCGCGCTCACCCTGATCCGGCTGCCGCTGCGGCCGGCGGCGCGGGGCTGAGCCGTGAGCGGCGCGCGGCCGGCCGTGCTGCTGGTGGAGGACGACGAGGCCTTCGCCCGGGCGCTGAGCCGGGCGCTGGGCATGCGGGAGTTCGACGTCTCCTGCGCGCCGGACCGCGCGGCGGCGGAGCGGATGATCGCGGACGGCGGCCACGACTACGCCATCCTGGACCTGAACCTGGGGGGCGAGAGCTCGCTGGCGTTGATCGCGCCGCTCAAGGAGCGCGACCCGGACGTCCGCGTGCTGGTCCTCACCGGCTACGCCAGCATCGCCACCGCGGTCGAGGCGATCAAGCTGGGGGCGGACGAGTACCTGGCCAAGCCGGCCGACGCCGACGAGATCCTGGCCGCCCTGCTGGGCGGGGACGCGCCGGGCGCGGCGGCGGCCGGGGCGCCGCTGGAGCCGATGAGCGTGCGCCGGCTGGAGTGGGAGCACATCCAAAGGGTGCTCAAGGAGAACGGCGGGAACATCTCGGCCACGGCGCGCAAGCTGAAGATGCACCGCCGCACCCTGCAGCGCAAGCTGCAGAAGCGCCCGGTGGCCGGGTGAGGGACGCGCCTAGCGCCGCGTCAGCGGCGCCATCGCCAGGTGCCGGCCCCCGTCGACGATCAGCGTCTCGCCGGTGACGATCCGCGGGCCGTCGACGAACACCAGGATGGCCCGCGCCGCCTCCTCCGCGGTGGCGGTCACGCCGAGCGGCGCGTGCTCGCGGTTGAAATCCATCAGTTCGCGGTAGCGCTCCTCGCCGTAGCCGTCCCGCAGCCAGTCGCCCTCGATGAAGCCGGGGCACACCGCGTTGACGCGGATGGCGGGGCCGAGCGCCCGCGCCAGGGACAGGGTCATGGTGACCATCGCGCCCTTGGAGGCCGCGTAGGCGACGCAGCTGCCGATGCCGGTGACGCCGGCGACGGAGGCGACGTTGACCACCGCGCCGCCGCCGGCCCGCTCCCGCATGGGGCCGGCCGCCGCCCGGGTCATCTGCCAGGCGCCGACGACGTTGACGGCGTAGATGCGCTGGAAGTCCTCGGCGTCGAGGCCGTCGAGGTCGGCGTGGTCGACGAACTTGGTGACCCCGGCGTTGTTGACCAGGATGTCCACCCGGCCCCAGCGGTCGACGGCGGCCCGGACCAGCCGCCGGCAGTCCTCGTCCCGGGCCACGTCGGCCTGGACCACCAGCGCCTCGGAGCCCGCCCGCCGGCAGGCCTCGGCGGTCTCCTCGGCGCCGTCGACGTTGGAGCGGCAGTTCACCGCCACCCGGCACCCCCGCTCCGCCAGCAGGCCGGCGGCGGCCGCGCCCACGCCGCTGCTGGAGCCGGTGACGATGGCGACGCGGTTCTCGA
>CAYSVD010000025.1:0-10589 GCA_964434395.1 uncultured Pseudohongiella sp.
CTGGCGCATTGCGGACCTACCTTCAGAAGGGGCAGTCCCGAATGGGAGGCGGCCAGGAAAAGAATGATCGCGCGCATGAAGGAAGGCGTTCCGCTCGGCGGCCTGAAAATCGACCGGGACGAACTCTATGATCGTTGAGGGGAGGATCTTCCTCGACACAGTGGTTTATGCCGCCGATCAAGCTTCCGGCTACCGTCGCGATATGCGGACATTCCCGTCTTCGACCCGTCGAACGAAGACCGCAAGGATCTGTTCGGGCTGGCCCGCTTCTTGCGGTCCAAGACCGCGATAACGCCGCGCGACGAGGAGGATGATGCCTCGGCGGCGGGATGCCCGCAGCCGGCGGGAACCTGCGGGCGACGGCGTGTGCGGGAGGCTGTTCGAATGGACGGCTCCGCGGCCAGGCGCCTCGGGCGGCCCTTGGTCCTTGGGCGGCCAGCCACCGGATGCAGTTAGCCACACAGCTAGCCTGCCAGCCTCAGGCCAGTCAGTCAGCCAGTCAGTCAGTTGACAGACGCGAAATCATCCATCAGCATCGCGGGGTTCCTTCTCTAAACAAGGGCGAAGTCGATGACCAAACCGATGACCAACATACCTGTCGAAAGCGTCGACCCGAGTCTTGCCGAATTGATCGAAAAGGTCGAGAACGGCGAGGACTTCATGATCACCCGGGATGGCTTTCCCATCGCCACGATAGAGTCTTGCGGACCTACCTTCAGAAGGGGCAGTCCCGAGTGGGAGGAGGCCAGAAAAAGAATGATCGCACGCATGAAAGAAGGCGTTCCGCTCGGCGGCCTGAAAATCAACCGGGACGAGCTCTATGATCGTTGAGGGGCGGATCTCCCTCGACACCGTGGTTTATGCCGCCGATCAAGCTTCCGGCGACCGTCGCGATATGCGAACATTCCCGTCTTCGACCCATTGAGCGAAGACCGCATGGATCTGTTCGGGCTGGCCCGCTCCTTGCCCGCTCCATGCGGTCCAAGGCCGCGATAACGCCGCGCGACAAGGAGGCGGCGAATGCACCGGCGGCGAGATGCCTGTAGCCGGCGGAACCCCGCGGGCGACGACAGGGCGGCGATGCATGGTCCGGTCAGGACGCTGCGCCAAGACGCCGTGTTTGACCCGGAGAGACGGAAACGGCGGAATCGGACCGTGCCGGCGAGCCTTGCCATCGCGGGCCGTCCGGAACCGGGAACCCGGCCTTCGTCGCCCGACGCCGCGGCAGAGGGGCATGTGGGCCGGGACTGGCGACGGAAGCTCCCCGGACGGCGAACGTCCCGCCTCGCCGGGCGCGTTCGAGGAGCGGTTCGAATGGACGGCTCCGAGGCCGGTCGCCTTGATCGGTCCTTGGCCAGCCAGCCACCGGCCAGCCGCTCGGCCAGTCTTGACAGACGCGAAACCATCCGTCAATATCGCGGGGTCTGTCTTTGAAACGAGGGCGAAGCCGATGACCAAACCGATGACCAACATCCCTGTCGAAAGCGCCGACCAAGGCCTTGCCGAATTGATCGAAAAGGTCGAGAACGGCGAGGACTTCATGATCACCCGGGATGGATTTCCCATCGCCACGATAGAGTCTTGCGGACCCAACTTCAAAAGGGGCAGTCCCGAGTGGGAGGCGGCTAGAAAAAGAATGGCCGCCCTCATGAAAGAAGGCGTTCCGCTCGGCGGCCTGAAGATCAACCGGGACGAGCTTTATGATCGTTGAGGGGCGGTTCTCCATCGACACCAACATCCTGGTCTATGCCGCCGATCAAACGGACGAAGATCGCCACGAAATATCGGAAGGCCTTGTGAATCAGTCATCGTCCCTTGATTGTGTGCGGACATTTCAGGCGCTCGGCGAGTTCTTCCATGCGGCGACACGGAAGCGCCTGCTCACCGAGGAAAAGGCGGCCGCCTTCGTGAACGAATGGCTCGGGACATTCACCTTCGCCCGCGTGGGCAAAACGCTGTTTCCCGACGCCATGCGCGCCTGCGGAGAGCACAAGGTGTCGTTCTGGGACGCGATGCTTTTGGCCGCGACGCGGCGGGCCGGCTGCTCCGCGGTCATAAGCGAGAACATGCAGCACGGCTGGCGCCTGGACGGCGTCGAGATCATCAACCCCTTCGCCGCCGATGCCGCCGCCCGTCTTCGGCCGCTGGGACTGTCGGTTCGGCAACGGCCGGCCGGCGGATGATCGCCGCGCCCTTCATCCGGACGAACTCCTTCGCCCCCGCCCGGATGCCCGGCCGGCAAGGACCGCCCCGACCGCGCGCTGAAGCAACGTGAGAGGCCTTCGGCGAGGCCGACGCGCGCGGGGCTCGGTCCAGGCCGCTTTTCGCCTTTCCCGCCGCCGTCCGGCATAATGGCGGCGCCCGGCGGCGGACGCCCCGTCCCGGCGAGGGTCCGCCGCTCGGGGAGCCGCAGTGCTGATCAGACGCTTTCGCGGACTCCGCCCCGTCCGGACGCTGGCGCCGGACGTGGCGTGCCCCCCCTACGACGTGCTCGGCCGGGAGGAGGCCCGCGCGATGGCCGAGGGCAACCCCCACAGCTTCCTGCGCGTCATCCGGCCGGAAATCGAGCTGGACGGGTCCGTGGACCCCCGCGACCCCCGCGTCTACCGGAAAGCCAGGGAAAACCTCGACGCCCTGATCGGGGCGGGAACGCTCAGGCGCGACCGCGGGGAGATGTTCTACGCCTACCGCCAGCGCGCGGGGGAGCACCGGCAAACCGGCCTGGTCGCGCTGACCTCGATCGACGCCTACGAGGATGACCGGGTCCGGAAGCATGAACTGACCCGCCCGGACAAGGAGGAGGACCGGGTGCGGCACATGGAGGCGTTGAACGCCCAGGCCGGCCCGGTGTTCCTCGCCTACCGGTCCCGGCCGGAGATCGACGGCCTGATGGAGCGGGCGGCCGCCGGCGAGCCCGAATACGACTTCGCCGATGAAAGGGGGACGCGGCACGCCTTCTGGCCGGTCCGGGACGCCGCGCTGGCCGGCCGGATCGAAGAGGCCTTCAACGCGCTGGACCGCCTGTACGTGGCCGACGGGCACCACCGCTCGGCCGCCGCCGCCCGGGTCAGGGAGATCCGCCGCCGCCGCGATCCGGACCACCGGGGCGACGAGTCCTACAACTTCTTCCTGTCCGTGCTGTTTCCTCACGACCAGGTGCGCATTCTGGACTACAACCGGGTGCTCAGGCTCCCGGAGGGGATGCCGCCGGACCGGCTCCTCGCCGGGCTGGAACAGGATTTCGAGGTGGAGAAGGCCGCCGGCGCGGCGGACGCCAGGCCGTCCGGCGCCGGACGGTTCGCTCTGTACCTGGACCGCCGGTGGTTCCGGCTGCGCCTGCGCGCCTCAGCCGACGCGGCGTCCGCTCCGGCGGATGCCGCCTCCCGGCTGGACATCAGCATCCTGCAGGAGCGCGCGCTCGGGCCGCTGTTCGGCATCCGGGACCAGCGCACCGACGCCCGCGTCGACTTCGTCGGCGGCGTCCACGGCCTGGAGGGGCTGGAAAGGCGGGTCGAAAGCGGCCGCTGGCAGGCGGCGGTCGCCGTCCGGCCCCCGTCCATGGAGAGCCTGATGGCGGTCGCCGACGCCGGCGGCGTCATGCCGCCGAAATCCACCTGGTTCGAGCCCAAGCTCAGGAGCGGCCTGGCCGTCCACGTGCTGGACTGAGGAGGTTCAGGCCGCCGCCGCGCCGCCCGCGTCGATCACCCGGCCGCCGCCGTCGATGGGAACGGACCGGGGCTTCATGGCCTCCGGCACGCGCCGCTCCAGCTCGATGTGGAGCAGGCCGTTCTCCAGCCGGGCGGCCGCGACCTCGACGTGCTCGGCGAGCTGGAAGCTGCGTTCGAAGCCGCGGCGCGCGATGCCTTGGTGCAGGTAGTCCGGTCGCGTCTCCGCGTTCCGCTCGCCGCCCTTGACGGTCAGGGTCTGCCGCTCGGTCTGAATGTCCAGCTGGTCCCGCGCGAAGCCGGCCACCGCCATGGTGACCCGGTACCGGTCCTGGTCCAGCCGCACGATGTCGTACGGGGGATGCCCGCCGGAGCTCGCCTCGTCGCGGCTGACCGCCTCCAGCAGGGACGAAAGGTGGTCGAACCCGACCGCGCTCCGGTACAGGGGGGAGAAGTCAAAGTCGCGCATGGCTCGTATCCTCATGACAGGCGCCGGGGGCGCCGAAGCGATGTGCATGCCGCCGGCCGCCGTTCCGCGGGCCGGGACGCCCGGCGGGCTCCCGCGGACCCCGCCTTACCGCCTTACGTGAGGGCGGACCGCGGTTTTTCAAGCGGCGGCCGGAGCGGGCTCAGATGACGAGCAGGTCCATGAAATCGTTGACCGGCGCGCGCTCCAGCCGCTCCCGGTCCTCGAGCAGGGCCAGGATCTCGGCGCGGCGGCCGGCGGGGAAGCGGGAGGCGAGATTGCTCCGGAACTTCTCCTTCAGCAACGGAACGCCCTCCGCGCGCCGCCGCCGGTGGCCGACGGGATAGCGGATCTCCAGCCGGTCGGTGCCGCCGCCGTCGCTGAAACGCACCTGCAGGCTGTTGGCGATGGACCGCTTGGACGGATCCAGGTACTCGCTGGAGTAGGCCGGATCCTCGTGGACCTCCATCTTCTCGCGCAGGCGGTCGATGACCGGGTGCCGCTCGTGGAAGCCGTCCTCGTAGTGCTCGGCGGTCAGCCCGCCGAAGGCGAGAGGAACGGCCGTCATGTACTGCAGGCAGTGGTCGCGGTCGGCGGGATTGGCGAGGGGCCCCGCCTTGCTGATGATGCGGATCGCCGACTCGTGCGTATGGATGACGATCCGCTCGATCTCGTCCAGGCGGTCCTTCACCAGCGGGTGGAGCCGCACCGCCGCCTCGACCGCCGTCTGGGCGTGGAACTCGGCGGGAAAGGAGATCTTGAACAGGATGTTCTCCATGACGTAGCTGCCGTAGCGCCGGGGGAAGGAGAAGGGCTTGCCGCCGAAGCAGACGTCGTAGAACCCCCAGGTCTTCGCCGTCAGCGCGCTCGGGTAGCCGGGCTCGCCGCGCAGCGTCAGGTCGGCCAGCCGCACCCCCCGCGAGGCGGCGTCCCCGGCCGCCCAGGACTTGCGGGGGCCGGCGTTGGGCGCGTGCCGGTAGGCGCGCAGGCTGGAGCCGTCCAGCCACGCCTGGGACAGGGCGTCGACGACCTGCTCCCGGGCGCCGCCCAGCATGCGGGTCGCCACGGCGGCGGACGCGACGCGCACCAGCAGCACGTGGCACAGTCCGACGCGGTTGAAGCTGTTCTCCAGCGCGATCACCCCCTGGATCTCGTGCGCCTTGATCATGGCGGTCAGCACGTCCCGCATGCTCAGGGGGGGCTCGCCCCGGGCGGCGCGTTTCTGCGAGAGGTGGTCGGCCACCGACAGGATGGCGCCCAGGTTGTCGGACGGGTGGCCCCACTCGGCCGCCAGCCACGTGTCGTTGTAGTCCAGCCAGCGGATGGCGCAGCCGATGTCCCAGGCCGCCTTGACCGGATCCAGCCTGAACTGCGTGCCCGGCACCCGCGCGCCGTGCGGGACGACGGTGCCGGGCACCTGCGGGCCCAGCAGCTTGGCGCACTCGGGGAAGCGCAGGGCGAGCAGGCCGCAGCCTAGGCTGTCCATCAGGCAGAGGCGGGCCGTCTCGTAGGCCTCGTCCGAATCGATTTCGAAGTCGCAGACGTAGTCCGCGATGTCCGCCAGCGCCTGGTCCGGCTCGGGCCTTAGGTTCTCGCTGACGCTGCCGGACACGGCGGCGGCCCTCCCTGCGCCGGGGAGCGCGGGCGCGCGCCGGGCCTAGCGCTCATCGATGTCCACCCACTCCGCCGACGCCGGCCCCGTGTACTCCGCGCTGGGCCGGATGATGCGGTTGTCGGCCCGCTGCTCCTTCACGTGCGCGGCCCAGCCGGCGACCCGGGACATGACGAAGATCGGCGTGAACAGCCCGGTGGGGATGCCCATGAAGCGGTAGGCGGAGGCGTGGAAGAAGTCCGCGTTGCAGAACAGCCTCTTCTCCCGCCACATCACCTCCTCGCACCGCACCGACATCGGGTAGAGCGCCGTGTCGCCGGCGTCCGCGGCCAGCTTTTCCGACCAGGCCTTGATGATGGCGTTGCGCGGATCGGACTCCCGGTAGACCGCATGCCCGAAGCCCATGACCTTCTCCCCGCGCTCGAGCATCCCGAGGATCTCCCGCTCGGCCTGGTCCGGCGAACTCCATTGCTCGAGCATCTCCATGGCGGCCTCGTTCGCCCCGCCGTGCAGCGGGCCGCGCAGGCTGCCGATCGCGCCGGTGACGCAGGAGTGGATGTCCGACAGGGTCGAGGCGCACACCCGGGCGGTGAACGTCGAGGCGTTGAACTCGTGCTCGGCGTACAGGATCAGCGACGCGTTCATGACTCGGGAGAACAGCTCGCCGGGGGGCTCGCCGTGCAGCATGTGCAGGAAATGCGAGCCGATGGAGGGGTCGTCCAGCCGCGTTTCGATGCGCTTGCCGGTCCGGGACCAGACGTGCCAGTAGCAGATGATGGAGGGGAACACCGCCAGCATGCGGTCGATGGCGTCGTCCTGTCGGGAGAAATCGGTCTCGGGCTCCAGATTGCCGAGCATGGAGCATCCGGTGCGCATCACGTCCATCGGGTGCGCGGAGGCGGGGATCCGCTCCAGCACCTCCTTCAGCTCCGCCGGTAGCGCACGCAGCGACGCGATCCGCCGGACGTAGTCGTCCAGCTCCCGGCGGGTCGGCAGGCGCCCGCGCAGCAGCAGGTGGGCGACCTCCTCGAAGCTCGCCTTCTCCGCCAGCACGTCGATGCCGTGGCCGCGGTAGGCGAGGCCGGCGCCGTCGCCGCCCACCGTGCTGAGCGCGGTGGTCCCGGCGATCTGTCCGCGCAGCCCCGCGCCCGCGCTCACGTCCCGTCCCCGGCCGCCCGGCTCCCGGCGAACAGCCGGTCCAGCCTGCGCTCGTACTCGTGGTAGTTGAGGACCTCGTACAGCTCCGAGCGGGGCTGCATGCGCTCCAGCGCGCTCGATTGGCCGCCCTCGGCGGCGATGGTCCGGTAGGTGTCGAGGGCCGCCTTGCTCATGGCGCGGAAGGCGCTCAAGGGGTACAGCGCCATGGCCACTCCCGCCTCGCGCAACGCCTCAAGGCCGAGGAGGGGCGTGACGCCGAACTCCGTGATGTTGGCGAGCACCGGCGCCGGCAGGGCCTCGGCGAACCGCCGGAACCGCTCGAGGTCGGGGACCGCCTCCGGGAACACGGCGTCGGCGCCGGCCTCGACGCAGGCGGCCGCGCGGTCCAGGGCGGAGGCCATGCCCTCCACGGCCAGCGCGTCCGTGCGGGCCATGATGACGAAGTCGCCGTCCCGCCGGGCGTCCGCGGCGGCCTTGATCCGGTCGACCATCTCCCCCTGGCTGACGATGGCCTTGTTGGGGCGGTGGCCGCATCGCTTCTGCGCGACCTGGTCCTCGATGTGCACCGCGGCGGCGCCGGCCTTCTCCATGGACGCGATGGCGCGCGCGATGCTCAGGGCGCCCCCCCAGCCGGTGTCGATGTCCACCAGCAGGGGTAGCCCGCAGGCGCCGGTGACGCGCTCGACGTCGACGATCACGTCGCTCAGGCCCGTGACGCCCAGGTCGGGCAGGCCGTAGGACGCGTTGGCCACGCCCGCGCCGGACAGGTAAATGGCCTTGTGCCCGGCCTCCTCCGCGAGCATGGCGCAGTAGGCGTTGACCGCGCCCACGATCTGCAACGGGCGGTTGTCCCGAACGACCTTGCGGAATCTGGCGCCTGGGGTGGTCGGTTCGCTCATCGCGGCGGGATGCGGAGGACGGTCCAAGGGGTTCCGGTCCGCGGCCCGTTCATGCGGACCGGCGGAACGGGCGGCGCATTGTACACCGGCGGGCGGCGGAGTTCATCCGACGGCCGCCGCGCTCTCCGCGCTCTCCGCGCCGGCGCCTTCCGCGTCCGCCGCGATGGAGTCCCCCCGGCCGATGCCGTAGTAGGCGATGCCGGCCTCGGCGGCCCGCGCCGGGTCGTACAGGTTGCGGCCGTCGAAGACGACCGGGTTGCCGAGGGCGGCCTTGATCCGGCCGAAGTCGGGGGTCTGGAACTGCTTCCACTCGGTGCAGATCGCCAGCGCGTCGGCCCCTTCCAGCGCCTGGTGCCGCGATTCCGCGAGGAACAGCCGGCCGGGGTCGGGATAGAGCCGCCGGGCGGCGGACATGGCCCTGGGGTCGTACGCCCGCACGCGGGCGCCCGCCTTCCACAGGGCCTCCATCAGGGTCCGGGAGGGCGCCCCGCGCATGTCGTCGGTCTCCGGCTTGAAGGCGAGCCCCCAGACGGCGATGGTCCGTCCCGCGAGGTTCCGGTCGAAGTACCGCTCCAGCATCTCGAACAGGCGGTTCTTCTGGGAGTCGTTGGTCTTTTCGACGGCGTTCAGGATGTTCATCTCGTGGCCGCGCTGGCGGGCGGTGTGCCGCAGGGCCATCAGGTCCTTCGGAAAGCACGAGCCGCCGTAGCCGCAGCCGGCGTAGATGAACTGGTGCCCGATCCGGGAATCGGAGCCGATGCCCTGGCGGACCTGCTCGATGTCGGCGCCCAGGGACTCGGCGAGGCCGGCCATCTCGTTGATGAAGCTGATCTTGGTGGCGAGCATGGAATTGGCGGCGTACTTGGTCAGCTCGGCGGAGCGGGCCGACATGCGCAGCACGCGGTCGGTGTGGCGGTTGAAGGGGGCGTAGAGCTGCTTCAGGACGGCGACCAGCTCCTCGGAGTCCGTTCCCACGATGATCCGGTCGGGCTTGGTGAAGTCGGCAACGGCGGAGCCTTCCTTGAGGAACTCGGGGTTGGAGGCCACGTCCACGGCCAGGCCGGCGCCGCGCCGCGCCAGCTCCGCCTGGATGGCGGCCTTGATCCGGTCGGAGGTGCCCACCGGCACGGTCGACTTCGTCACGACCATCTTGGGCCGCTTCATGTGCCGGCCGATGGCGGCCGCCACCTCGAAGACCCGCCGCAGGTCGGCGGACCCGTCTCCGGCGGCCGGGGTGTCCACCGTGATGAATATGAGCTCGGAGAAGCCGACGGCGCGCTCCGCGTCGGCGGTGAAGGACAGGGTTCCGGAAGCGATGCCGCCGGCCACCAGGGCGTCCAGCCCGGGCTCGTAGATCGGCGCCACGCCCTTCGCCAGCCCCTCGACCTTGTCCCGGTCGGCGTCCATGCACAGGACGGAGTGTCCGGCGTCGGCCAGGCAGGCGCCCGTCACGAGGCCGACGTAGCCGGTGCCGAAGAGAGTCGCCTTCATCGAGTGCCGCCGCGCGCGCCCGCAGAGCCGGGAGACGGGGCATTATAGTTTAGGCGCCGGCGCGAAGTAAGCGGGCGACGCTGGAGGCCGCGGGGCGCTTTCCGGCGTCTGGCGGCCGCGATTCGGCCAAGGTTCGGTGTGTTGCGGCCCATGTGCCGCGGCTCCGCGAGTTCTAATCCGGCCGGCGGACGGGTATAATGCCGCGCCTTGGCCATGCGTCGCGACAGGCCGGTCCGCGGCGGTCTTCCATCGCGGCCTTGCCGGGTGATTCCCAAAAGCGAGATGAGCGGCGCGGACGAGGTTTTGGCGTGACGGAATCGACCGGGAGGACGGTGGCGGTGGCCGCCGCATGCGCGGCCCTGCTCCACGGCTGCACCGTCGTGCCGGGGAGCGACCTCCGCGTCGGCGCCGCCGGCGGCCGCCAGGCCTGGCTGGGGGGCGGAAGCTGGTTTCCGGGAATCCGCGCCGAGGACTCCGCTCCGCTGGCGGACTTCGTCAACGTCATCCCCGTCACGGTGGGACTGCTGGAGGACGCCCCCCGGCTCACCCGTCCGGCCGCCGCGGATCCCGTGCCGGCGGCCATGCCGCCGGAGACGGCATCGCGTCTGTCCGGCTACGAATACCGCCTCGCGCCGGGGGACATCATCGACATCGTGGTGTACGAGCACCCGGAACTGACCCCGCGGATCGGCGGCGCCCGGACCGTCGAGGAGTCCGGCATCGTGGTGGAAAGCGACGGCGCCGTTTTCTTCCCCTACATCGGGGAGGTGGCCGTCGAGGGGCTGACGGCCCGCGAGGTCAGAAGGATGGTCGCCGGACGGCTGGCGGAGTACATCAGCTCGCCCCAAGTGGACGTCAAGGTGCTCGACTACCGGTCGCAGCGCGTTTACGTCACGGGACAGGTCGCCGAGCCCGGCCCCCTGGCCATCACCAACGTCCCCATGACGGTGGCGGACGCCATCAGCATGGCGGGCGGCCTCACCGAGGACGCGAACTGGCACGATGCGCTGCTGTCGCGCGACGGCGCGGAAACGCGCATCTCGCTGTACGAGATGTTCTACCACGGGCGCATGGGCGACAACCTCCTGCTCGAGCACAGGGACGTCCTTCACGTTCCCGAGCAGGGCCGCCGCGAGGTGTACGTGTTGGGCGAGCCCAACGAGGCCAGCATCGTGCCCATGGGGAGCATGTCCATGTCGCTGACGGAGGCGCTGGCCGCCGCCGGGGGGATCGATCAGGAGACCTCGGACGCATCCGGGATATTCGTCATCCGGGACGCGGAGGACGGGGGCGGGGGC
>CAYSVD010000026.1:0-10386 GCA_964434395.1 uncultured Pseudohongiella sp.
CTTGGTGATGCGTCCGTCCCGGCCGCTGCCGCGCACCGCCGCGGCGTCGATCCCGCGCTCCTCCATGAGCTTGCGGGCGGCGGGGCTGGCCGCGGCGGGCGCCGCGGCGGCTGCCGGAGAGGCCGGAGATGCGGCCGGCGCCGCGGCGGCCGCCGGGGAGGCCGGAGATGCGGCCGGCGCCGCGCCGGGCGCCAGGACGCCGATCACCTCGCCGCCGGCGATGACCGCGCCGGCGTCCTTGAAGATCTTCTCGAGCACGCCGTCGGCCGGCGCCGGCACCTCGAGCACCACCTTGTCGGTCTCGATGTCCACCAGCGGCTCGTCCCGCGACACCGCGTCCCCGGCGCTCTTGCGCCAGGCCGCGACGGTGCCGTCCGGAACCGACTCGGGGAAAGCGGGCGCCTTGATCTCGATGCTCACGGGCGGTCCAGGGCCTGCTTGATGAATGCCTCCTGCTGCCGGGCGTGCAGGGCCGGATAGCCGGCGGCGGCCGCGGCGGAGGCCTCCCGGCCGGCGTAGCGCAGCCGGACCGCCGGGAACAGCCTGGCGACGGCGCCGCGCAGGTGGTGCTGGCTGGAGTACCAGGCGCCCTGGTTCATCGGCTCCTCCTGGCACCAGACGACGGACTTCGCCCCGGGGTAGCGGCGCAGGCAACGCTCGAAGTCCTCGCGCGGGAAGGGATAGAGCTGCTCCAGGCGGACGATGGCGACGTCGCCGTCGCCGCGGCGCCGGCGCTCGGCGCGCAGGTCGTAGTAGACCTTGCCGGCGCAGACGATCAGCCGCTCCGCCCGCGCCGGGTCGATGTCGTCGGTCTCGTCGATGACCACCTGGAAGCCGCCCCCGGCCAGCTCCTCCAGGGAGCAGGCCGTCTCCCGATGCCGCAGCAGGCTCTTCGGCGACATCACGACCAGCGGCTTGCGCAGCGGGCACAGCACCTGCTTGCGCAGCATGTGGAACACCTGGGCCGCGGTGGTGGGCAGGCACACCTGGATGTTCTGCTCGGCGCACAGCTGCAGGAAGCGCTCGAGGCGGGCCGAGGAGTGCTCCGCGCCCTGGCCCTCGTAGCCGTGGGGCAGCAGCAGCGTGAGGCCGCACAGGCGCTGCCACTTGGTCTCGCCGCTGGTGATGAACTGGTCGATCACCACCTGGGCGCTGTTGGCGAAGTCCCCGAACTGCGCCTCCCAGACCACCAGGGCGTTGGGGGTGGTGGTGGCGTAGCCGTACTCGAAGGCCAGCACCGCCTCCTCCGACAGCAGCGAGTCGTAGATGGCGAACGCGCCCGGCGCGCGCTCCAGGCCCTTGAGGGGGAGATGCGCGCGGCCGGTCTTCTGGTCGTGGACGACGGCGTGCCGGTGGGCGAAGGTGCCGCGGCCTGCGTCCTGGCCGGTGATGCGCACCCGGGCGCCGCCGTCGAGGATGGAGGCGTAGGCCAGGGACTCGGCGAAGCCCCAGTCGACCGGGATCTCGCCGGCGGCCATCCGCGCGCGGTCGCCGTAGACCCGGGCCACCTGGCGCTGCGGCACGAAGCCCTTCGGCAGCGCCGCCGCCCGCTCCGCCAAGCCCCGCAGGACCTCCGGCGGCATGGAGGTGTCGAAATGCGGGCTCCATTCGTGGCCCAGGTAGGGGCTCCAGTCGACGAACAGCTCCTCCGAGGGCTCCTTGACCAGGCTCTTCACCATGTGCTGCCCGGTGTCCAGCGAGGCGCGGTAGAAGGCGCCCATCATCTCCGCCTCCTCGGCGTTGACGACGCCCTCGGCGGCGAGCCGCCGGGCGTACAGCGCGCGGGTGGTCGGGTGCTTTTTGATCGCGGCGTACATCAGCGGCTGGGTGGCGGAGGGCTCGTCCGTCTCGTTGTGGCCCCGGCGCCGGTAGCACACCAGGTCGACGACCACGTCCTTGCTGAACTGGCGGCGGAAGTCCAGCGCCAGCCGGGTCGCGGCCAGCACCGCCTCCGGGTCGTCCGCGTTGACGTGGAAGATGGGCGCCTGCACCATCTTGGCCACGTCGGTGCAGTATTCGGTCGAGCGGGCGTCGTCCTGCCGGCTGGTGGTGAAGCCGATCTGGTTGTTGACGATGATGTGCACCGTGCCGCCGGTCGAGAAGGCCCGGGTCCTGGACATCTGGAAGGTCTCCATCACCACCCCCTGGCCGGCGAAGGCGGCGTCCCCGTGGCAGATGATGGGCACCACCCGCTCCCCCTTGCGGTCGCCGCGCCGGTCCTGCCGGGCGCGCACCGAGCCCTCCGCCACCGGCGCGACGATCTCCAGGTGGGAGGGGTTGAAGGCCAGCGCGATGTGCAACTCCCCGCCCGGGGTCATGACGTTGGAGGAGAAGCCCTGATGGTACTTGACGTCGCCGGCGCTGCGGTAGACCGCCCTGCCCTCGAACTCGTCGAACAGCTCGGCGGGGTTCTTGCCCAGGGTGTTGACCAGCACGTTCAGGCGGCCCCGGTGCGCCATGGCCAGCACCACCTCCCGGGCGCCGTAGCCGCCGGCGCGCTGGATCAGCTCGTCCAGCGCGGGGATCAGGCTCTCCCCGCCCTCCAGGCCGAAGCGCTTGGTGCCGGGGTATTTCGAGTCCAGGTGCTTCTCCAAGCCTTCGGCGGCGGTCAGCCGCTCCAGCAGGTGCAGCTTCTCGTCCCGGCCCAGGCGCAGGCGGCCGTCGCCGCCCTCGATGCGCTGCTGGAGCCACTGCACCTCCGCCAGGCTCACGATGTGCATGAACTCGTAGCCGATCGCGCCGCAGTAGATGCGCTCCAGCGTCTCGATGATCTCCCGCAGGGCGGCCTTCTCCCGGCTGATGAACAGCGTGCCGGTCTGGAACACCGTCCCGAGGTCGGCCGGCATCAGGTCGTGGAATTCCGGCTCCAGGTCCGGCACCCGCTCCCGGCGCATGATGCCCAGCGGATCCAGCGAGGCCTTCTGGTGCCCCCGCTCCCGGTAGGAGCTGATCAGCTGCAGGACCATCACCTGCTTGCGCTCGTGCTCGGAGTCGACGGCCGCCCCGGCGCGCGCGCCCAGGCCCTTGAAGTCCTCCCGGAGCCGCGCGTGGGAGACCTCCGGCGCGCCGCCGTTCTCCGGCAGGCTCCCGAAGAATCCGCGCCAGCCGCCGGGCACCGCGCCCGGATCCTCCAGGAAGCGCTCGTAGAGCCCCTCCACGTAGGCGGCGTTGGCCCCGGACAGGTGCCCGGTGCTCCACAGCGCCCGCATCCCGTTGTCCCGCACGGCGCTTCCCCTCAGGTTCCGCGCGCCAGCAGCATGCCGCGCAATTTGCCGATGGCCCGGGTCGGGTTCAGCCCCTTCGGGCACACCGCGACGCAGTTCATGACGCCGCGGCAGCGGAACACGCTGAAGGGGTCGTCCAGCTCCGCCAGCCGCTCCGCCGCGGCCGTGTCCCGGCTGTCGCTCAGGAAGCGGAAGGCCTGGAGCAGCCCGGCCGGGCCGATGAAGCGGTCCGGGTTCCACCAGAACGAGGGGCAGGCGGTGGTGCAGCAGGCGCACAGGATGCACTCGTACAGGCCGTCCAGCTTCTCCCGGTCCGCGGGGGACTGCAGCCGCTCGATGGCCGGCGCCGGCGCGTCGCTGATCAGCCAGGGCTTCACCTGCTCGAACTGCCGGTAGAACGCGGCCATGTCCACCACCAGGTCGCGCACCACCGGCAGGCCCGGCAGCGGCCGCAACACCAGCCGGCCGCCGGGGCCGGCCGCCTCCGACAGGGGGGTGACGCAGGCCAGGCCGTTTTTGCCGTTGATGTTCATGCCGTCGGAGCCGCACACCCCCTCCCGGCAGGAGCGGCGGTAGGCGAGCGAGGGGTCGCGCTCCTTCGCCAGCTCCAGCACGTCCAGCACCATCAGGTCCTTCCCGGCCGGAACCTCGATCTCGAAGTCCTGCATGCGGGGGGCCTCGCCGGCCTCGGGGTCGTAGCGGTAGATGCTGAGCTGCACGGCCGCGCCTCCTGGATATCCGTCCGGCTTCAGTAGCTGCGGGCCCGCGGCGCGAAGGCCTCGAGGCTTTTGGGGGCGAAGTTCACCGCCCGCTTGGCGACGCGCCGCTCCCCGGGCAGGTACAGCGAGTGGCACAGCCAGTTCTCGTCGTCCCGCTCGCCGAAGTCGTCCCGCGCGTGGGCCCCGCGGCTTTCGGCGCGGGCCTCCGCGGCCGCGGCGGTGGCCATGGCCACCTGGAACAGGTTCTCCAGCTCCAGCGCCTCGATCCGCGCGGTGTTGAAGACGCGGCTCTTGTCCGCGAGGTGCAGGCCGTCCAGCCGTCCGCCCAGGGCCTCGAGCTTGCCGATGCCCTCCCGCATGAAGTCGCCCCGGCGGAACACCCCGAAATGGTCCTGCATGACGCGCTGCAGCTCCGCGCGCAGCGGCGCGACGGCCTCGCCCGCGGCGGACCCGTCCAGCCGCGCCAGGCGCGCCAGGGGGCGCTCGAGGTCCGACCCGCCGGCCCGCCGCCGCTCCACCCCCTGGGCGAGCATGTCCCCGATGCGCAGGCCGGCGGCCCGGCCGAACACCACGAGGTCCAGCAGGCTGTTGCCGCCAAGCCGGTTGGCGCCGTGGACCGACACGCAGGCCACCTCGCCCACCGCGAACAGGCCGGGGACGGGCGCGTCCCGGCCGCCGCCGTCCCGGGCCAGGGCCTGGCCGTGCACGTCGGTGGGGATGCCGCCCATCATGTAGTGGCAGGTGGGCACCACCGGGATCGGCTCGACGGCCGGATCCACGTGGGCGAAGGCCCGGGCCAGCTCCATGATCCCGGGCAGCCTCGAGGCGAGCACCTCCGCGCCCAGGTGGTCCAGCTTGAGCATCACGTGGTCGGCGTTCCCGCCGCAGCCGCGCCCCTCCAGGATCTCCAGCACCATGGCCCGGGCCACCACGTCCCGCCCGGCCAGGTCCTTCGCGTTCGGCGCGTAGCGCTCCATGAAGCGCTCGCCGTCGCGGTTGACCAGGTAGCCTCCCTCGCCGCGGCAGCCTTCGGTCACCAGGGTGCCGGCGCCGTGGATGCCGGTGGGGTGGAACTGCCACATCTCCATGTCCTGCGCCGGGAACCCGGCCCGCAGCGCCATGCCCAGCCCGTCGCCGGTGTTGATCAGGGCGTTGGTGGTGGAGGCGTAGATGCGGCCGGCCCCGCCGGTGGCGAGCACCGTGGCCCGGGCGCTCACGTGGACCGTCTCGCCCGTCTCCAGGCGCAGCGCGACGACCCCCGCCACCTCGCCGGCCTGGTTCGTCACCAGGTCCACGGCGTACCACTCGCTGAGGAACGCGGTGCGGTGCTTGAGGTTGGCCTGGTACAGGGTGTGCAGCAGGGCGTGGCCGGTCCGGTCCGCGGCCGCGCAGGTGCGGGAGGCCTGGCCGCCCCGCCCGAAGTCCTTCGACTGGCCGCCGAAGGGCCGCTGGTAGATGCGGCCGCTCTCGGCGCGGGAGAACGGCAGGCCCATGTGCTCCAGCTCGTACACGGCCCGCGGCCCCTCGCTGCACATGTACTCGATGGCCTCCTGGTCGCCGATGTAGTCGGAGCCCTTGACCGTGTCGTACATGTGCCAGCGCCAGTTGTCCTCCGGGTCGGCGCTGCCGATGGCGCAGGTGATGCCGCCCTGGGCCGAGACGGTGTGGGAGCGGGTCGGGAACACCTTCGAGAGCACGGCCGCGCGGAAGCCCGACTGGGCCAGCTGCAGGGCGGCGCGCAGGCCGGCGCCGCCGCCGCCGACGATGACCGCGTCGAACTCGACGGAGCGCGGGGCGCTCACGCGGCGCTCCGGAACACGCTGAGGCCCCAGAACAGGTACAGCAGGATCCCCAGGGCGCAGGCCAGCAGGTAGGCCAGCCGCGCCGGCAGCGCCGCGCCGCCCAGCCGGCGCTCGGTCAGGTAGTCCGTGCCGACGGTCCACATGCCGATCCAGGCGTGGGCGCACAGGGAGGCCAGCGCCAGCGCGCTGAAATAGCGCATGCCCGCCCCGTCGAACAGGGCCCGCCACTGGGCGTGGTCCAACTCGGGCCGCGCCGCGACGAAGACGAGCACGCGCAGGGTCCAGGCGGCCAGCACCACGGCGCTGAGCCGCTGGACCAGCCAGTCGGACAGGCCGGAGCGGCCCAGGCTGGTGGCGCTGGTCACCACAGCCAGACTCCCGCGGCGGCGGCCGCCGCCGCCGACAGCGCGAGCGCGGCGGCCGCTCCGGCGCGCCCGCCGCGCAGGGACTCGCCGACGCCGAAGTCCAGCAGCAGGTGCCGGATGCCGGCGATCAGGTGGTAGGACAGGGCCGCCAGCACCGCCCACAGCGCCAGCCGGACCGGCCAGCGCTCCAGCATCCGGACCGCTTCCCGGAAGCCCGCCTCCGACTCGAGGGAGCGCTGCAGCAGGTACAGCGGCAGGGCCGCCCCGAGGAACAGCGCCGCGCCCGAGATCCGGTGGAGGATGGAGGCCACGGCGGCCAGGGGATAGCTGAAGGTGGCCAGGTCGAGGTTGACGGGCCTTTCGTCCTTCACGTTATTTCACCGCCTCGGCCTTCGGCCCTGGAGAATCGTCCGGCGGGCGGAAGTGTAGGCGCATCGTCCCGCGGATGCAAACGGCGGGCGGCTCCGGGACGGCCATGACAAGGGGTTGTCAGCCGCCGCGGGCCGCCGCATCGGTTCTCGGACCGGGAGCCGTCCGCGTCCGGGCAGCCGTTCCATCCCGCCGTTCCCGTCGCGGGACGCGCCTTTCCCGGTCGCCGCCCGCGCGGGTTTCACCGCGGCGGGTTTCGCTTGACAATTCTTCTCCGGCCCTTACATTGGCGCACTCTCCGCCGGGCGCGACCAAGGCGGCGTTTTCACCGACACGACAGGAGCGGCGACATGAACGGGACCGGCAAGGGCGACGGCGACGCCCGCAACGGCAGGAATACCGAGCGGCCAAAGGTAAGGGACAATGGCGGATTGGAAGGCGGATTGTGAAGGCGGATTGTGAATGGACACCAAGCTGGCCGTGGGTATAATGGGGCCGGGGGATGCCGACATGGATCCAAGCAAACGACATATCGTAAGGCTCGACGACGGGCGGGAGATCGCAGTCGGCTCTGACGGACGACCTTGGCAGATTTATGCGTCCGGGCCGGCAACTCCGCCGCCGCACCTGGGCGGTCGGAAAGAAGAAACCCGGCATCTCGAGGATGCGGTCTGGGAGATGATGGGGAGGTCCGGGGGCGGACAGCCAATACTGCTGTTCGGGCCCCGCGGCATGGGGAAGACGGTGTTGCTTAAAGAGTTCCAGAACAACCCGCCATGCAACGCCGATGTCCGAATCACCACGCCGGCGACTGGGCTAGCCGACATCAACAATATCCCGAACATACTGCTGAGCACGCCTGGCTCGTGGAAGGACAAGGTTCCAGCCCGCGGAGGATTTAAATTCTCCCTCCCACACATACCCGGCCTCGAGTTTGGGTGGGATATAGAGAATTCCGCGACCGCCGAAGGCATCAGGATGGAAATTATAAAAAAATGCTCTATTCGTCCCATGGTGCTGATTGTGGATGAGGCGCACACGCTAAAAGAGGGTCCGGGAACTTTTTTCCTGAACTACATGCAGGATATCGCCACGGAAGGCAGGCTGTTGCTGGTGCTGGCCGGAACCCCTAACCTGCGGTCGGCGCTGATAGCCACCCGCGCTTCGTTCATTAGCAGGGGCGACGACTGCGTAGTGGGGGCGCTGGACGATCAAGGCGCCCGAGACTCCATTGAAATCCCTCTTCAAAACCAACATCCGCCAGTAACCATTCAGCCTGACGTTTTGGAAAAGGTTGTAGAGGATTCCAGCGGATACCCGTTTTTTCTGCAGGCGTGGGGGGAAGAACTTTGGACGCGTCGAAGGGAAGAATCGTCAGACCTAGTAGACATGCACACATACAACGTCTCCCACGACATCGTCCAGAAGAGGAAGGACAACCACTACGGGGGATATTTCGCAGAGATAATGAAGGACGGACTTACCCGGCCCGCACAACTCATGGCTGAAACATTCATCGAACATCGGTTGGCTGAGGAGACATCCACAATGCCCTACGCTAAGGCGCTCGAGAAGATATTCTCAATGATGCCAACATCATTGAACAAAAAAGAGCGGGAGGACGAGAGCATAGCGATTGTCGAGGAACTAAAGTCCCATGATGTGCTATGGGCCCCTGGAGAAGGCTTTGTCAGACCCGCACTACCCTGCTTCCATCATTTCATCAAAGACAAGGCCGCAGAAATCATCGGCGCTTACCGCGGCGTCGAATACAGCAAGGAACATGACTCATGCACGAATGGGAAGGGGAAGGACGGGGGCGATAGCGCCGAACGCGCCTATCAATACGAAAAGAGAACAGGCGTTTGACAGGCATCGCCCGCCCCCCTACACTTGTCCGTCCCGCGCCGGCCCGCCGGACCCCGCGCCGACGGCCGCCGCCCGCCCGGCGACAACAACAACGCGCGCCGCGCCGGACGGCGCCCACAGGAGTCCAGCATGAGCGAAGTCAAGGCCCGCCTGAGCGTCGACGGGATGGAGGGCGCCATCGAACTGTCCGTGCGCCGGGGCAGCGCCGGCCCGGATACGGTGGACGTCGGCCCGCTGGCCGGCCGCGGTCTCTTCACCTACGACCCCGGATTCGTCTCCACCGCCGCCTGCGACTCCGCCATCACCTACATCGACGGCGACGCCGGGGTGCTGCTGCACCGCGGCTATCCCATTGAGCAGCTGGCCGAGAAGTCCAGTTTCCTGGAGACCTGCCACCTGCTGCTGCACGGCGAGCTGCCCGACGCCGCCGAGCGCGAGGCCTTCGAGAACGAGGTCCGCTACCACACCATGGTGGATCAGCAGATCCACCGCTTCTTCGCCGGCTTCCCCCGCGACTCCCATCCGATGTCCATGCTCTGCGGGGTGGTCGGGGCCCTGTCGGCCTTCTACCACGACAAGCTGGACATCGGGGATCCCGCGAACCGGATCCGGGTCGCCATCCGCCTCATCGCCAAGATGCCCACCCTGGCGGCCATGTGCTACAAGCACGGCGTCGGGCAGCCCTTCATGTACCCGCAGAACGACATGAGCCTGGCGGAGAACTTCCTGCACATGATGTTCGGCACTCCGTGCGATCCGCCCCGGGTCAGCCCGACCCTGGCCCGGGCCATCGACACCATCCTGCTGCTGCACGCCGACCACGAGCAGAACGCATCCACCTCGACGGTGCGGCTGGCCAGCTCCACCGGCGCCAACCCCTACGCCTGCATCGCCTCGGGCGTGGCCGCCCTGTGGGGCCCCGCCCACGGCGGCGCCAACGAGGCGGTGCTGCGGATGCTGGACGAGATCGGGGACGAGTCGCGCATCGAGGAGTTCATCGCCCGCGCCAAGGACAAGGACGATCCCTTCCGCCTGATGGGCTTCGGGCACCGGGTGTACAAGAACTACGACCCGCGGGCCGCGGTCATCCGCGGCATCTGCGGCGAGGTGCTCGAGGAGCTGGGCAAGCAGGACGACCCGCTGTTCCGCATGGCCCGCAAGCTGGAGCAGATCGCGCTGGAGGACGAGTACTTCATCGAGCGCAAGCTGTTCCCGAACGTGGACTTCTACTCCGGCATCATCCTCAAGGCGATCGGCATCCCGACCAGCATGTTCACGGTGATCTTCGCCACCGGACGCACCCCGGGCTGGATCGCCCACTGGCACGAGATGCTCAGCGCCCCCTACCGCATCGGCCGCCCCCGGCAGCTGTACACGGGGCCGAAACGGCGGGACTATCCCGGCTGAGCCTCCCGCCGGCGTCCGCCGGCGGCCGGGCGGCGGTCCTCCGGGCGCGCCTCCAGATACCTCTTCATGGCCGCCGTGTCGCGGACGGCGAAGCCGCCGTCCGCCGCCCCGTCCCGGACGATGAAGCGCGCCGCGTGCCCTTCGCGCTCGGCCAGCGCCGGGCCCTCCCGCGGTCCCAGCGCCATGTAGGCGGTGGCCAGCGCGTCGGCCAGCATGGCCGAGCCGGCCAGCACATGCACCGCCGCCAGGCCGTGGCCGACCGGCCGGCCGGCGCGCGGATCCAGCGCGTGGGAGCGGCGCTCGCCGCCGCGCAGGTAGTAGTTGCGGTAGTCCCCGGAACCCGCCGCCGCGAGCTCCTCGCCGCGGCTGGACAGCGACCCGCGCATCCGGGCCGGGGCGCCGGGCGGGGCCTCCAGCGCCACGGTCCACGCCCGGCCGTCGCCCTTGCGCCCCTTCATCCTGATCTCGCCGCCGATCTCCACCAGGTAGCCCGCGGCGCCGAGGCGGTCCAGCCGGGCCGCGACCCGGTCCGCCGCGTAGCCCTTCGCGATGCCGCCCAGGTCGACGCTGACGTCCCGCAGCCGGCGCGCCTCGCCCCGGGCGGCGTCGACGGCCAAGTGCCGGAAACCCG
>CAYSVD010000027.1:0-5143 GCA_964434395.1 uncultured Pseudohongiella sp.
TGGCGTGATGCTTCGCTGGTCTCGCTGATCTCTGCCCTTGCCGCCGGCATCGTCGCTGTGTCGTCGCCGCCATCTATCTGATCTCGGCGCTGGAGTGAGGCGGCTCTGGTTCCGCCGATCTCTGGTCTCGTCGCTGGAGTGGGGCGCCGCTGGGGTGGAGCGGCTCCGCTGGGGTGGAGCGGTTCCGATGGGGTGGAGCGGTTCCGATGGTGTGGGCGGCTCTGGAGGGTGGCGTCGCCGGTCCCGCCGCTGGTCTTGCTGATTTTTATCTCGTCGCTGGCGTTTTTCTGATCTCGTTGCTTTTTATCTCGCCGCTGGCGGGCGGCGCTGGTTGCGCTGTCGGGGCCGGCGGCTTGTTGTTGGCCGCTGATCGCCGGTGTCGCCGCGCTGGGACCGCACGGGGCGCGTTCCGCCGGTTCCGTGCGTCTCCAGGCATGCCGTCCCATCCGGCGCGACACGGTGGCACAGGGGCGGCACAGGGCCGCTCAGGGTGCGTACTGCCGGTCCCGTGCCGGTGTCCCGTCGCAAAGGCGCGGGCGGGGCAACCCCCGCCGGCGGCGGAAAATGCGGACAGGGGCGCCACGGGCCGCAGGACAATGCCCGGCGTTGCCGTTCCGGCCGTGTCCTGGTCCGATCTCGGAGCCTGGTCCGCCGGCGTGGGCTGTTGGGAGGTAGGTGGGTCGCTGGTGGGGTTTCGCTGGCGGGGCTGTGTCGCTGGTGTGAGGCTCCGCTGGTCCCGTTGCTGTTTTCGCTGATCTTTGCCTCGTCGCTGGTGGGGCGGCGGCCGTTCTCGCCGATCTCTGTTTCGTCGCTGGAGTGCGGCGTCGCTGGTGGGGCGCCGCTGGCGGTGTTGCGCCGCCGGTCTCGTCGCCCCGGTTGTCGGGGGTTCCCGCGCCGGAGCCGCCCAGTGCGGGACGTTGGGCCGCACAGGGCCGCTTTCGCCGGATCCGCGGGGCCCAAGGGCCTGCCTGTCCCATCCGGGCGAGCACAGGGGCGCCTCCCCGCCGGGGGGCTTCACCGGGGCAGGGCACAGGGGCGCCTTCCGCCGGTTGCCGCATGTGTCTGGTCCTGTTGCCGCCACAGTTGCCGCGGCAGTATTGCTTTTTGGCTGGTCATATGGTGAAATTGAGTATGGGTGGGTTAAGGTTGCCGGCATGGACCGTAGCGATTGGGCGAATTTGATCTTGGGCGGGCGGAGTCTTGTGGACCCCGCTCTCACCATCGGGGGTGCGCCTCCGGTGGGTCCGGATGGCCGGCCGGTGCGGGTTTTCTCGCCAGGTTCCGCCAACCCCCCGCCGTTTCTGGCGGGAAGGCGGAAGGAGAAGGAAAAATTGCGTGAGGCGGTGGCCGGCATGATTGCGGCGAGATGCGGCGGGACGCCAATGTTTCTGTTTGGCCCGCGCGGGATGGGCAAGACCGTGTTGCTAGAGGATTTTGAGAACGCGCCCGATTGTAATGCCGATGTTAGGTGCATCACCCCAAGTACGGAACTAAGCGATATAAACAACATTCCGCGGGTCTTATTGAGCACTCATGATGGTTGGCGCGGCTGGCGCACAGCGTTAAAAAATCTGCGGGAGAAGATTCCGCATACCGTCAAAGTCGATGTGGGTATTTGCAATGTCGGGTACTCTTTTGAGGGTGACATGAATGACGCTGGGCGGGCGCGTGAGATAGAAAGCGAGATTATTTTGAGGTGCGCCCATCGCCCGATGGTCTTGATCGTTGATGAGGCGCACATGTTGACGCCGGATACGGGGCTGTTTTTCCTGAATTATGTGCAGAGGATAATCAAGAGCGGCGCGCGATTGCAACTGGTGCTGGCGGGAACGCCGAATCTGTTCGATGCCTTGGGTAAGATCGGCGCCTCGTTTATATGGCGCGGGAATGATGTCGCGCTCGGCGCGTTGCGCGATGAGGATGCCAAGGATTCTATTAGGATTCCTCTAGAGCAACAGAAACCCAAGGTTTCCATTGACGAAGATGTGCTGGATCGGGTGGTGGATCGCTCGCAAGGCTACCCATACTTCCTGCAGATCTTGGGTGAGGAGCTCTGGCGCGGGCGCAAGTCCAATTCCATGGACAATATCAGTATGGATGTATATGCGTCCGTCGAGGATAATGTGAATAAAAGACGAGCGGATCTCTATGGGAAATATTTGCGCGATATCTCTCCAGCGCAGTTTTTTGTCCCAGCGGCGTTGGTGGCGATGGCGTTTCAGTTGAGAGACGCAATGTATTTGGAGGAGGCGCGCAACATCGTGTTCGCTTCTACCGACCCATCAAAGGACTTTAGAAGCAGGAGCGCTTACACTGACACCATCATGAGCCGCTTGCAGGCGAAGGATGTGCTGTGGGAGCCCGATGAAGGCGTTGTGAGCCCCGCACTTCCCTGCTTCCATAGGTTTATCCTTGATCGTGCACGGCAGAGGGTCGATGCACGGCACTTGATTGCCGCTACGATTAATGACCGCGCGAATGATCACATCTTTGGGCAGGATTTTCGCTCGGCGGCCGAATCTGTTCTTGGTAGCGAATACCCATCCCTCCGCAAAGAAGCGCCCAGCCCCCAAGATTCCTCCAAAGCGGGTAGGGGGGAGGGGCGCTAGGTTGTACGCCGTTCCGGTCGCGCCCGCAACCGCCGGTGCCGCTGTTCGGCATGCTGATTTTCGTCTCGCCGATACCTGTTTCTCTGATCTCGCCGCCGTCGGACGCCGCCTGCTTGCTGGCCATTGATCGCCGGTGTCGCCCCGCCGGTTCCGCATCTTCTGCGGGGCTTGTGACGACCGCCCTCGGCCATCTCATCGCCAGCGGGCGGTCGGCCCCAATCTGGCGGTAGACAAGGAGATCAGCGGCCAAGCAGGCGACAGCGGCCCGACCGCGCCGCGGGCTGGGGCCGGCGCTCCCGTTCCCGCCGCGTCCGGGTCCGATTAGTGAGCCTGGACCGCCGGCGTGGGCGCAGTAGAGTCGTCGCTGTGAGGCGACGCTGGGGCGCCGTTGCTGTTTCGCTGGTTTCGTCGCCTGTTTTTGTCGCTGGCTATGCCGCTGGAGTGATGCGGCGGCGCCAGCAGGGTGGTGTCGCTGGCGCGGCGCGCCGGTCATTCTCCCCGGTTATCGCCGTCATCGTTGTCGCACTCTTTGCCCCTGGCCGGGATCCGTTCCGTCTCGCCGGTGATCGTCGGCTCCGCGGCCAGTCTGCGGCGCCAGTCTGCGACCTCCGCCGGGGCCAAGCCGATGGCCTGGGCGGCCGCCTCGTCCAGCGCCCGGCGGACCGGGCAGGAATCGCCGCCGGCCGGGCTTCGCCGGTTGCCGCCTGCCAATGCCGTCCGGTCGCTGATCGTCAGTGTCGCCGCCGGGAGGGGGACGGCTTCTCCGGCCGTGCCGGCCGGTGCTGCCGCACCGGCGCATCCCGCCGGCAGAGGCGCCGCCGGCGTGAGGCTTTGCCGGTGCGCCGTCGCTGGACCGGCGTCGCCGGTTGCCCCTGGCGTTCCGGCCGCCGGTGTTGTCGCGCCGGCGGTTCCGCCCGCCGGCCCGGTCCAGATTCGACGACGGGGCGGCGCAGGCCCGCAGGGGCGGTTTTTTCGGCATCTCCGGGCGTGGGGCCTTGCCGGCGGCCCGCCCGCGCTCACAGGGGCGCAGGGCAGCGGCTGGCGGGCCAATGGCGGGGGATGCGTCCGTCGTGTCCAGCGCCCGCTCGGCGGTTTCCCGGCGTTTCTGGGGGGTAGGGGCCCGCTGGCGGCCCGGCACTCCCGGTGCCGTGCGTTCCCACGCCGGAGCCGCCCAAGGCGGGCACAGGGCCGCGCAGGGCGCGTTTCACCAGCTTCCTTGCTCCCCGGACCTGCCAGCGCCGCCGGGCGCCTACGGCGGCGCTGGGGCCGCTCAGGGGCCGCGCCCCGCCGGTTCCGCATGTCCGTGTCCGCATGTCCGTGTTCCGCGCCGCAGGCGATGTGTGCTATGATCAGCATATTCCTTGGCGACCGACGGCGAGGTTGAATCCATGGACATGAGTGATTGCCCATTCGAAGTCACGACGACGGGGATGCCGGATGTAATGGCTGGGCGGGAAAAAGATAAGAACGACCTGTCCGCCGCCATCAACGGCGTTCTCACCCCATCCAAGATACGACGGGCCGCCACCATCATCTTCGGCCCGCGCGGCGTGGGGAAAACGAGCATGGTGTACTGGGCGGTGGAAGAGGCCAAGAAGAAGATGGATGTCCTTGGCAGAAGCGAGGTGGACATTCATTACTTCTCGGACCCGGAAAGACTGAAGGCGGCCCTGACCGATCCAGCCGATATCTACTCTTCCCCGCCGTCCGGGTTCGGCCGGGCGCGCACGCTGGTTCAGAAGTGGGGGCGCGCGCCGCAGCCGGCGCTGAAGCCGGTATCCAGCAAAAAAGGCGGGGGTGCGCAGATCACATTGCCTCTATTCGTCAAAGTGTTCACGTATCACGAAAGAACAACCGCCCCCCGCGAAGAACACGCCCAAGAAGCGCCGGCCCAACAGGACCCCGTGCGGAATATGATCGAGAGATGCCGAAAAAAACCTTTGCTGATTCTGATCGACGAGGCGCACACTCTGCCGCGGGATTTCAAAACGGATCTCGCGCGGTTGGCGTATAATGTCACTGCCGACGGCACCGCCGGCTTTCATCTGGTTTTGGCTGGAACGCCTGGGGTGAACAGATGGGATGGCTTCGATGGGATCACCTATTCCGAGCGCTACAAGCGAATGCCGCTGGATACGCTGGAACCCGAAGCGACGGAGGATGCGCTGACCGTACCATTCCACGACCACGCCCGCATAACCATTCAGGACGATGTATTGGCCCGGATCGTGAATGATTCGCAAGGCTACCCCACCTTTATCCAGATGTGGGGCCGGGAGTTGTGGAGGGTGGCGGAGGCCCCGGGAGTGACGCTGACGATGAAGCACATGCGACAGGCAGAGGTGGAAGTGGATACCGCAATCCCCCCTTAGAACACTGGAAATGACGATTTTATGAGATTTTTTGGCTTTTTCAGCGCGCCTCGTCGATTCTGCGGCGGCAAATCCGCATCAAACCGTGCGCTTGACCTTCCAAAACACAAAAAACGGCCGCAAACGCGGCGCGCGAGGCGATTTCGCCTTATGACGGGCAGG
>CAYSVD010000028.1:0-1613 GCA_964434395.1 uncultured Pseudohongiella sp.
ACAGGAGCTGCACACCCGTCATGTAGATCTCGTCGACGTCGGGGAACTGCTCCCGGTCCATCTTGATGCTGACGAAGCGCCGGTTCAGGAGCCCGGCGACCTCGGCGTTGTCGAAGCTCTCCTCCTCCATGACGTGGCACCTGTGGCAGGTCGAGTAGCCGATCGACAGGAAGACCGGACGGTCCGTGCGGCGAGCGGCGTCGAAGGCCTCGTCGCCCCAGGGGCGCCAGTCCACCGGGTTGTGGGCGTGCTGCAACAGATAGGGCGAGTCCTCCAGGATCAGGCGGTTGACGAAGGCCGGCTCGCCGTCGGCGTCGAGGTGCCGGGTTCTTCTTTCGTAGCGGCCGCGCTTCTCCGCCGCGGCCCGGCGCAGCCGGGCCTCGAGCGCGCCGTCCCGGTCCGGTTCCTCCGCCGCATCCACCGCCTCGCCCCCGCCGCCCGGGGGCGGAAAGAAATTTCCCGCCGCCCGGTCTTATCGGGTGTGCCGGACGGATTCCGGCATTGTACTCCCTCCTCTTGCGCCCCCGCTCCTGCGGGGGCCTTTTTGTGCGGGCCTTTCCGGTGGGGGCCGCGCGGGTGAAAGAAATCCGCCGCCGCCCGGTCTTATTGAACGTGCCGGACGGATTCCGGCATTGCACTCCCTCCTATTGCGCCCCCGCTCATGCGGGGGCCTTTTTGTGCATCGGCGAGGGCATGGCCCCCGGCTTCGGCGCATCCCTGCGCATCGACCGCCGGCGGGCGCTGGAGACGGCGGCGGCGATGACCGCCCGCGCCTCGATGCCGGCCCGAACCCCCGAGCTACGGGAGCGGGCGCTGATCGATCCCCGGGGCGACTGGAAGACGCCGGCGCCCCGGCGCTAGGCGGGCGGCTCCTCCGACGCCAGCGACTCCAGCACGGTTCTGGCGCACCGTCCCACCTCCATGTCGTAGACCCGCTGCCGCGCCGCCCTCGGTCCGCCGACGTACTCCGGATCCTCCCAGAACTCGTCCAGCCGCCGCTCCTCCGAGCGCCCATGCCCGTTTTCAGCCATCGCCTCGGCGACGATCCCCTCTAGGAACAGCTCCCAGACAGGCTTTCCCTCGTAGGCGGCGTAAGTGGAAAGCACGACGCAGGGGATGGCGACCTGCTCGCGAAACTCGCGCCGGGCGACCTCCCGGCTCAAGGGCGGGGATGCGCTCCCGTCCGCGGCGGAAGCCGGTTCCGGGGAAGCCGCGGCGGCCGGAGCGGCGGCGGATGATGCGGCATCGGGCGAAGCCGAACGCCTCGTCGAGCCGTCATTCGGTTCCGGGGCGGCATCCCCGACCGCCCCGACCCGGGCCCGACGCTCTTCCGCCAACGCCTGGGACTGCGCCCGATGCTTCTCGGCCAGGGCTTGAGCCTCGGCCCGCCGCTCCGCCGCCTGCGCCTGAGACTGCGCCCGATGCTTTTCCGCCAACGCCTGGGACTGTGCCCGATGTTTTTCCGCTAGTGCCTGGGACTGCGCTCGATGCTCCTCGGCCAGGGCTTGAGCCTCGGCCCGTCGCTCCGCCGCCCGCGCCTGGGCCTCGGCCCGCCGCTCCGCCGCCTGCGCCTGGGCCTCGGCCCGCCGTCCCGCCGCCTGCGCCTGCGCCCG
>CAYSVD010000029.1:0-4934 GCA_964434395.1 uncultured Pseudohongiella sp.
CAGCGTGAGCAACCGCCCGCCGTACAGCTCGTCGATCTCCCGCAGGCGGCGCAAAGAGCGGTCGGCGATGGCGACCACGGCCCCCATGCCCATGGCGGCGCGCGCGGCGTTGAGCCCCACCACGCCGCCGCCGATCACCAGCACGCCGGCCGGCTCCACGCCGGGCACGCCCCCCATCAGGATGCCGCTGCCGCCCTGGGCGCTTTCCAGGCAGCGGGCGCCCTGCTGGGCCGCCAGCCGGCCCGCCACCTCGCTCATGGGGGAAAGCAACGGCAGGCCGCCCCGGCCGTCGGTCACGGTCTCGTAGGCGATGCAGGTCGCCCCGGACTCCGCCAGCAGGCGGGTCTGCCGCGGGTCGGGCGCCAGATGCAGGTAGGTGAACAGGGTCTGGTCCGGGCGCAGCATCCGGCACTCCCCCGGCTGCGGCTCCTTGACCTTCACGATCAGTTCGGCCCGCTCGAAAATCTCCTTCGGCGTTCCGGCCAGCTCCGCCCCCGCCTGCCGGTACTGCCCGTCGTCGAAGCCGATGGCCATCCCGCCGCCGGACTGCACCAGCACCCGATGTCCCCGGCCGGTCAGCTCCCGCGCTCCGTTCGGGGTCAGGCCGATCCGGTACTCGTGGTTCTTGATCTCCTTCGGAACGCCGATCAGCATGGCGGGATCCCTGATAATTCGCTGAAAGCCCTTGGGGCGGGATTATAAGAAAGCGCGCGCTCGGCGTTCCATCGCCGGCGGTTTCCGGGCAAAAAAAGACCGGGGAGCCTGAAGGCTCCCCGGCCCGGAGTTTCCGCTTTCCCGAAGGGGACTAGAAACTGGCCCTCACCCTGCCGTACCAGTAGGCGCCCTGCCAGCTCACGTAGGAAGCCGACAGGTAAAGCCGCCCGCAACAGTTGTCGCCGATCGTGCCTTCGTCCGGATAGGCATCGAAGATGTTGCGGCCGCCCAGAGCGAAGTCGAGAGTCTCGCTGATCCGGTACTGCGCCTCCAAGTCGAACATGGTGACCGGGTCGTACTCCTGGAACCGCAACGGGTTGCCCCCGCTGTTCGAGTTCGTGTACCCGCCATAATGGTTGAGCCGTCCCACCAGGTTCAGATCGCCCACCCCGTGCTGAAGCGTGAGAACCCCCCGCATTTTCGGCAGGAAATTCTCGAAGTCGTACCGGGCTTCCGCGTTCAGGTACTCGCTGGGATCCGAGGCGAACTCGCTCTTGTTCCAGTTCAGCGCTCCGGTCAGGGTGGTCGACCCGGCGCCGAGGTCCAGCGGCACCGAAGCCACGACGTCCACGCCTTCCGTCTTGGTGTCGAAGCCGTTGGCGAAGTAGAAGACGCCGCCGATGGTGTTGGCGCCGGGAACGCCCGCCGCCTCGAGCTTCAGGAAGTTCTGGTAGGCGTCGCCGGAGGTCGGATCCGTCGACACGTCCAGCGTGGACACCGACTGGGTCCGATCCTGGATATCGATCCGGTACCAGTCGATGGTCAGGTCCACGTCGCCCACGTTCGCCGTCAGGCCGAAGGTGTAGTTGTCCGACCTCTCGGGCTTCAGCGGCTCGGCGCCCAAGGCCGCCGCGACCGGTCCCCCGGCGGGGAACAGGCCGGTGGCCACGGGGAAGCCCTGCGGCAGGCGGGTGGAGACGTTGATCGTGCCCTGCTGACCCGGCGTCGGCGCGCGGAAGCCCGTGCCCACGGACGCCCGCAGTCCCACGTCGTCGGTGAGGCTGTAGCGGCCCGCCATCTTCCACACGGTGACGGCATCGAAGTCGTCGTAGTTCTCGTAGCGCACCGCGCCCTGCAGGAACATCCTGTCCGTCACGTCGCTGCTGACGTCCGCGTACACCGCGTACGAGGAACGATCATAGACGTCGGAGAATTGCGGGGAGTAGCCGGGGAATCCGTTCGATCCCACGCCCACAGCCCTGAAAACGGGATCGGACGAATCCGAGCAGTCGAGGTCGGAGCCGTTGCCGATGACCCCCATCCCCGCCGCGGTCGGCGTGCCGTCGTCGTTGCAGAAGCCCCACGGATCCGGCAGGGCGTAGGGACCGGCCGCATACGAGGCCCGCTCTCCCTCCACCACCTCGTACTCCTCGTCGAAGATGGTGCCGCCGAAGGCCAGCAGGGTGTTGGTCGCGTTGTCGAACTCGTAAGTGAAGTCGGCTTGGATCTGGAACTCGCTGTTGATCAGGTCGCCCGGACGGAACGTGCGCGGCGAATCCGGACCCATCGAGGGGTTGACCGTGTTGGAGAGCGTGTACCGCACCTCGCTTTCGCCGGTGCGGACGCTGAAGTCCCAAGTCATCCCGTTGTCGTACTCGCCGCGAAGGCCGCCCAGCACGGAGAGGTCGTAGACGTCTCCGTAGAACCGAGGGGTGAAGCCGCCCGGATAAAACTCCAGCGACCACCACCTGGAGCCGTCCGGCCGGCGGATGTACTCGATCGTGCCGTTGTACGGATAGCGGTAGAAGAAACCGCCGTGGGTGGTGCTTTCGGAGTAGTTGCCGAAGCCGTACAGCTCCGAGCCGTCGGCGAACTCGATGCCCGCGTTGAAGAACAGCCGGTTGGCCTCGTTGTCGGGAGCGCCCCAAGGCTGGACCACGTCGCCGTCGCCGATGTTGGCCATGTGCGTGTTGGCCTGGTAGGAGGCGGTCTTCGATTCCACGACGCGGGGGTCCTCCATGCCGCGGGACTCGAAGGCGCTGTATCCCGGCAGGGAGGGATCCACGCAGAACCAGCTCTCGCAGTACTGCTCGGAGCGGACCGTGGCGTCGTTCTGGTGGCTTTCGGCGGAGACGCTCAGGAAGCCGTTGCTGCCCAGAGGCATTCCCACGTTGGCCTGCAGGGTGGTCGAGGTGCCGTCCCCCTCGCCGTACTCGCCGAAGTCGAGGGAGACGTCGAAGCCCTCCCGGTTGTTCTTGAGGATCATGTTGATCACTCCGGCGATGGCGTCGGAGCCGTACTGGGCGGCCGCGCCGTCCCGCAGCACCTCGACGTTCTGCAGCGCCGAGGAGGGGATCGTGGCCAGGTCGGGGCCCTGCGTGCCCGAGCCGCCGATCGCCACCAGCGCCGCCCGGTGCCGGCGCTTGGAGTTCACCAGCACCAGCGTCTTGTCGGTCGGCATGCCCCGCAGGTTGGCCGGGCGGATGAAGGTCGCGCCGTCCGAGATCGGCTGGCGCGTGATGTTGTACGACGGCACCAGCGTCTTGATGATGTCGTTGGTGTCGGCGTGGGCGATGGACTCGATGTCCTCCGCCGTGAACACGTCGACCGGCACCGGGGAGTCGGACACCGTGCGCGGACGCCCGCGGGCTCCGGTCACGATGATCTCCTCCAGCTGACCCGCCTCCTGTCCGGACGGCTGCGCGTGCAGCGGCGAGTATATCCCTCCGGCCAGCGCGAAGGCGGCGGCCAGCGGAATTCCGGGAAGCCTGTGATGGAATTTCATTTCGGTCTCTCCTGCATTCGTTCTGACGATCGCGCCGGCCGCCGCGGGGGCGGCCCGGCCCTGAAAAGCGGCGGGCATCCGCCCTCCGCCCGCGACGCGCCCGGCCCGCCTCTCGCGGGCGGTGGCCGGCCAAGGCCGCTTGGCCCGGCATTGAAACACCGACGAGGCGAAAATGCAACAATCTTTTTCCGCCTTTTTTCGCCGCCCCGGGCGGCGGCGCTTCGGGCATCAGTCGGCGGGGCCGCCGGAAAATGAAGGGCTGGGCGCTGTTTTTCCGGCTTCGCGGGAATTTTCCCCCGGTTTTCGCGGCCGCGGGCCCGCGGAACGGCCCTTTTCCGCTCCCGGCCCGCCGTCACGCGGGCCGGGCGGCGGCCAGGACCGGACGCCGCCGCAGGTGGCCGCCGACGTCCTCGCAGGCCAGGGCGAGGGCCAGCGCCCGCTCGTCCCGGCCGAAACCGGCCATCAGTTGCATCCCCATGGGCCGCCCCCGCCCGTCGAAGCCGGCCGGGACGCTGACGACGGGCAACCCCCCGAGGCTCGCCGGCACCGTCGCCTCCATCCAGCGGTGGTAGGTGTCCATCGGACGCCCGTCGATCTCTCGCGGCCAGGGCGTCTCCCGGGAGAAGGGGAACACCTGGGCGGACGGCAGGGCGAGGAAGTCGTGCCGGGCGAACAGCCGGTCCAGCTCCCGGTACCACTCGCGCCGGAGGCCTTCGGCCGCGATCCGGTCGTCCTCGGACAGCCGGCGCGACTCCTCGATTTCCCAGACCAGTTCGGACTTGAGCATCGCCCGGGTCCGCGGATCGTCGTAGTAGGCGGCCATGCCGGCGCGGCTCAGGTGCCGCAGGGTGGTCCAGCTCCGCCACAGATCCTCCGGCGCGACGCGCGGCCGCGCCTCCTCCACCACCGCCCCGGCGCCGGCCAGGGCGGCCAGCGCCGCCTCGCACAGGGCCAGCACCCCCGGCTCCATGGGCAGGCGGCGGTCCAGATCCCCCAGCCAGCCGATCCGCGCGCCGGCGAGCTCCAGCGGGGCGGGGTCCAGGTCCGTCGCGGCGATGGTGCGCAGCAGCGCGACGGCGTCGGCGGCGTTCCGGCCCATCGGCCCGGCGACGGACAGGCCGCGCCCGCCGTCCGCGCGGACGGCGCTCGGCCGGAAGCCGATCACGTTGTTGAAGGCGGCGGGGTTGCGCAGCGAGCCCATCATGTCGCTGCCGTCGGCCGCCGGCAGCATGCGCGTGCCCAGCCCGCTGGCGGCGCCCCCGCTGCTGCCGCCGGCGGTGAGCGCGGGATCCCAGGCGCAACCGGTGGAGCCGAACACCGGGTTGTAGGTCTGCGAGCCCAGTCCGAACTCCGGCGTGTTGGTCTTGCCGATGAAGATGGCCCCCGCCGCCCGGATGCGGGCCGCCAGGGGGCCGTCCCGCGCGGCGATGCGGTCCCGGTGCAGCGGCGAGCCGCTGGTGTGGGGCAGCCCGGCGACGGCCGACAGGTCCTTCAC
>CAYSVD010000030.1:0-1582 GCA_964434395.1 uncultured Pseudohongiella sp.
GGGCGCTCGGGCAGGTTCTCGATCCCCCGCGCGGCGAGCTCGCCGGCCGGGTCGGCGGCGCCGACGACCGCCGTCAGGGCCGAGCGCACGGCGCCCGCGGTTTCGCCCTCAGCGACGGAAAGGCTTTCGGACCAGAAGGCGTCTTCGGCCTTCGCCAGCGCGTCGGCGAATCCGCCGTCGTCGTCCGCCCGCGGCAGCAGCCAAGCGTCCCGCGCCCGATCGCGCAACTCGGACCAGACGCCGACGACGACCCCCGTCAGGGCGCCGTGCCGTTCGGCCAGGGCCCGCCGCACCCGTCGCGCCGCGCCGGCGTCGGGCGCCAGCAGGAAATCCAGGGCGCGCCGGCCGGCCCGGGCGGACGCTTCGGGATCTCCTTTGGCCTCGCGCGGCATGGCGTTCTCCGGTGGCGGGGGCGAGCCCGGAGCCAAGGGGCTCGCCCAATGGCTCCATGATGCTTGGCACATGATAAATTATCAATAGTCTCCTGTCCGTCTCCTGTCCGTCTTGTGGAGAACAGTGCGGGGACAGGGCGCGTGTGACGGAGACGACGGCGCCCGTGGACGACGGCCCCGCCGGGCCGACCGGAGCCTGCCTTGGGCGAAGGTGGGCGGCAAGGCGGTCTTCGCAGGGGCGGCGGCGGGCGGCAGCGTCCCCACCCACCGCTCCGCGAACTCCGCCGCATCCAAGGAGGCGTACAGGTCCGTCCACCGCGGCCTCTCCGTCAGCGCCCGGGCGGCGGCCCCCAGGCCGTTCGCGGCCACGATCCCCTCCAGCTCCGCTCCCGGCGCCGCCCCGTAGGCGGCCCCGCCAGCTGCGCCAGGTCCGCGGTCGTCCGCCCGTACTCCAGGTCGGTGAAGGCCGTCTGCCCGCGGGCTAGGAACGTCCGCGCCGCGTCCGCGAACGCCGCCGGGGTCTGGGTCGGGGGGTGGAGTTCGGCCCATGCTCCGCCGGCGGTCAGGCGCCGGGCCACGTCCAGCATCGTCCCGCCGCCGTCGGCCACCGCCTCCAGCTCCGCCCCCGCGCGTTGGCGTCGTCCCAACGCCCTCTCCCGCGACCTAGGACCTTCCCAGCTATCCCGGTACCGGACGGCGTAAAAGCGCGACGTGGCGAACGTGGGCGGCCTGACGGCAGTCCGGGCCAGCGACGGCCAGCAGACGGGCGACCGCCGCGTCCGCCCCGGCGCCGACGATCGGAGAGGGGACCGGGACCGGCGACGCGAGCGCCCCAGAACGCCTCACAGCGCGCTTTCGTCGTTTCCGGCTGAAGTTCCCCCTTCGCCCGCGCGGAAACGCCCGTCTCGCGCCTCCCGGTCCGCGCCGTCCCCGACGGCGCACCCGACGGCGCCTGCGACCGCGACCGCGAACCGGCCCTGACCGCACTCGCCGCGCCGGACGCCGACCGCGCAGGCGACCGCCCAAAGATGCGCGGAACGACCACGGGAACGGACACCAGGGACGCCGAACGCGGACGCGACCGAGGCGCGTCATCCCCCACGTCCACGGGAGCGCCGGAAAGCGGACAAGTCCGCCGCAGGACTTCCACGGGCCCGTGGAATTCATTTCACGGGCCCGCGGAAGTCGAC
>CAYSVD010000031.1:0-5419 GCA_964434395.1 uncultured Pseudohongiella sp.
CTCACACTAACTGTTGACGAAGGAGGAAAATTGGGCTAAAACGCAGGCCAAGTAAATGCGTTGGGGCGCTGGTGTTCATTTTCATCAGAATCAGCGTTCATTTTGGGCCGGAATAGGCGTTCATTTTCGCCGGAATCTCCACATGTCGTGATTTGCACATATCGACAACACATCGGCGGATGAATCGCAGTTTGTCGCGGATCAGCCGTGCATGTTGCGGATCTGTCGCATCTGCGGAGATTGCGGAGATCATTGAATTGTGTATAATGGGCCTAGTTGTCCGTATGGGGCGTGATCGCTGGGGGCGTCGCCATGTCTGCCGAAGTTGGCCAAATCAAAGGGGAAATAGCGTTGGAACTGGACGCCGACAGGCTTGCCAGCACCGACTTTCTGCGTACGGTCGAAGCCTTTATCGGTCTGCTGAGGGAGGTCACCAAGGTCGTCGACAGGGACATCCCGATGGACGGGTGGGAAGTGTCCGTCACCCCGGGATCCTGCATCATTGACGTTTTCGCCGATGCGAAGAGGATAAGCGACAACCAGGCAAGCAGCGTCGCGAGCGCTTTGCTGAAGGAGATGCGATCCCAGAGGGGTAATAAGGGGGACTTTTTTTTGGGAAACGACAAGATAGCCGGACATATCAAGACGCTGGCGAGACTGGCGACGCGTGAACGGAAGGGGATTCCAGCCCGAGTGCTTACTCGAAAAGGAAGTGTTGAAGTCACAAGGGAAATGTATGACACGGTGTCGGGGCCCTTGGGATATGAAGTGAAAAACAAAGTCATGGGAACTGTGACCGGCGTACTTGATGTTATATCTGTTCGCAAAAAGAGGGAATTCAGAATAACGGAAAGGTTGCGCGACAGGGTCATAAGATGCATCGCCGACGATACCTTGATGGAGGAGGCTCTTCGGTATTTCGGCAAGCGCGTCGATGTGACTGGGTTCATCAGTTATGACAGGAAGGGCTTGCCCGAAGCGGTAAGGGCGGAAAGCATAAGACCCTATCCTGATCCGAGCGAAATTCCGCACTTCACCAAGATGAGAGGGATACTAAAGGAGTATTCGTGAAAGGAGGCGACCGTTATTGGGACTCGGATGCATTTCTTGGTTACCTTAAAGGGGAACCGGATAAGTGTTCCGCTTGTGAAGAAGTCCTGAGCAGGGCCGGAAAAGGCGAGGTCACGATAGTGACATCCGCCCTGACTTTGACCGAAGTGTTATTCGCCAAATATCATCCAAAACTTCCCAAGATCATGCGCGAAGAGATCGCCACCTTCTTTGATAGCGATTATATCGCGCTCTCGGACGTTGACATCACGGTCGCGAAGCTGGCGCGTGATGTGGTCTGGGACAACAACATAAAGCCCAAGGATGCCATTCATGTCGCCACGGCGTTGCTGTGGGGAGTACCGCTCCTCAACACTTTCGATGGAAGGTTGCTGAAGCACGACGGCAAAATCAACAGCCCCCATCCGCCTCATGCGCCGTTGCGGATAAGGAAACCCGGGGAAGAGCCGTCATGACGTACATCTGGCAGAGAGACGAATGGCCTGATTTCGCTTGGGACCGGAAGGTCGTCGACCAGTAAGGCCGACGCATGCGCCCAGAGGGCCGCCCGGCTTGTCGGCGAAGTGGGACACCTGCCGGAATCCGGGAAAACGGATGCGCTGATCGATCTCATGGTTTCTGAAGCGGTGAATATTTCGAAGATAGAGGGGGAGCATTTCGATCGCGAAGACGTCCGCTTATCGATCCGCAACCATCTGGGCATGAACGCGACACCGGAGACGGTGCGCGATCCGGCATCGCATGGTGTCGTTGCGCCGATGGTTTCCGTGCGGGAGCGCATCGGCGAGCCGTTGACCGGAGAGCGCCGATGAAAGCGGCAGGATCTAATCATTGCAGGGAATTTCCGGTGCGCCATGATTGAAACGGGATACTAGCGGACAAGCGCCGAGCCCATGCAGATCGTGTCCGGACCGGTCGGCAGGGAAAGGTCATTACGAGGCTCCGCCATCCAGACAGGTTTCCGGCGAGATGGACCGCTTCATCGACTGGTTCAACGGCGGCGGACACCTGAAGGGCGCGGTGCGGGCGGGAGTGGCGCACCTTTATTTCGAAGGCATTCATCCGTTCGTGGACGGCAACGGCCGCATCGGCCGGGCGATATCGGAAATCGCCTTGTCGCAGGAACTGGGCCGCCCCGCTCCCTTGAGCCTGTCGACCGCCATCGAAGAGCGGCAACTGGATTACTACTCCGCCCTCTCGAAGACGGGTCGAGGAAATCTTGATATCACCGAATGGCTGGTCTGGTCCGCCGATGCGGTGCAGCGCGCCCAAGATCATGCCAGGGAGCAGACGGCTTGGACGCTTTCCAAGACGCGGTTCTGGGACGCTTACGCCGACAGGCTCAACAGCCGCCAGACCAAGGTCGCGACCCGCATGTTCCGCGCCGAGCCGGAAGGGTTCGAGGGAGGGATGAGCGCACGGAAATACGCGGAGCTGGCGAGCTGCGACGAGGGTACGGCGGCGCAGGACCTGGCGGACCTTTTGGCGATGGGAGCGGTCAAGGTCAAGGAACTGGAAAGCGCCGGACGCTGGACGCGCTACGACATCCAGCTCCCCGAAAGGTAGGTCGCGCCATCGACCCGGTTTTCATGCGGCTTCGGAAGAGGGCCCCGGGCCAATCCGCCGCTCCTGTCGGTCGTCATCCGCCCGTCCGGCCGCTCCCCGCGGAGTCAGCGCTCGGCCAGCGTCTCGTAGTACTCCCTGATCAACCGGTTTGGAATGATCGAGAGCGCTTCCTCGCCATCCTTGTAGACCCTATCCCACGGAGATCCTAGCCTGTGCGTGACGGCCGACAGCTACCAGGCCTCGAATCGAATTTCCGGTAGGCCTTCAGCACGGACCTGATCAGGCCCGCCTGCCTGTCGTCCAGCATGTCGGCCCTGTCGATGGGGACGGTGTCGATGGGGTCGCCCGCGAACGCCTTGTACCGGCGGTAGACCTCCGGGATGATCGGCCCGTACCTCCACGCCTCCGCCGACTCCACAACCAGCAGTTTCCCATGGATGGCCAGCATCCACCCGTAGCAGATGTAGGGTAACTTGAGGACGTGCATCGTCGTGTTCGACCCGTCCCACCCGCCTCTCTCACAGGATCTGCTCGACGACGGTCTGCACGGGCAGCACGTTCATCATGATGTCCCGCTTTCCTCCAAGGTGCTGCGGCTCCATCACGCCGCGGACGGAGTCCGGAGGGGACCGAACGATGTCCCGCGCCGGCGCGAGGAGAAGGCGAACGGCTTGGTCGGGGTGAGAGGATTTGAACCTCCGGCCCCTGCCTCCCGAAGGCAGTGCTCTGCCAGACTGAGCTACACCCCGTCCGCGGCCGGGGCGACGCGGCCCCGGGCGGCAGATTGTAGCACGGTCCTCGGTCCTCCCAGACTCTCTCTGGGAGAGTGGGAGTCTGGGAGAGACTGGGCGCGGTTTCGACCCTGACTCTTGAGGGACCTCTGATCAAGTGCCAATACGTCGGTGGGGAGGGCTGGAAACCGCCATGAAACGGCGACTCAAGAGGCTCCAAAGGCACTTAATCAGAGGTCCCTTAAGTTGGGAGCCAGGGAAGGAACCGCTGAACAGGTTGTCCAAACGTGTCGGGAATTCTTCCTGCTTTTCAAAATTGCCACTCACTCTCGTCATCTGGTGCTTGAGCCTGAGGGACGGCGAGCGGGGCGGCTGGCTCAACTGGACGCCCCGCATTCGTCCCGACGGCTGAATCGGCTCACGGTCATCACCAATCCGGAGATCGTCCGCAAGGACCGCATGTTCTGTCCGGTGGATCCCGCCAGTTGGGATGCCGCTGGCCAGTGCTCGGGAACCCTTATCGAAAAGCCACAACCCGCTGGGCCATGCTCTTCGGTGCCGGACGAATCGCTGTTCGATCATCCATCTTTCATGGCGACGATGGCATCAACTTTTGCCTTAACTTTTGCAGCCTCTCCCTGAGCAGCCGCATGATCACCCGATCCTTTCGGTATATAACCTTCTATACAGACAAGCTCGTAGAGGGGGTTGTCTACGCTGGAAATGGTTATAAGCACAGAGACTTTAAGAACAAATGTGCCCCCACCTCCACCTGAAACTGGCTTAGTCGGGTTTATCCTGCCTAACAATCCCGTGCCCCCACCGCCCCCACCATGAATCCTTACTTCTTCCGTGTGTTCTCGTTCTACCTTTTCCGCGGAAATAAGGTCCTTGAAATCAATAGTTGTCCATTTTCCATCCCTATACAAAGCCATCTTCTTGGCAGTTGTATCAAGTGCAATACCAGTGCCAGAAGCAGGATGAACAAAATTATCACCCCAATCTGCATCAGGATATTCTGCAATGAGCTTTCGAGCCGCATCATCTAATGCTTCTTGTTGTTTTTTTGCTTTTTTTTCGGCGCTAGCTCTTCTTAGCATGAAAAAAACAAAAACAGCGCCAACAGCGCCAATAGCGACAAGAGCAAAGCTCTCCCCGAAATCCATGCCAGTCACTTCCATTACCGCAAAAATCGCCCATATAGCGGCAATAACTATAACCCAAAAAATGAAAGTCTTCATCAAGCTAACCCCTCTGTTTTTTCATTCGTTTGCGACCACCACTTTCGAAACCATCAGGCCGCGGCCATAAGCTCTCGGTAGGGTGCGCGGTGACAAAAAGCCCTCTCCCTCTCAAAGAAGGCGGCCAAACGATCCAGATATGAAGCTTACGGCTCCCTAGTTTATCTGGGACACCACCTCGTTCACGTGGTGGTGCATGTGCTTGTAGTTGACGCGATGCCGGGTTTCCGTAGTGCGCTTCAGTCATGACATATGGACTCGACGAGTCGATGTGAATGCCGTTAGCGCCGACGCGTTGCCCGGGCTGTGTCTCACGTTTCGATGCTTGTAACTCCCTACAATCCGGTGTAATCCGGACGATCATCGTTGCATACGGTCGGTTCGGGAGCTGCGTACCTGGTGGTGACTGACTGGAGAACATCCTCGCCCACGCCGCTTGCGGTGCCGGGCGATGGACCTGCCGTCCTGCTGACGCAGGCTCCCCAACCGCTTGTTTCCCGGCACACCGTTTCTTGCGCTCATGCCGGTTATCTCTCATACCGCCTTCCTGGTTGGATCTCCGGCTTCCATCCTGGGGGTTGGGATGAAAATTTCCTTGATCCATCTCAACATCACGGCCCAACTCCGGAAGACAGCGCTCCGGCGCGCATTTGTTTGCTTTGCTTGCAGGAAGGACCGGCGCCTTGATGGCTGCCAGCGGGGGTGATCGTCCCTGAAGGTGGTTCCGTCCAGGTCGCGCCGAACCGTCCGCCGGAACCGGCGGAGGAAAATCCGCAGGGCCTTCCCCTGCTACTTCAGGTGGTCGATTAG